>NZ_JBLVPS010000025.1:0-54806 GCF_048286515.1 Flavobacterium rhamnosi | reverse complement strand
GGAAGCTCGAATATGAAAATTTACAATTTCTTATCCTTTTATAAAACAAAACACTGAGTAATAGAAGAATAATTTAAAAACAAAATTAACAAAGGTATCATTGCTGATTTAAGTGTCCTAAAGAGAACTTTAGCAGGTCTCTATTGGTGTCGAATTAAAAAAATAAAACAAAACACATATGAAATTAAGTGAATTCGTCAAAGAAAAAAGAAACGCAACCAATCTCACACAACCGGAATTGGCAGAAAAAGCAGGCGTAGGACTTCGTTTTGTTCGTGATTTAGAACAAGGCAAAGAAACGGTGCGTTTAGATAAAGTAAACCAAGTGTTGCAATTATTCGGCTATCAAGTAGGAGCTGTCCCAGTAATCTATAAAACTACAGTAGATGATAAAGGCTGAAATTAAAATACACAACACAACTGCGGGTTGGCTTTCTCAAGACGAAAACGGATACCATTTTGTTTACGACCCCGCCTTTTTGAAAATCAACAATCCAGAACCGGTTAGTTTGACATTACCAGTACAAGAAGCGGCATACACTAGTAAAGTACTATTTCCTTTTTTCGATGGTTTAATTCCCGAAGGATGGCTACTCGACATAGCCGAAAAAAATTGGAAATTAAATCCAAGAGACCGGATGGGTTTATTATTGTCTTGTTGTAAAGATTGCATTGGTGCGGTTAGTGTTCATCCCATAAATGAAGAGAAAGTATGAGCAGATGTCTATATTGTTATGAAAACCTACAGGAAAACGAAATAGATTTTCATACATCCTGCAGCAAAAAAATATTCGGTGTACCTACTCCGCCTGAGCTCCCATTTACAGAAACTCAAATGGAAGAATTGGCATTACAAGTGGTGAAAAGTCATATGACAGTAACGGGAGTACAACCAAAACTGTCGTTAGAACTCACACCCAGTGAAAATAGAAATGAACCCAAACGATTTACAATTCTAGGTCTTTGGGGAGGGTATATTCTAAAACCACCAACATCCAATTTTCCACAACTACCCGAAGTTGAAGATCTTACTATGCACTTAGCTACACTAGCTAAAATAAAAGTGGTACCGCACAGCTTGATAAGATTAGAATCAGGAAAATTAGCCTACATCACCAAAAGGATAGATCGCAATAAAAAAGATAAATTACACATGGAAGACATGTGCCAATTAACCGAAAGGTTAACCGAAAACAAATACCATGGCTCCTATGAACAAATAGCAAAAGCTATAATAAAATACTCAACCAACCCGGGTTTGGATGTAGTCAATTTTTTTGAGCAAGTATTATTTTCATTCCTTACCGGAAATGCTGATATGCACCTCAAGAACTTCTCTTTAATTAATCAGCCAGGAATAGGCCCTGTATTATCACCAGGTTATGATATGGTAGCAACAGCTATTGTAAATCCAGCAGACGATGAAGATCTGGCATTGACATTAAACGCCAAAAAGAAAAAAATAAGGAGAACTGATTTTGTAGCAGCTTTTACAACCTTAAATTTAGAGGCGAAACAACAGGAAAATATATTCAATAAAATGGAAAAAGCCAAAGTCAAATGGCTGGATCTAATTGACAAAAGTTTTTTGAGTGAAGATTTCAAACTAGGGTATAAAGAATTAATTACAGAGCGATTTTCAAGGTTAAATCTTTTATAATGGAAAATAATATGAAAATTCAATACTGTTCAGATCTCCACCTAGAATTTTTAGACAACCGAAAATGGGTTTTGGAAAATCCGATTATTCCAAAAGGAGATGTTCTTATTTTGGCTGGTGACATTGTACTTTTTAAAGAAATACATCAACATCAAAAATTCTTTGATTATATATCCGAACATTTTGAGCATACCTATTGGATTCCTGGTAATCATGAATATTATAACTCAGATATTTCCAAAAGAAGTGGTTCTTTTGAGGAAAAAATTAGAGACAATGTAACTTTACTAAACAATACGGTAAAAAACATTAATGGAGTGAGACTAGTATTTTCAACCTTATGGTCAAACATTTCAACTGAAAAACAATTTATCATAGAACAAAGCCTTTCGGATTTTAGAGTAATTCGAAAAAATGAAAAAAGACTAACTGTTGAAGATTATAACCAACTCCATCTGGAAAGCAGATTGTTTTTAGAAGAAACATTCCAAACTAAAACAAATAATCCAACAGTGGTGATAACCCACCACCCTCCTACTTTTATCAATTATCCTGAGAAATATGCCCATAGCCACATAAATGAAGCTTTTGGAACAGAAATGTCATCAGTTATAGAAAATAATGAAATAGAGTATTGGATCTATGGTCATCATCATTCTAATGTAGAAGATTTTAGAATTGGAAAAACAAAATTAATTACCAATCAATTGGGATATGTAAAATACAAGGAGAATGAAAACTTTAATAACAGCTCTGTATTTTCAATATAAAAAACTAAAAAACAGTACAATAAACCTAAAATCAATTAATTAGACTATTTTTTGTGCTTCTTAATGAAAAATTTGAATACTAAAGATATTGTAAAACTAACAAACGCACCAACAGATGCTAGTACAACCGTTTTTAAAACATCTTCCGAATGCAAATTCGGCAATACACTTAAAAATGTACCGCCAGCGGTACCTATTAATGTGTGATTACCTGCTTGCATTACTTTTTTCCTGAGTTGTGGTCAATTGACTTACAGCCGATAATATGTCACCAGAAACAGCCAAAGACCCTCCTATTGAACTAACAACAATTGGCAAAGCAATTGGCGCAGCCAAAATAGTTCCGCCAACTGCAGCCAATGCCAATCCTATATTTCGAAGCACTTTAAAAATTTCGGAGTTGGAGCTTTTGCTCTTTTTACTATATTCATAATTAGAATTTTAAGATTGAACAATTAATAAAACCTTTTCTTCTCGCTCCAGAGTTTAGTAAACTAAATTTTTCAATTTAACAAAAGCTTGTCGCGATTGAAGACCTAATATCTGGATTGTTTTTGTATACCTCCCTTTAAATATTTATAAATTTTTACGGGACAGCAACCCTTGTATTTACTGCTTCATAAAGGCATCAGAGCATCTCTCTTCGCAAAACTCTGGAAGTCCCGTTTTTTTTTAAATAAAAGGAAACAAAAAGGGAACAGAAATGTTGGGTCAGGCATTAATTTTTTGTGACAGCGTCTTCATTACCTTAATTATAAAATTTCATTATAAGCAGATTTAGAACTATTTAAGAGTTCAAAAAAATGGGTGTAGTAAACTAATTATTGATATTCCATTCCGTTTAAAGGAATAACAAGCATTGACCCTAATTATTATCGTCTCCACTATTGTTTGTAACAGATTAAAACGAAGTTTATACTTTATTTAAACGAAATCAAGCAATCAAAACCACACCGAGAAAATTAGCAGTACCTTTGCGCCAACTTAAAGAAGTATTCAAACAATCGTGTTTACTTCATAAACACTATTTATGTCATTTAACTCATTAGGCTTATCTGATGCTTTATTAAAAGCCATCAGCAAAAAAGGATACACAACACCTTCTCCAATACAACAAAAAGCAATTCCGCCAATTTTAGAAGGCAAAGATGTATTAGCATCAGCACAAACAGGAACAGGAAAAACAGCAGGTTTTACACTTCCAATATTACAATTATTATCGCAAGGGCAACACTTAAGACAAAGACCCATTCGTGCCTTAATATTAACTCCAACACGAGAATTGGCCGCTCAAGTATATGCCAATATAAAAGAATACAGTGAATTTTTAGATTTACGTAGCACAGTGATTTTTGGAGGCGTAAACCAAAATCCACAAGTTGGTCAATTGCGTCAAGGTATTGATATTTTAGTCGCAACTCCTGGTCGATTAATCGATTTACAGAATCAAGGTTTAATATCACTTTCTAAAGTTGAAATCTTAGTTTTAGATGAAGCAGACCGTATGCTCGACATGGGTTTTTTACGAGATATTGAACGCATTATAAAAGTATTACCTTCAAAAAGGCAAAACTTGATGTTTTCGGCAACCTTTTCAAAAGACATTAAGAAATTGGCAATGGGTATTTTACACAACCCCGTTCATGTAGAAGCTACCCCAGAAAACACAACAGTGGATGCTATTGTCCAAAAAGTATATCCTGTTGCAAAAGAGAAAAAAACAGAATTGATAATAAAACTTATTACTGAAGGAGATTGGAAACAGATTTTAGTATTTACGCGTACCAAACAAGGTGCTAATAAGCTGTGCGAAAGTATGATTAGTTCTGGCATTAAAGCAGCTGCTATTCATGGTAATAAAGGCCAAGGTGCACGGACCAAAGCCTTAGCTGGTTTTAAAAACGGAAGCCTGACAGCTTTGGTAGCTACAGATATTGCAGCTCGAGGTTTGGATATACCATTACTACCACATGTTGTTAATTTTGAATTGCCGAATATTCCCGAAGATTACGTCCACCGAATTGGTAGAACAGGAAGAGCTGGAGCAAGTGGAGAAGCTATTTCTTTATTTAGTCCAGACGAAACCACTTTTTTACGCGATATAGAAAAATTGGTCGGCATGAAATTGCCTGTAGAAAACATTAAAGACTTTGAGCCAGATCCTAACGCATCAACAGAACCTATTAAACAAGGTCAAGGAAGGCAACAACGTTTTTCAAACCCGAAAAAAACAAATACTGCTAATTCAAGAAGCGGGAACAACAACTCTAATTCGAGACGCCCAAATCAAAATAATGACAGACGCTCTAATAGATAATCTCATTTGGGTATCGGAGTTAAGTATAAAGCCACCCAGGAAGGAATCTATACTGTAACTATCTAAAAAAGACAACGAATATTGGTAGTTACAGTAATTCTAGTCCCATAAATGTACTCGTTGAAAAATTGAGCCTGGCCATCGCATATGCAAAGGTGGCAGCTTCCTTTGAAGACCGTATGCGATCATCGTAACTATTACCAATGGTTTTGGGTCATACGAGTACCTATTAGACAATGATTCTTTTCAAACAGACACTGTTTATCATGATGTCCCTTCGGGCGTACATTGTATTACCATTAATGCTACAAAAGGTAACTGCTGCACTATTACAGTAGGTGCTAAAGTATTGAAATATTCAAATTATCTCAGTCCGAATGGGATGGTTTTCATGATAATTGGAATATCAATTTAGCATTAAAAAATCCCGAGGGTTCTTCCAATTCAGTTCTAGATTAAAAACAGGTCGAAATTGATTTTTTTCAAGTCAACAATTCGTTCCAATTCCTACTTATTTTGCTTGCCATTATCCTGAAAAATGGCATAGACTTTCTGTTTTATTTTATATAAAATCAGCCTTCTTTCTTTTTAGACATATGTCTAGTGTAGTCCTTGCGATATTTATAAAATTTGCTAATAAAAAATTCGAAATAAATCATCCCGTTTTTATGCATTTAGTACTATCCATTGAAAACGAAGTCCATAGCCAATTCTCACAACAAAAGAAACAATAGGGCTACAAAGTATTTCAGGAAATTAAAAAAACAATTTAGTGATTAATCAAGGGTATCAGCAAAGTACAAACCGTGGGCCAAATTCACGTTTTATACCGGAAGACATAATAACAGCGACCGATCCAAATCCCGTTTCAGCGGTTGTGAATTTTGAATTTTCATCTAAAATTAAGGGCTTAATCAAACTAACTTTTTTTGATTTACCTGGGAAAGTGGTTTTCTATCTGGAAAAGAAAGCCAATGAAAATGTTCTGACTATTGATACTATTTATTTATCAGAGGAAAAACACATCCTAAAACTAATGCGAGAAAATTATAATTATTCAACCAAAACAATAAAATTAAAATGACCAAACCAACAATAATACTATTGTTTTTTATAGCTGTTACGAATGGATACTGTCAGGGAACATATTTTCGTACCGGAAAGAATTATACTAAATATAAATTCAAAAGTACAACTGAAACAACAAACATCGACTTCCAGATAGGCACAGGAACTAC
This sequence comes from Flavobacterium rhamnosi, assembly GCF_048286515.1. Taxonomy (NCBI): domain Bacteria; kingdom Pseudomonadati; phylum Bacteroidota; class Flavobacteriia; order Flavobacteriales; family Flavobacteriaceae; genus Flavobacterium; species Flavobacterium rhamnosi. Next base: position 48,821 of record NZ_JBLVPS010000025.1, on the reverse strand, counting down.
TTTTGAAATCGGTTACTTAAAAACCTTTAAAAACAAAAAATTTGGATACAATATTAGTTTGACATTAGATGAGTATAATTCCACTGCTAATTCAGATTTAAACAGCTACAATTGGAAAACTGAATATATTGGCATTAAAAACTCCTTCCAATTTAATATTATAGAGACCACTTATTTTGACATCGACACCAAAATAGGGTTAAATATAGACACCATTCTTTATGGTAAGCAAAAAACGAATAGCTTACTGTTCGATTTAACAAAGGAAAAAGAATTTTCTGGATTAGTGCTTGTGCCCTTTATAGGAATTCAGGTAAAAAGTAAATTATCACAATATGGCTATTTGAGTTTTGGATATAATTATTCTACAGGTATTAACGTATCAAATTCCAGTGATGAAAAATTATCATTTTATACAAAGCAAATTCAATTTGGTATTCATCTTAAAGTCAATAAAAAAATTATTGAAAAAGTTAATGAGAAAGTTAACGAGGAGAGTAATGAAATGAGCTACGAAAAAGAGTACTAAATCAATATTATGAAAAAGAGACTTCTACTACTAATGCTATTGGTTACTTCAATGTTCTATGCCCAAAATAATGGAATAACCTATCAAGCAGTTATTTTAAATCCAAATGGAGAAAAATTACCCGGTGTAAATAATGACAATGTACCTTTAGCTAACAAACAAATTTGCTTACAGTTTACAATCTTTGATGCTGCCGCACAAAATGAATATCAGGAAACAATTCAGACCACTACAGATGAATTCGGTATGGTAAATTTAATTATTGGTTCAGGACGTCAATCAGGAGGATATACAGCTTCATTCGATAAAATTGTATGGAGTTCGCCAAGTCTAATGAGTTTAAAAGTGGCGTTAGATTTGAACGTATTATGTGGCTCGTATGAAGAAATAAGTAATCAGCATTTTTCATCGGTTCCTTTTTCATTCACGGCTGCTAACGCAGAAAATGTTACTGGTGTAATTGCTATTGAAAACGGAGGTACAAATGCAACGACAATAATTGGGGCAAAAAATAATCTGGGATTGAAAAATGTAGATAATACAAGCGATTTAAATAAACCGATATCTATTGAAACTTTAACAGCGTTAGATTTAAAAGAATCAACTGCCAATAAATCTTTGGATGTGGCCATTGATGCTACTTCAAATACCAAATACCCAACTGTAAAAGCAGTCAAAACTTATGTGGATGCAAATGCATCAATAGGATCAACAGCATTAGCTCTAGAAATTACCAGAGGCATCAATGCAGAAAATGCGCTGGTTGCGAACTTGGCTGCCGAAACAAATAACCGTATAACTGGAGACGTAACATTTACGACCAATTTGTCCTCGGAAGTTGGCCGTGCTATTGCTGTCGAAAATACAAAGGAAGCCATTGCTAATAAAAGTATTAATGTTATTACAGATGGAACTTCAGATATAAGATACCCAACTGTAAAAGCAATAAAATCCTATGTTGATGCTCAAACAATAGCTGGAATTGTGGACGGTGGTATCAGCACGATAAAATTGGCTGATGGAAGCGTAACAGATGAGAAAGTTGCATTAGGAATCAGTCCAACAAAGGTAGGATTGGGCAATGTAAATAACACCAGCGATTTAAACAAACCAATATCTATCGCAACTTTGACAGCGTTAGATCTAAAGGAATCAACTGCCAACAAATCTCAGGATATAGCCATTGATGCTGCTTCAAATACCAAATACCCAAGTGTAAAAGCAGTAAAAACATACCTAGATGCAAATGCATCAACAGGAGCAACGGCGTTGGCCGCTGAAGTTACCAGAGCCACCAATGCAGAAAATGCGCTGGTTACGAACCTGGCTACCGAAACGAATAACCGCATAACTACGGACGCTATATTTACGACCAATTTAGCCTCGGAAATAAACCGTGCTACCGAGGCGGAAGCAACCAAAGAATCCGCGGCAAACAAATCGTTTGATATAACAAACGATGCCACATCTGATCTAAAGTTTCCAAGTGTAAAAGCAGTAAAAACATATGTCGATGCTAAAACAGCAGCTGCAGTATTAGCGAGTGAAACAGGAGCCAATTTAACGTATATCAATTCACCGACCCAGGGTGTGATAATGTCCGATACTGGAACGAGTGCTATAATACCTGCGGGATCGACGATCGACGCAAGTTTGATGCTTCCTGCTGACAAAATCAAATTAAATGACATCGGTCCTTTAACAGGCATGGTCACCTCTTCAGGGAATGTTACAACGGTAGTAACCAATGCAAATTTGACTGGAGATGTTTCCTCTTTTGGTAACACAACTACGATTGGCGCAAATAAAGTGACTTATAACAAGCTGCAAACCATGACCGCTAATAAATTGCTGGGTTCCGGACTATCGGGAACTGCCGTCAGTGAAATTACCCTGGGCACCGGATTGTCTTTTGCGGGTAGTACCCTGAACGCAGCAGCAGGAACCCTAACAAGTGTATCAGTGGTTCCAGCAAATGGAGTTACCGGATCCGTTACAGCAACTACAACTCCAGCCATAACATTAACTCTAGGGGCAATAACGCCAACATCCGTAGCTGCTACAGCAAATGTGACTGGAGCCAATTTGTCTGGAACCAATACAGGCGACAACGCAATAAATTCATTGTATAACGGATTGGTAACTAATGCCACGCATACAGGCGATGTTACTGGCTCAGGAATATTGACTTTGGCGACCGTAAATGCAAACGTTGGTGGTTTTGGTACGGCGGCGTCTGTTCCTGCTATAACTGTAAATGAGAAAGGATTAGTAACTGCAGCGGCTAACTCGCCAATTCAGATTTCAGAATCACAAGTAACAAATTTGGTAACGGATTTGGCGGCCAAACAAGCGGCAATAACACTTACTACAACCGGAACCAGCGGCGCTTCAACTTTAGTCGGAAACATATTAAATATTCCACAATATTCAGGGGGCACTGCAGACGCAGCAACGGCTAATCCGCTATCGCAGTTTGCGGCGACAACATCGGCGCAATTAGCGGGTGTGTTAAGTGATGAAACCGGAACCGGCACGGTGGTGTTTTCAGCATCGCCAACATTAACAGGCATTGCGCTGGCACCAACGCCAGCTGTCGATACAAATACGGATCAAGTTGCAACTACCGCCTTTGTTCTTGGCCAGCTTTCATCAACGACTCCGATTATAGATGGGACAGCCGCTATAGGAACTGGAAAAACATTTGCCAGAGCGGATCATGTGCATCCAACAGATACATCCCGTGCACCAGCAGTGGGTTCATCAAGTGTTACGACCCTTGGGACAATCACTACGGGTACATGGAACGGAACAACGATTTCGGTTGCAAAGGGTGGAACAGGTGCTACGACCGCAAGTTTAGGATTAAATAATTTATTGCCCACACAAACAGCGAATGCAGGAAGGCTTTTACAAACTGATGGCACAAATGCAACATGGGTTGTGGCCGGTACCGGAAATGCATTAACGACTAATCCGATATCGCAGTTTGCAGCGACAACATCGGCGCAATTAGCAGGTGTATTGAGTGATGAAACCGGAACGGGCAATGCGGTGTTTTCCGCATCGCCAACATTGGTAACACCTAATTTAGGCACACCTTCAACATTAGTGGGAACCAATATCACGGGAACAGCGCCTGGCTTAACCGCAGGAAAGGTTACCACCAACGCCGACTTAACGGGAGACGTTACCTCTTCGGGTAGCAATACAACCGCAATTGGCGCAAATAAAGTAACCTATGCCAAGATCCAAACCATGACCGCCAACAAATTGTTGGGTTCCGGACAAGTTGGAAATGGTGTCGGTGAAATTACCCTGGGTACTGGATTGTCTTTTTCGGGCAGTACCCTGAATGCGGCTGGCGTTGGAGGAGCCAATTTAGCCTATACCAATTCCCCAACTCAGGGAGTGATAACCTCGGATTCCGGAACAAGTGCCACAGTTCCCGCCGGGTCGATTGTCGACGCAAGTTTAATGCTTCCTGCCGACAAAATCAAATTAAATTCCATATCAGGAACCAATACTGGCGACCAAACAACGATTACAGGCAATGCGGGAACGGCAACAACCCTTCAAACCGGTAGAACTATAAGTACCTCTGGCGATGTTGTATACACTTCACCTGCCTTTAACGGTAGCGCAAATGTCACGGCAGCAGCCACTATTTCTAACGGCGCGGTCACTTATGCTAAACTTCAAAACCTAACCACAAACAGATTGTTAGGGCGGAGCACCGCAGGAAGCGGGGTTGCAGAGGAAATTACCATAGGTGCTGGATTGTCTTTTTCAGGCAGTACCCTGAACGCGACAGGTGGAAGCGGAACCGTAACAAGTGTTTCAGTGGCTTCAGCAAATGGAGTTACCGGAACAGTTGCAACAGCAACAACAACACCAGCCATAACTTTAACTTTAGGGGCAATCACGCCAACATCGGTAGCTGCTACAGGAACCGTGATCGGAAGTAATTTGTCTGGAACCAATACCGGCGACCAAACAAATATCTCCGGTAATGCGGCAACAGCAACAGCCTTACAAACGGGTAGAACTATTAGTACCACAGGTGACGTTGCTTACACTTCGCCTCTATTTACCGGGAGCGGAAATGTTACAGCGGCGGCCACTATTACTCCAGGTGCGGTCACTTATGGTAAGATGCAAACCATGAGCGCCAACAAATTGTTAGGTTCAGGACTAGCGGGAACGGTCGTCAGTGAAATTACCCTAGGCACCGGATTATCTTTTACAGCTGGTACACTGAATGCGACCGGCGTCGGATCAGCAACCAATTTAACCTATACCAATTCCACAACCCAGGGAGTGGTACTCTCTGATACCGGGACGGATGCCATAATCCCTGCGGGCTCGACTCTCGACGCGAGTTTGATGCTTCCTGCTGATAAAACCAAATTAGACAAAATAACCGATATTGTTGGTGTTGCAGATGCTAATAAAGTTTTGACGGTAAATGCGGGAGGCACCGCTGCAACATGGGTTGCCCCTTTAGTGGCTGGTGCTCTTCAGTATTATCATCCGGGTGGCATTGCAGGGACAAGTATAACTGTTGCAGCAACCGGGCCGGGTATTACTGTTTCACTAAAGCATGGATTTGACTTTCTATCCAATGCAGATTCTGGTAAGAATAACTTGTTTGAATTTATTGTGCCTAATGGAGTGCTATTGAAATCCATACAAATTATCGGAACCAATTCATTAATCGGATTTGCAGATGGTACGGCACCATCCCTTTACCTTAATGTGGTTTACGGAGATACCAGCATAAATAACGATAATACTGACGCAAGATTGCCTCTCTATTATTACATGTATGATAGAAATACAGCTGGAAGACAGCGATTATTAACTCCAAATGTTAGTTCAAATTCGATATTAATAGCTGATCCAGTATCGAATAATACAATAAAAGTATTTGCGCTTTACTCAACATTGACAAACTGGAGTTTTACTATAGGGTTCTAGGGGTTATTAATTGGCTATAGATGGCTCTAATCGTAAAAATAAAAAAAATAATGAAAACAATAAAAACAACTGGTTATTATTTACTGATTATAACGTTTTTACTTTTCGGGTTGAACTGTACAGCCCAAAATTCGGTAAATGGTGCATTTGCTGTTACTGATGTTTATTCTTCATCAGTGATTGGTTCGGAATATACTATAGGGGGAGATTTTTCAGATATTAATTATATGTTTAGTGCGCTGGATATAAAAGTAAGCGACATTATTGTTGATGGTGACGGTAAATTGTTTCGGATAGACGCAATCCAGAGTTCAAATTCTATTCATATTATTGTTGACGTTACATATCTTTCCGGAGCAAGTGATCCTGCTCAGACAGAACCACTTAATTACGCTTCTGGAACACTTTTCCGTCCAACAGCAAATGGCTATCCTTTAGTTACCTATGATCCAATAAATCCTAATCCCCGTTTAATGGCTTCTGTTCAAAATGCCGCCCTGCTGGCAATAAGCAAAGACATATCGATTGTTAATGTTAGCTCATCAACAACAGGATCGGATCTAAGTACCGAAATAGACCGTGCCACTGCAGCCGAAGCTACAAAAGAAGATACGGCCAACAAATCGGTGGATTTAACAGCCGATGGCGCATCCGACCTGAAGTTTCCAAGCGTAAAGGCGGTAAAAACATACGTGGATGCCGGTGATACAACAGCTGCAACAAACTTGGAAACGGAAGCGACTCGCGCCACCACTGCCGAGGGAACCAAAGAAGACACGGCTAACAAATCGGTGGATTTAACAATCGATGGCGCGTCCGACGTGAAGTTTCCAAGCGTGAAAGCAGTAAAAACATACGTGAACGCACTTGCTACTGCCGATGCAACAACAATTAGCAAAGGTAAGATTCAATTGGCGGGAGAGTTAACCGGAACGGCAGAAGCCCCAACTCTAGTGAATGACGCGGTTACAGGGAAGGTCTTGACCGGTTTCACCAGTGGAACCGGAGCAGTAGTGGCGACAGACAATATTCTGCAAGCCATCGAGAAATTAGACGGAAAGCAGGCGGCCATAACACTTACTACAACCGGAACCAGCGGAGCTTCAACTTTAGTCGGAAACACATTAAATATCCCACAGTATTCAGGGGGTACTGGAGACGCAGCAACGGCCAATCCGCTATCGCAGTTTGCAGCGACAACATCGGCGCAATTAGCAGGTGTGTTAGGTGATGAAACCGGAACCGGCGCGGTGATGTTTTCAGCATCGCCAACATTAACAGGCATTGCGTTGGCACCAACGCCGGTTGTTGATACAAATACGGATCAAGTTGCAACCACTGCTTTTGTTCTTGGCCAACTTTCATCAACGACTCCGATTATAGATGGGACAGCGGCTATAGGAACTGGAAAAACTTTTGCCAGAGCGGATCACGTGCATCCAACAGATACATCGCGCGTACCGGCAGCAGGTTCATCAAGTGTTACTACCCTTGGGACAATCACCTCGGGTACATGGAATGGAACAGCGATTCCGGTTGCAAACGGTGGAACGGGAGCTACGACCGCAAGTTCTGGATTAAATAATTTATTGCCTACACAAACAGCGAATGCAGGAAGGGTTTTACAAACTGATGGCGCAAATGCAACCTGGGTTACAGCAAGTACCGGAGATGCAGCAACGGCTAATCCGCTATCGCAGTTTGCGACAACAACATCGGCGCAATTAGCGGGTGTGTTAAGTGATGAAACCGGAACCGGCATGGTGGTGTTTTCAGCATCGCCAACATTAACAGGCATCGCGCTGGCACCAACGCCAACTTTTGATACAAATACGGATCAAGTTGCAACCACTGCCTTTGTTCTTGGCCAGCTTTCATCAACTACTCCGATTATAGATGGCACAGCGTCTGCGGGAATTGCAACAACCTCTTCCAGGGCAGATCACGTGCATCCAACGGATACATTGCGCGCACCGGCAGCGGGTTCATCAAGTATTACCACCCTTGGGACAATCACCTCGGGTACCTGGAATGGAACAGCGATTTCGGTTGCAAACGGTGGAACGGGGGCTATAACATCAAGTTCTGCATTAAATAATTTATTGCCGACACAAACAGCGAATGCAGGAAGGGTTTTACAAACTGATGGCGTAAATGCAAGCTGGGTTACAACAAGTATCGGAGAGGCGGCAACGGCTAATCCATTATCGCAGTTTGCGACAACAACATCGGCGCAATTAGCGGGTGTATTAAGTGATGAAACTGGAACCGGTAGTGTGGTTTTTTCCGCATCGCCAACTTTGATTACGCCGAATCTGGGTACGCCTACCGTCTTGGAGGGAACCAACATTACCGGAACAGCGACAGGCTTGACGGCAGGAACGGTTACCACCAATGCGGATTTAACCGGCGAAGTCACCAGTTCTGGAAACATGACAACCGTTAAAAATGCCACAGTTATAGGGAAGGTATTGACCGGCTTCACCAGTGCAGCTGGGCAAATACTTACTACAGATTCTATCTTACAAGCCATCGAGAAATTAGACGGAAACCTGGCGGGCGGGATATCTGATGCAACAACGATCAGTAAAGGCAGGATTCAACTCGCGGGAGATTTAGCCGGAACGGCAGCATCCCCCATGGTAGCAGGAATAAACGGGACTTCCCTAGCCGGTCTTGCCACAGGGATTTTGAAAAACAACACCACAACGGGAGTGCCAAGCATTGCCTCGGTTAGAACCGATTATGCCGAACCAACTACCGTATTGGCTACCGGTATACTAAAAAACACCAATGGATCCGGACAACATACAATTGCCTTAGCTGCAGATTTTCCGAGATTGGACCAAAATACATCGGGTACTGCAGCGAACGTTACAGGGATTGTAAATGGGTCAAACGGCGGTACGGGAATTAACAATGGTCTCAATACCATAACCCTTGGAGGGAATTTTACCACGGCTGGGAGTTATAGCACAACTTTAGTTGTATCAGCCAACACCGCTGTTAACCTGCCTGGTAGCGGAACTTTGGCCACTCTTACCGACGTATTCACTGCCAGTGCCACCAATGCCAATCTGACGGGACCGATAACAAGTTCGGGAAATGCCACTTTGGTAACTTCTCAAACAGGAACGGGTTCCAAGTTTGTCATGGATAATTCGCCAACCTTGATTACGCCAACTTTAATTACGCCGAACCTGGATACGCCTACGGCCTTGGTAGGAACCAACATTACCGGAACAGCGGCAGGCTTGACGGCAGGAACAGTTACCACCAATGCGGATTTGACTGGCGAAGTCACTAGTTCAGGAAACGCAACAACTGTTACAAATGACGCGGTTATAGCCAAGGTATTGACCGGTTTCAGCAGAACATCCGGAGCAATAACGGCGACTGACAATATCCTGCAAGCCATCGAGAAATTAGATGGAAACCTGGCGGCCGGAGTAATCGATGCAACAGCAAGCGACAAAGGTATAATTCAACTCGCGGGGGATCTGGCAGGAACGGCAGCAACCCCCAGGGTAGCAGGAATAAACGGTACTTCCCTAGCCGGTCTTTCAACTGGGATCTTGAAAAACACCACCGCAACGGGAATGCCCAGCATTGCCACGGTTAGAACCGATTATGCTGAACCAACTAGCGCATTGCCTAGTGGTATATTAAAAAACACCACTGTAACTGGACAACATACAATTGCCTTACCAGCAGATTTTCCGAGATTGGACCAAAACACATCAGGGACTGCAGCCAACGTTACAGGGACTGTAAGCGGGGCAAACGGAGGAACGGGAGTTAACAACGGCAGCCATACCATAACCCTCGGAGGGGATTTTGTCATGGCCGGACCACATCTGGTAACTTTATCAACAACGGGAGAAACCGCCCTTACCCTTCCTCTTAGCGGAACTTTGGCAACTCTTGACGACCTGGTGGCAGAAACAACACCCGATGCTACAACGGGCAGCAAGGGCAAGATTCAACTGGCGGGAGATTTAACAGGAACGGCTGCAGCCCCCTGGGTAACCAATGCCGCGGTTATAACGAAAGTATTGACCGGTTTTGCCAGTGGATCTGGAGCAGTATCTGGTACAGATACTATCTTGGGAGCCATCCAGAAATTAGACGGTAAGCAGACGGCTATAACACTTACTACAACCGGCACCAGCGGTGCTTCAACTTTAGTCGGGAGCACACTGAACATTCCACAGTATGCCGGCTCAACCGGAACGGTGACGGGTGTTTCGGTGACCACAGCCAACGGAATTTCAGGAACGGTGACAGCGGCACCGACTCCTGCCCTATCTTTGTCTTTAGCAGCAATCACGCCAACATCCATAAACGGTGTTGTTCTTTCAGGTGCTGCAACACCCACTCTCTCCGTTACCGGAACGACGGCGGTTTCGGGAACTAACAGCGGCGATAATGCAGTAAATATTACCTATGAAAGTGATTACAGGGCTGCCAATTTCAGATCAGGTATTGAATACGCTTTGCCCAATGCAAGCACCTCCGGTACAGCGCTTAATGTTTCGGGAATTGTGGCGGGGGCAAACGGGGGAACTGGCGTTGCCAACATCGGCAAGACCCTAACCCTTGGAGGAAATTTGACCACTACCGGGCCATTTGCCTCCAATATAACAGCAACGGCTGCCACCGCTGTTACCCTACCCACAAGCGGGACTTTGGCTACTCTTGACGGCGTGGAATCGTTGACCAACAAATCTATTACAGGAAGCTCAAATGGGACCAGCACAATTGTAGGGTTTAATACTGTCGTAAACACAGTATCAGCCACTACTTATACTCTGGTACAAGCTGATAACGGGAAGGTGCTCAACTTTACAAATGGTTCAGCGATTACGTTAACCATTCCTGCGGGCCTTAGTGCAGGATTCAACTGTTTGATCGTACAATACGGCGCTGGTGTAATTACCCTAACTGGCAGTGGAACCGCTGTAGTGAACAAATCCAATTACACTAAAACTGCAGGACCTTATTCTATAGCTACCATTGTAAGCCCTGTTACGAATGTATTTATCACCAGTGGTAACATGAATTAATTAAATGAAACAATAATACTATGCGAATTCGTTATATTCTTTTATTTATAATGCTAAACCAAGCCGGTTTTTCACAGGTGACGCTGCCCCCATTTCATGGTTTGTTTCAAGATAGTGGCCCTCCGTCAGCACCAGCACCAGCGGGCGGCAATGCCATTTGTGACGGTACCACTCAAACTAAAGTAGTCACTCTTACATCTGCTACTGGAAAAATCTGGATGGATAGAAATTTGGGGGCCAGCCGAGCAGCTACTTCGGCTACTGATTATGAGGCATATGGCTGCTTATATCAATGGGGTCGTGGGAATGACGGCCACGCAAGTATGGTTTGGACTTCCTCTTTAGCGGGAACACCTGTAAATTCAATAACCAGCACGCTAGCTGATACGGATACTCCAATAAATGCATTATTCATCAGAGTAGGTGGTACACCTTACGACTGGAGGATAGATAATAACAATTTAAGATGGCAAAATGGCACTCAGGTAAACAACCCGTGTCCTGATAATTTTCGCGTACCTACTGAGACTGAAGTAAATGCAGAATTAACGCAATATAATATTACTAGTATGATTACTGCCTACTCTAATAGTGATTTCAAGTTTGCCTTTGCAGGCACGCGCCTCCGATCCGATGGCACACTCGGAAGTGCGGGTAATGGTTCCTATATGTGGCTTAGCACAATATCTGGCCCCAATGCCCGCTTTCGGAATATCAATTCCGGATCTGTAGTCAGCGGCTTCGATCGTCGTGCGGCAGGTAATTCTGTGCGTTGCATAAAAAACTAAAGTTTTCATTTTTTTTCCTGCCTTTTTTGGCCAGGAGTTTTTTAATTGAAATCCGGCTTCACTATAACGAAAGCTACTGTATTGTTGCGGGAGCAAAAAAGTTATGTTTTCTCATTTCACAATGTATAAATTAAATGATTTAAATAACAATGATTATTTCAAAAAAGGTCTTTTTCTTTCTTTTATTTTGGAACCTAACGAATGCCCAAAAACAATTTAATATAAGTGGTACGTTTCTACAAGCTTCCAATACGGATATCCTGCTTAAAGGATTTTCTCCGGCCAGAGACACCTTGCTTTTTAGTGCCAAAACAGATGTCAATGGCCGTTTTAGTATCGCTTATCCAGCCAGCTATAAAGGTGCAGCGGTGCTGGAAATCATACCTGACAAGAGGCTAATTGTATTACTGAATCGCGAAAATTTTGAGATGAAATGGGATAATCTGGAGGATTATGGGAGTTTAAAGTTTAATCACTCGCTTGAAAACACCAATTTGAGCCAAGGTTTGCATTTGTATCAAAATATCGAAGGGAAGCGTTTAGCGCTTAGCTATCTGATTCCACTATATGAAAAGGAAGCGAAAAGCCAGCAGATTTTTAAAAAAGAATTAGCCCTACAAAACAAGATGTTCTCCCATTTCGTCGCTGCTTTACCCCAGGATTCCTATGCAACCTATTATATAAAGCTGCGCCGACTTTTGGCTGATATGCCGCAAACAACCAGTCGCTATATCGAACGGATGCCAGAGCATGAAAAAGAATTTAACAGCATGGATTTTGGCAGCAACAAGTTGATTCGATCCGGCTTATACAAGCAATTATTCGAGGAGTATTTTACCTTGCTGGAAAGTTATGGCGACAAGCAATATTCCCACATGAGCACAAGTATCGATGCGGTAATCAAAAGTTTGCAATCCCAGCCGACCTTGTTGCAGCAGGTAGCCGAAAATTTGTTTATCCTGTTGGAAAAACGGAGTTTGTTTCCTGCCGCCGAGCATTTGGCTTTGGCAATGCTATCAGACGATTCGTGCCAGATGGACGGAAAGTCTGAAGCATTGTTTGAACAGTACCGCAAAATGGCAAAAGGGAATACAGCACCCGAATTGCAATTTGAAAATACAAAATCCACTTTTACTCAACTTTCTCAGATCAAAAGCAAGTATAAGTTAGTCGTCTTTGGCTCTAGCTGGTGTCGTAAATGTATTGAAGAAATCCCAAAAATTAAAACCTTTTATGCCCAGTGGAAAAAAGAGTATGGTGTAGAAGTGATTCTGATTTCATTAGACAATGAAAAAGAAAAATATGAGGCATTTACTAAAGATTTTCCCTGGATTTCAAGTTGCGACCTTAAAGGATGGGAAGGACAAGGGGCTCGTGATTATTGTGTTTTTGGTACGCCTACTTTGTATTTGTTGGATACTTATAACAAAATTGTATTGAAACCTATTTCACCGGAGCAAGTTCAGGCTTGGCTGGAGATGGTAAATAAACAGTAGATAATCGGAATTATGTGAATGTTCGCATGCTGCTATTCTTAATAATACACCTGCTCTCAACACTTTTCAATGCATTAATTTTATTCCAGACGCAAAAAAATATCCTAATTAATCCCAATTGTCCACTTGCAGTAGCTATAGAAACATCTATCAAGGATATTATTACACAAACAAAATGAACCAATTTAAAACAATTCTAACAGTACTGTTAGCCTTTACAATTTTTTCAGGATATAGCCAACAACAAAAAGACACCTATGTTTCCTTTACCTCAGGTTTAACCGTGAAAAATGAGGTTATAGGCAGCCCCCCCACTAATAATAGGCCTTCATTAAATTATCAATTCCGATTTGGAATGGTAGGTAATAATGTAGAAATAAACATTGGTTATGAAGCGTTTCCAAGACTTGATTTCGACAAGTATACGATAGGTGTAGGATATCATTTTCATCTCTATGGCAATGCTTTAAGACTTCCCATACACACCGTATTTATTCCAAGTATTGAACCCTCATTAATTGGAAGGCACGGTAAATGGGGCGGAGAATTATCGTATAATCAAGTATCATCGCACTTGTCCTTAGGATTGAACTTGACTTTTAGATGGCATATAACTGATACTACTGCGTTTGAATATTCGTTTAATGCTTTGCCAAGAACAGATTTAAGCGCCATGTATGGTGAGAAGTCAACAAGAGATCGTGCTTCAATTGCAGGTGTCGCAATTGTTGGCAATAATTTTCTTAAATTTACCTATATGGTACCAATAGGTCAAAATAGTAAAACTTATTAAACGCCCGGAAGCGAATCAGCAATCATAGGCGGAAGCTCGCTAAATATATCCCCATTAAATTGCGGAAATATTTGAAGATGCTTGTGCTTCTTAAAAATTTAAGGAAACATCCTCCTGTACTGGCCAGAATCTAAAAAGAATGGATTATACTGAAAGAAACTTCTTTTTTCATCTGCATTACACCCTAATTTACCTATTTCAACACCAAAGACAAAAACATCTATGAGTCCGTTCGCTACCATGATCTAGTATAAAGAATTAATATTATTGTTAGAAATATCGGTATCAATAACTTTATAAATACTTTCCAGCATATCAAAATGATTTACGACCTTTAATAAAGTATCAAGAGTAACATTCTTGCCCTCTTCGAGTTTTCTAATTGTAAGTCGTGACATTTCCAATACCTTTGCTAAATCATCCTGAGACAATCCATATAAATGTCTCTTTTGTTTACACCACTCACCTATTTTAAGCTTTACATCTTTAATATTGGTTGATCCTAACATGATTTTATATATATTTTAATATCCAAATACAGATAAAATAGCCCCAATAGTATACTTTAGTATCCTTTTATTCATTAATCATTGTAGATTATTACTTGCGCAGTATTATTCCAAATTCATCTCACAAATACTTGAGTAGCGTCTTTTACTATAGATTAGATTGTCTGCTATATTACTACAACTTTCTATAATTCCCTTTTGGCAAATAATAAAGCCAGCTGAAACCTATCAAAAACAAAATCAAGGAAGCAATAAACGCGGGAATGAGAATTTCTCTATTATTATCTAAAGCATTGTTCAACGAGGCATACAACAACCAAATCTGAATAGTCACATTTAAGATTAAAATGAATATAAGCGTAGATAGGATATTGTTTAGCTTGTTGGGATTAGCTTTGTTCTGGCTTGTTCTAAAATTACTCATAACAATTGAAATTTAATTACTCTTGATTCTTAACTCAACACCTTTTCATGTGATGCTTTTACAAAAATGTCGTTGTCTTTAAAAAACACTTCCAGTTTAGGCAAAGCTCTTGGCGGCGGTCCCCCTAGTACATCTCCCGTCATAGCATCAAACGAACCTTCGTGACAAGGACAATGGATAATCCCAGTTCCCGGTTTGTAAAAAACAGAACAGGAAAGATGTGTACATTTTTGCTCGTAAGCCTTGTATTCTCCATTTTCAAGATGGATCAGTATATAAGGGACAGTACTCCCTTCAATAACAAAACCTCGTGTTCCTCCAACCGGAACTTCGTCTTGCTTGCAAACAAAATGCTCGCCTGCCACTTCTTCTTTAGGCAATAAATAAGCTTTAGCCGCAACCAAACCACTACCAACCATTAATCCTCCAGAAACTAGCGTTAGAAACTTTGCGAAATCACGACGACTTACTTGTGTGGCTTCTTGTTTTAAAATTGGAAAGTCTTTTTTCCAGTTTTCATTTAAATTATCTTCTTTTGACATGGGGCTTTTTTTAATAAATAATCAACTGAGTACTGCCTTTAGGCATCATGATATTCACTTTAGTATTTACAATCTCTTTTCCGAAAACAAAGGTATTCACAGGGGAACTGTTTGGGCGCATTTCTTCGATTTCTGCTTTTGTACCGTAGAACAACGCACCACTTGGACAAACGGTGGCACACATTGGTTTTTTTCCAACGCTGGTTCTGTCATAACACATGGTACACTTCATCATCAAATCATACTCTTCAATTTTCTTTGGCACACCAAAAGGACAAGCAATCACACAATTCGAACAACCGATACATCTTTCTGTATTGGCGGTATGCACGATTCCGAATTCGTCTTTTGATATCGCATCAGCAGGACACACACTGGCACAAACAGGATCATCACAGTGCATACACACCTGAACCGTTGTCTGAACTGTTGAAGCACGATCGACATAATTGACATGAATCATAGAGTCCTGACCGTTTGTTTCACATTCAGCGCAGGCCAACTCACAAGCTTTGCAGCCAATGCAACGCTGCATATCTACAAAAAACTCTTCGTTTGTATTAAAACTGGTATAGTTCATATTTTAGCTTTTTATAGATTAAACACTGGCATAAGCCTTAGATTCTTTGGATGGCGGAGCAATTTCTTTCAGTGGTTCCAACTGGCAGGCACACACTTTAAATTCCGGTATTTTAGATATCGGGTCTAATGTGCCAGGTGTCAGCTGATTTGCTGATTTTTTACCCGACCAGTGGTAGGGAATAAAAACAGTATCTTCTCTAATGGTTTCTACTATATTAGCAGGAAAAATCCCTTCCCCCCTTCGGGTAGAAACTTTAATTAATTCTCTTTGTTGAATGCCATATTGTTTCGCTAAATTAGGATGAATCTCTAATAATGGTTCCGGAAACTGATCCACCAATTTACCAATTCTACGCGTTTGGGTACCGCTTAAATATTGAGAAACGACACGACCCGTAGTTAAAATCACAGGATAATCAGCATCAGTTACTTCACCTGGAAGCTTGTAGGGTGCTGGATTAAAATGGGCTTTGCCGTCGGGCGTTTTGAACTTTTTATCTTCCCATAAACGCGGTGTTCCCGGATGGTCTTCTGTTGGACATGGCCAAAAGATTCCCATGTTTTCTTCTATTCTTTTATAGGTAATTCCGTTATAATCGGCTGTTCCTCCTTTTGAAGCGACACGCAATTCATTAAAAATCGCTTCGCTGGTATCATATGTAAATTTATCTTCCTGCCCCAAACGTTTCGCCAGTTCCAAGATAATCGAAGTATCTGTTCTGGCATCTCCCGGAGGGGTTACTGCCTGACGAATTCGAATTACTCTACCTTCTGCCGAGGTGGTAGTTCCTTCCTCCTCTTCTTGCAAAGAACCCGCCAGAACAATATCAGCATGGCGTGCTGTTTCGTTTAGAAAAAAGTCGATACAAACGTAAAACTCCAGTTTCTCCAAGGCTTCTCTAACGTAGTTGCTATTCGGCAATGACACTAAAGGATTGAAGCAAATAGACAACAGTCCTTTGATTTCGCCGCGATGAATTGCCTCAATAATTTCATAAGCCGAAAGTCCTTTTCCAGGCATATCCTTTTCATCAATTCCCCAAACACCCGCAATATATTTACGATGTTCTGGATTTTCGATATCCCGGTTCCCGGGTAACTGGTCGCATTTATGACCGTGCTCTCTTCCCCCCTGACCATTTCCCTGACCGGTAATCGTTCCATATCCGCAATATGGTTTGCCAATTCGTCCTGTTGCCAAAACCAAATTAATACAACCCAAAACATTATCTACTCCTTTAGAATGGTGTTCAATTCCACGAGCATGAAGTAAGAAACTCGTTTTGGCTTTACCCCATAACTCCGCGGCTTCTTTTATTTTTTCTTTCTTGATTCCCGTTATTTCTTCCGCCCATTCTAAGGTATAATCCTTAACGGAATCTAAAGTAACATCAAATCCAGAAGTATAATTATTTATAAAATCGTGGTCGAGCATGTCGTGATCCACAAGGTATTTCAGCATGGCTCCGTAAAGCGCAGAATCGGTACCGGGTTTTACATCCAGATGCACATCTGCAGTTCTGGCAAGCGGAATCATTCTTGGATCGATAACAATTAATTTGGCTCCGCGATCTCTCGCTTTCCAAATCCAGTGCGTCAATGTCGGAAAGGTTTCACTAATATTGGCTCCGGCCACAATAATCACTTCGGCATATTCTAAATCCGAATAATTATTAGATGCCCGGTCTAATCCAAACGCTTTTTTGTTCCCCGCTCCGGCACTCACCATGCACAACCGTCCATTATAATCCAGGTTTTTTGTCTTTACAGCCACACGGGCAAATTTACCCATCAGGTAACTTTTTTCGTTGGTTAATGAAACGCCTGAAAGTATCGAAAAAGCATCTTTTCCGTATTTTTCCTGAATGCGTTTAATTTCAGAGACCGTTTTATCCATAGCTTCATCCCAAGAAGTGGGCACAAATCCCTGACCTTCTACTCTTTTTATTGGTCCTAAAAGGCGATCTGGATGGTTGTTTTGTAAATAGCGTTGCACTCCTTTTGGGCAAAGTCTTCCTTCATTGAAAGGAAATTCCATCCAGGGTTCAAATCCTACCACTTTATTGCTTTTTACCAATAATTGAATTCCACATTGCATCCCGCAAAAGCAACAGTGTGTTTTGACCACTTCATCTGGTTCGTCTCTTCCGTCAAAGCCTTCTTTCGGACTGTAATTAAGATGTGGCCCAAATACTTCTATTATATTCTCTGCTGAAACAGGTAATTTTGCCATGTTTTTATATTTTCTGTTCTTGGTATTTTTATGTTATATTCTCATTGTAAACTGCGACGGAATACTGATCACTAAAAACTATCCAAATAAATTTCCGCCTGCTAGTCTTGCTTTCAAATGGGCTTGCGCCAAACGGGATCTTTTTCCCTCAGGACTCAAATCCAAATGAGAACCGCCATCTTCCATACTAAAATCAAAACCAAGTTGTTTGGTTACTTTTTTAAGGTCATTGATGTGCATATTTGTAGCATACTCTTCTCCTGTATGCTTGCAAACTGCCATTCCCTGTTTCATACCTTCCTTTTTATAAATATGGGCGCCAATCTGGGCAGGACGCTGAATAATATGAAAGAATTTCCCGAACGGAATCCAAATCAAAAACATGATAACAGTCACCGCATGAATTACCGCCAGGAAATCAAAAGCAAACCCTTTCATGAACTGATACGAATACGTTAATCCTAGTCCAGTAACTGATATTGCAATCAACAAAATAAGCGGCAGTAAATCCCCTTCAAATGTTTGCGTAGCGATCAATCCCGGATTCGTCAATCGTCTTCTCAGATAATACAAAGAACCCAGAATAACCAGGTAGGAAGACCAGTTTAACGCATGAAAAGTCAGAAACGCCATAATAGAATCCAGTTTAAACTCCATCACTTTAAAACCAAAAAAATGAGCTTCATATAACGAGATGCTATTCGGAGCCATCGTGAAATGAATCCACCCGAAGGTCAAAGGTATTGTAATTAAAAAAGCCGAAGTACAACCTATAGCAATCATAAAATGCGCCATCCATCGGTATTTACCCCTTGGATAAATAAATTTTTGAAAGGCAATATTTTCGATGGATTCTTTCGATGCAAACCAAAAATGCGAAAACACTTTTCCCGTAACCAGATATGTTATCCCCCGTTTAAAGTAAATCCATGTGGGTGGTCTTTGCAACCAAACAGAATAGCGGTATACAATGCCAAAAAAAGCGAATACCGTTCCGAATAAATAAGTGATTAAAGCGGCATCAAAATTCTGTAAATTTCTGGAACCAAAAAACACCAGCACAATACAGAATATTGACATTCCAGTGGCTATAAGTAAGGCCTTGGTATTAAAAGTTCTGTTTTTCATTTTCTAAAATTAATAAGTGTATCTAAGTCATTTCGCTAAGAAACCTACAAGACCCGAGAGCCTTGTAGGTATATAAAATAATTTCCCTTTTTAAAATGGATATAAAATCATAATCCAACTTGGTATTTCAGTTCTTCTATGGTTATAAAACCACCAATTTATCATTCTTGCTAATATAGTGAAAAAAATCAAGTCAATATAAAAGTTGATTGCTCCACCGTTAACAGAACCCAAATTACTGCCTGTCCTCTTAATGTTTGATGTGATCGATATCTCTTGTAAATCCAGGTGTTTCTTTTTTGAATATTTTAATTATGGTTTTGTGCATCCAAACCAAACAAACAATTGATAATACAAAGATAAAGAGCCATGAGCTAGTCCAAAAACCAGTAAAAGCAAGCAGGTATCCAAAAACTATCGGGCCTATAAATCCTCCTAAACCACCAATCATTCCAACCATTCCTCCTACTACTCCAACTTGATTTGGAAAATATTCAGGAATGTGTTTGTAAACTGCCGCTGAACCAATTCCCCAACAAGCACCAATTAAGATTACCAGAATGAGATACACCCACATATTAGCCTCAAAATGAATTTGCGTAATTCCGTCTGCGATTAATTCTTTTTTCTGTACTTTTTGATTTTCGGAAACAACTACTTCCTGCCAGGTTTTTTTTGAAGGAAAAAATTGACTGTGCTCTGCAGTAACATCTTTTGGATGAACCTGATATTCTCTCTCACCTACCACAATTTTAGAAGCTGAAACTTCCGTAACCGTTCCTGCATTACCCGCCATTAAACCATTACCAGAAGTAGTAATATTCATTTTTGGAAACAATAACAAAAAACTCAATACTATTGAAGAACTCAAAACCCAATGCATCACTTTTCGAGCACCAAATTTATCTGATAAAAACCCACCAAAGGCACGAATAATACCTGCTGGCAAACTAAAACAAGTGGTAAACAGCCCTCCCAAAATTAAAGAAGTGTGGTACACATTCATGAAATTAGGCAACAACCATTGAGAAAACGATACAAAAGAACCAAATAACAAAAAATAATACGTTCCAAAACGCCATACACGTACTTCTTTAAGCGGCTGTAAGAGTTCTTTGACTGACTTTGATTTTGCCTCTATTTTTTTTGTTTTCGAACAAAGAATAAAAATAATTCCCATAAATAACAATACTGAGCCATAAATTACTGGCAGGTATTTCCAGCCATTTACCGGATCTGATTCTGAAAAATACTTCAACAAACTTGGTGCTACAAAAGGAGTAATAGCAGCACCCGCAGTACCCATTCCGAAAATACCCAAAGCACGTCCTTGCCATTCCTTTGGATACCAAAGTGAAGTGTAGGCCACACCAACAGCGAAACTAGTCCCTACCATTCCAAACAGGAAGCTCAATAAAGCAAACATCCAGAAATTAGCTGCAAATGGAAGTAAAAACAAAGGAATTGAAGCCAAAATAAGCAAAGCCGAATATACCACACGACCTCCATATTTATCGGTTAAAATTCCCATCGGCAATCGCATAAGCGAACCTGTAAGTATCGGAATACCTAAAAGCCATCCTATTTGAACTACATTCCAGTCAAAAATTCCCTGATCTACTAAAAAAGTAACTAAAACTCCATTTAAAGTCCAACAGGCAAAACAAACCGCAAAAGCGAGTGTGTTTAAAAATAATATTCTGTGTGATTGCGATAAACTACTCATAAAACAACTTTTTGTTAATGATGTAAAATTAATCTGTTGGCGCTTCCTAAAATATGATATATATCAGTCCGCCAATAATAAGAACAATTTAAAGCCTATATTTAATTCAGTTTAACACAAATTTACACACAAATAACTAAAAACAATACATTTACGACATTATACTTCCAGTCCTAAAAAAGTATTTTTTTAGAGAAAAAAGTACCATTTAAACATCACTTTTTACATTTTTCATCTAAAAATAATCCAAACAAGAGACCGAAGCTTCAGTGGCCATTTCTTATTTGTATTTATTCATCCATATATGGATGGTAATGGATGAATGGGTCGATTTTTAACGAATACCATGCTGACTTCGGGTGGATAGGTGCCATACTTACCAAAATGCTTTTATCTAATCAATTCAAAAACTTTATTGTAACGGCAGGAAACCTGCAGTGTATTGCCTCCCTAAAAGATATTGGAGTAAAAGAACATCAAATAATTAATTACAAAATAGCGGATGTTGAGACGGAGGCTTTGCACAAAAATCACAATCGGGAGTTTCATTATGTGATTGATATGGTTGGAAATAAAATGCTAAAATTGCCGGGAGTGTTCTGAAAACGAACGGAACGTAACTAGATGTAACTGCTCTTTCCACTGCAATATCAAGAGAGATCTTCCTAAACAAAGGGGCTATAATACTAAACATGAACACTAGTTTTAAATATTTTTATAATATTTAAAACTAGTGTTCATGCTTTCAATCTGAAATACAATATTTTACATTTTCTCAATACAAACTGTATCGGAAAAGCGAGTTTTTATTACTATACCATATTTTACAAACCTGTTTAGTGCTTTATTACTTCTTGATCAGCCATTTTGATTTGATATTCTGAGTAAGCTTTTCTCTTTTCAGGATTTGATTGATGATTGAACCTTTCTTGTTTTTAAATCCTTACTTAGAGTAAGATCGTTCACGCGATATGATTTAAGAAAGACAATAAAACGGCAATTAAGGCAAATTACTTATACTAAAATACGAATCGCCTATGTGATTTATTTCTTATATTGTTTAGTTTTTTAATTCAAGAGTTATTTCCAATTTAGAAGAAAATGAAATCATATTTTTTTAAATAAAAAATTATAATTAGATACATTTTGTCTGAATCGCAATGTTAAATATTTTTTTTTATCCGTTCGGTTTACTTTTCTTCATCCCAAATAATATTCGAATATGATTATATGGCTTTATAAAAAAATCATATACACCAATTGAAAGGAAAAAGGATACAAATGTTAAAAAGAGATATTTGTTAATTATACTTTCATCTACCTGAATTACATAATACCCAATGATGACTATAAAAGTTTGGTGTAAAATATAAAATGGGTAAATACCTTCGTTTGCATATACTAAAATTTTGTTGTTGAAATTTAAATATTTTTTTCCATACCCAAAAATAGTTAGTAGCCATGTCCAGACGTTCAAAATTCCTAACGCTATAAACATCAAGTTCGGTAAATTAAAACCCCATTCAGGTTCTAAATCATTCCAACGAAAATAATTTATAAGGATGGTGCTCAAAAAAGCAATTTTTAAATATTGCCTTCTTTTCTCCACAATATCATTCCAAAATATTTGGTTTATACCAATAAAAGAACCTAGAATAAAGTACGTAAAATATTTTGTGAACATTGCCCAATCACCAATTAAAGCATGCGTATCATTAGGATACCAAAAATAAAGCAAGAAGGCTAAATAAAGTGGAATTACACACCAGTACATCCCCATCTTTCTTGTTATATTGGCTAACTTTGATACAACTTTTTTTCCTTTCTCGGATTTAATGAACAGAAGGAATGGTAATGCCAGTATCGAGTAGACAAAAAGATAGGCTATAAACCATAAATGATGCCAAAAGAAATTTCCTTTAGGGTAAATGCCAGTTGAAAAAATACTAGGATAAAATGTTAGAAAGGAATCGTATTTTATCCCTTGGAAGAGTCTTTCAAAATAGATTTGAGGCGGAACAATTAGTAGCATACCTATTACTAATGGCAATAGCAATCTTTTAGATCGTTGTATTACGTACCGTGTTTTGGACACACTGCTCATAATAAAAGTGGTGCCAATACCCGAAATTAAAAATAATAGTGGCATCCTCCATCTAGAAATAAAATAATTGCATTCCAACATGAGACTGCTTAATTCTTTGTTTTTTATGTGCCAACCTTCCTCAGCAACAAAAGGCATAGCACAATGAAATAAATGCAATAGCAAGATTGCAATTACTCTTAACCAATCTAAATCATACCTTCTTTCATTCATTTTTTTTTAATTTATGGTTTTACTATAGAAAACTATTTTGGTTTTTATTCTCAAATAGAATTAAAACGACTTTCATTTTCTTAAATATCTAAATTTATTCCTGTTTCATATAACGTCTATTGTCCTCTAATAATAATCCCTTTGAATTTTCTCGCTATTTTAATTCTTTATTTTTCCTAAAGCGGATAAACTTAAAGTGATTTTTGTTCTTTTTGAACAGCCTCCGTAATGACTTCTTTTTGGATATTTTTAGATTGCAAATGTAGCGGGGATAATTGATAATTTCATTGACTTTGGTTAAGAAAAGAAAATAGGGTTGTGCCATATCTACCGATCAAAAATCTCTTATTAATGCTTTTATGCTATCAATGAACAGAACATTTTAAGCATAATTATACGAGGATTAATCATCTGCTTCTTTCTTAACATGTAAATAACTTAAATCCCACTTTTACCCATTCATGTGTTCAAGGTTTTTAGAACATGAATTAAGGCCCTGAAAGTTAAGCATTCCTGTCTAAAGTAATGTATCGAAACCCTTGTATATACCAAGATTTTCATAAGGGAATCGAAACCTCCTTTACAGGACAACACATTATGCATAAAAACCCAAAGAAGAATACATTTCTTTGGGTTTTACTTATTTATTATTTCTACAATACTGCCAGATACTACAGCATAAGAATAATAGATTTCGCATAATAATGACATTTCGTTTTCATAAATCAAATGATTTAAACGAACTTATAGCTAAAGATTATTTTTGATGCGACAGAATCATATGATTTTATTTAAACAATTTTAAAGTAATAACGTCATGAGAGTCTATTTCAGAACTGAAAACTTTTTTAGTTGTGCCAATTGCTGCGTTTTTCCACAGATCTTTTATCTTATAAACTATACTGTCAAAATTAGTTTCCAAATTGAAGTCGACATCTCTTATCCTATGCTTTTTCCAATCGAAATTTATCTTCTTCTTAACCTCACTTCGATTCAAAAAAGTTACTGCCCAATTTCCGTCAGATAACGGTTTCACCCAAACTTCCAGCCCATCATCTTCCAAATATTTAAATCCTTGAATTCCTAATTTATCTTGATTAACGGCGATTAGCTCTTTGTTTGTTAAAATAGCTAAGGTTCCTTTAGAAATTTGTCTTAAATCATTTCCAGCAATAAGCGGTGAGGACATCATACACCACATAGCAAAATGGGATTTATCCTCTGCATTTGTCATCCCGTTTCCTACTTCGAGCATATCAAAATCATTCCAATGATCCGGACCGGAATATTTACGAATATCTTTACGCATTTCGATAATTTTCATAAATCCCCAAGAGGACCAATTTCCATCAACATGTTTATATTCACAATCAAAACACGGATAAATATCTCCCGAAATTCTCCACAGATTCCCAACTGGTTTACCCCAGTTCCAAGGCTTGTTATCTCCCCATTCACATAAACTAAAAACAATGGGTTTCCCAGCAATTTTTAGCGCATTACTCATCGTGGTGTACGCTTCTTTTGCAGTTATACCTTCGGTATTACACCAATCATATTTAAGAAAATCAATATTTAAATCCGCATAAAAACGGGCATCCTGGTATTCATAACCTCGTGTACCCGGATATCCGGCACAGGTATGAGTACCGGCACAATTGTATAAACCAAACTTTAATCCTTTGCCATGAACATAATCTACTAATGCTTTCATTCCGCTTGGGAATTTTATCGGATCTGGAACCAGATTACCATCTTTGTCTCGCTCTTTGGCCATCCACCCATCATCCAAAACGATGTAATTATATCCCGCAGCAGTCATTCCTGATGAAATCATTATATCAGCAGTTTCTTTTACCAATTTTTCATCGATATTAGTTTCGAAAGTATTCCAGGAATTCCAGCCCATCGGCGGAGTCATGGCAAGCCCGTCGAATTTACCTGTTCCCTGACTATAAACATTTCCCTGGCTAAATCCTGAAATTGACATACTAAAAGCAAATAGTGAGAAGATAATTTTTTTCATTTTTATTTTTTATTATTACGTTTTAAAAAAGAATTCCCTAATTGCACAATTAGGGAATGTCTTAAACTAACTCAACCAAAAAATTTTTATTTTAACACGAACCCCATGTCATCCATTAGTATCGTATTGCCTCCAAAACCACCCGACTCTTGTAATGTCAATTGGTCAAAAGTGGTAGGGTTTCCAATTTCTGAAAACGGGACTTCAATAGTAGTCCACTCTGTTGATATTTTTTTGGTGATTTGAAAAGCCCATCCACCAAAAACAAATTTTAGACTTGCATCGGAATTTGTCGAAATACTTTTAACTCGAACT
Source organism: Flavobacterium rhamnosi (assembly GCF_048286515.1). NCBI lineage: Bacteria > Pseudomonadati > Bacteroidota > Flavobacteriia > Flavobacteriales > Flavobacteriaceae > Flavobacterium > Flavobacterium rhamnosi. Next base: position 23,367 of record NZ_JBLVPS010000025.1, on the reverse strand, counting down.
TTGAAGGCCTTATATTTTGTAACATCTCTTGAAACAAATTTCATATCGGCACCATTCCATCCTCCAAATATTAATTTTATAGATGCCAATCCCTGTACTTTATCCTCCGTAAAACCTGTATTAAAAGTATCAGCACCATTCCAGGTCCAATGTCCGGCATCTCCCTGCAATGCATCATCATAAAGTGCTGAACCTATTGCTTGAGTTGCAACCGTAGAACCTGAGATATTGGTAACTGTAACATATTTATCCGTTGCATCAGCAGGCATCTTAAATTTGATTTCAGTTAGTGTAGAAGAAATTACAGCTACATTTTCTATCCCTACTTTAACTATAGGATCTAAAAAATAATTTCCATAAACAGTCACAACATCTCCTGCAGCGGCATTAATCGAATTATAGCTATCTACTTTTGGCGTTGGTGGAGCAACCACAAAATCATAAAGTAATGTTCCGTTTTTTGTAACAACTTTTAGTTTATTACTTGCATTTGCGTACGGCGTTTTCTCGTCAATTAATATAACGATTTCAGTATCTGTAACTAATACTGGATTGAAATAAGTATCAAAATCGTTAAAGTAAATTTTTTGAACCGTAGTAAAGCCTGATCCTCTAATGATATAATAATTTTTAGGATCTCCAACGGTAACCGGAAGTAAATCTCCTGCAACGGCTTTAGCAACACTTGTAATAGTTAATCCTGAATCAGAAGCAGCACTTTCATTATCACAGGAAGAAAATAGACCCACAGCCATTAGAGCCATTGTGAAAAAGGACAACAGGTATTTTATTTTTATATTTTTCATAATATCAAATTTTAATAATTATTTAAAAGTATATGGAACTGGAGCATCTAATAATTTTGGATTTTTAGCAACTTCATTATCCGGGTAATCCATATAAAAATCATTTGCAGCATGATCTGCACTGAATGTAGGTGTATAATGACGTTCTGCAAAGCGGTCGCCTCTATTTTGCGCCGTCATAATTGTGATTGCTTTAGTTTTATCAATACGTCCTAAATCGAACCAATAGTCTCCTTCAAAACACAATTCTTTTCTTCTTTCAAGAAAAATAGCATCAAAAGTTATGGAGGTCAAATTGCTTAATCCTGCTCTTTTTCTAACAGCATTTATAGAATTCAACGCTGCAGCATTTGAAGTACTTGCTCCACCTGCTAAAATTGCTTCGGCATGAATTAACAATAGTTCAGCATAACGCATCACATAGGTATTGTTATCCATCATTGCCCAAGCATCAGCCTGACCAGTAGCAGCTCCGTTTACAGCACCGATACAATATTTTTTAATTGCTCCGCCTGATCCCTGCGCTAAATTTTTATCAGCAGGAACAGTAAAACCAATTCCTTCACTGGTTTTTATATTTGGATAAGAATCTCCGGCAACCATAATAGTTTCATGTTTTCGTTTATCAGAAACATCATATAAAGTAAATATATCCTGACTTGGTCCAAAAACTCCGGCATACGATGCATTAGATGTTGACAAGGTTCCGTCAATAAATCCAAATTGTGTATTGCAGTTATTTGCAGATCCATAATTGCCATCTCCCTTCCATTGAATTGCAAAGATTGACTCCTCGTTATTATTATTTCCATAAGTAAACAAGTCTCCAAAGCTTTTTGCAGGTAACTGATCACCACCTAATAATTTAAATTCTCCGCTATTGATAACCTGCTCTGCCATTGCTTGAGCATTAGCATAATCTTTTTGATACAAATATACTTTGGCTAAGAATGCTTTAGCAGAACCTTTAGAAACATGACCATTATTAGCATAATTGGCACCTCTGTTTTTTTCAACCAATAAATCAATCGCTTTTAAGTAATCCATGGTAATCAATTTATACACATCCTCTACAGTGTTTGTATTTACGTATGGATTACTGGTATAATCTAAAGGATTCTCGACAATAGGAACTGGCCCCCAAAGTCTCACTAAATCAAAATAAGCGGTAGCTCTTATAAAATAGGCCTCACCCATAGTGTTATTTAATATGTCTTGATCAACTGCCGGACCAACCCTGGCTTCCAAAAAGTTGATAATCATATTTGATTGCTGTACATTAGCCCATAATGCAGACCAACCGTTTATCAATTCAGGATCACTTCCGTTTAGCGAAAATGTTACCAATCCGCTAACATCGGGAGATCCTGAGTACATATTTCCTGAACCTACTTCAATAGCCCACCAAAATTTATTGTACATCTGAAACCAAGTTCTGCTATACATACCGTTTGTTGCTGAAATCACCTGATCATTTGTGCTATAATAAGCATCTAAGCTTATTCCGTCTTCTGAAGGCCTGTCTGTAAAATCTTCCTGACATGACCCAAACACCAGAAATGCTGTTGCTACAAGGAGCAAACTATATCTATTTAAAAAAGATTTCTTTTTCATTTTATTTATATTTTTATTTAAAATTCTACGTTTACTCCTACTGAAAATGTTCTGGCTGTCGGATATCTTCCATTATCAATTCCTGACAAAAGAACATTTTGATTAAATGAACCTATTTCTGGATCATAACCAGAATAATCAGTAAACGTAAATAAATTTTGAGCTGATCCGTATAATCTTAATCTTGACAATTTAAATTTAGAGATAAGTTCCTGAGATAGGGAATACCCTACGGTAACGTTTTGAATTCTTAAATAAGATCCATCCTCTACATAACGACTTGAAATTACTAAGTTGCTATTTGATGTATTAGCAATAGGTCTCGGGTTATTACTTGTTGTATTAGTATCTGAATAATAATCCAGTGCTTCAACCAACTGATTATCATATAAAGAGGCGTTTGTTGTTCCTGCTCTTCTGGTTAAATTCATTACATCATTCCCATAAGATCCTTGCAGGAAAACAGAACAATCTAAATTTTTATATTTAAAATTATTTGTAAATCCAAAAGTAAAATCAGGATGCGGGTTGCCAATAAATGTTTTATCATTTGGATCTATAACACCATCTCCGTTAATATCTTTATATTTCACATCCCCTAAAGTCGTTTCTCCGGCCGCAGTCCCTACTGGCTGGCCAAACTGTAGCGGCGCAGTATTTAAAGCTGCCTGGTCTTTAAATATTCCTTCGGCAACATAACCGTAAAACATCCCGATAGGATTACCAACAGTTGTATTGGTAACAACTACTGGTTGGTATCCGTTAGTATTAACGTCTTGGGTTAATACAATTCCGTTTACAATTTCATCTAAATTATTTTTGTAATGTGACACAACAAAAGAGGCATCCCAGTTAAAATTTCCTGACGATTTAGTATCGTACCCTAAAGTAACATCATATCCTCTATTACTCATTGTACCTAAGTTAGAATATGGGGCAGAAATCCCTCCGTATTGACCACCGCCGCCAGTTAAGTATAGTGGCAAAGGCACCTGAAACAAGAATCCTTCCGATTTTTTTATATAATAATCTAAACTTGCCGATAGTCTATTGTCTAACATCGTAAAATCAAGACCAAAGTTTGTTTGATTTAATGATTCCCAAACCAAGTCAGGATTAGGATAATTCGATGGTAAAAAACCACTGCCTAAACCAGAGTTTTGAACAGCCAACATCGCTGAATATCTATTGTTCTCGATTTGTTGGTTTCCGGTTTCACCGTAACCGATTCTAAACTTAATATTGTCAACATATTTACGTGTTCCTTCCATGAAAGACTCGTTAGATAGTTTCCACGAACCAGAAACAGCATTAAAAACACCTTTTTGATTAGCTGTAGTAGGATCAAATTTAGAGGAAACGTCTTGTCTTGTAGAAGCAGTAATACTATATCTATCATTAAAATCATAAATTACACGTCCAAAAAAAGACGAAAGAGAAGCGCTTCCTTTATATTGCGTAATGGTATTATTATCAACATCAGCTAAATTAATAGTATGAATAGAATTGGTTTTAAACCCTTGCGCAGACGCAACTAAGCCTTCCCAATGAGAATCATTAGCTTCCTGACCTACTAAAACTGTAAATTTATGTTTCCCGATAGTTTTATCATATGTCAATAAGTTTTTGATATTGGTTGAATACCAATTTTGTCTTCTGGTATCCAGATCCGCTAATAAATTCACTTGACTTCCCCACGCATAAGAGGGTCTAAAATCATCATTTTCAGAAAATTCAGTATTTGCAGCAACCTCAATACGGTATTTTAATCCTTTAAAAAGATCCGCTTCTGCATAAATATTTCCTAGGAAATTTTTACGAACTAATTTATTCTCTCTCGTTAATGCTTCGGCAACCGGGTTATAATACGTTACATTTTGTTCCGATGTGGGAGGTCCTGCAAATGTTCCGTCTAAATTTCGAACAGGTATATCCGGAGCTTGCAATAAGGTATTCCCTATTAATCCAGTAAAACTTTGATTCACAGTTATATTTTCATTTGTAACACCTCCTGTTAGATTTCCTCCAACTCTAAGCCAACTTTTAACTTTAGAATCCAGATTTAATCGTATCGTGTATCTTTTTAATCCAGAATTTATAATAGTTCCCTCGTTATCTAAATAACTTCCTGATAAATAATAACTAGTTCCTTCTTTAGCCCCTGAAAACGATAATTGGTGACTTTTTGTAATAGCAGTTCTGTATACTTCATCCTGCCAATTAGTACCTGAGCCTAGCAATTCGGGATGAGAAAATTCCTGACGTGTCTGAAAACCCCATAAGTTAGCCAAATTTGTTTTTAGAGTAGCATATTCAGGTAAAGTCAAAACATCCAATTTATTAGTAACAGAACTAAAAGAAGTAAAGTTTTCATAGGCAATTCTTCCTGCACCTTTTTTACCTGATTTTGTAGTAATAATAATAACCCCATTAGCTCCTCTTGAACCGTAGATAGCCGTAGCAGAAGCATCCTTCAAAATATCCATCGATTCAATATCACTCGGATTTATCATAGACAAAGGACTTACAGCATTGTTTCCACTTCCTCCTGACGAAGAAAACCCATCTTTACCAGCTAAAGAACGCCCACTTGTAGATTTCCCGGTAGCGTCACCAGAAACAGGAACTCCATCAATTACATATAAAGGTTCATTTGTTCCACTGATAGAAGTTGTACCACGAACTCTTACAGAAGCAGCCCCTCCTGGAGAACCAGAATTATTTGTTACAGAGACCCCTGCTGCCTTACCTTGCAGCATTTGATCGACAGAGACCTGTTTTAAATTCTCTAAATCTTTAGCTTTTACGGAAGATATTGCTCCGTTAACATCTTTTTTCTTCTGCGTTCCGTAACCAATTACAACAACCTCTTTTAAACTTTCTGAAGTTGAAATAAGAGTGATATTAATTTTACTTCTTCCTTTCACTCCTACTCTTTGCGTATCAAAACCAATAAAAGAAACTAAAAGAATAGCATTAGAGGAAGCATCAATAGCATATTTTCCATCAAAATCTGTTGAGACTGCGGTTTTTGCTCCTACGACAGAAACATTCGCTCCAGGAATAGTAAGTCCATTTTCATCCGAAACAATACCCTGAACTTTGGTTTGGGCAGTAATAAAATTGCTGGTTAATACTAAAAATAACATCAAAGGAACGGCACTGCGACTGCCTTTCCAATGAATTAAATTTGACAATAGTTTTTTCATAATAAATGTTTAGTTAGTTAAGATTATTCATTTCTAAAACAGAAATTAAATGTGTGTTAATTAATCTGGATTATAATTAACAAATCTATAACAGAACTAAACATTAAATCAATAGTATTATATCATTTGATGATAATATTTTTACTTTATCAGGAGTAATTAGTATAAATACACAATATAAACTACTTATATTTATATTATATTTATTTTAACCGCTAATAAATTACGATAAGAATAATTACCAAGTCAGCAACAGCAAGCGATTCCAACAATTTCGATTCTATTTAAAGCATAGAAGAAAAAAGAAAAAAAAAAAATATTACAATATTCGTTTCAATCCCGAAAAATCTTCTCTATACTGGCTGGGAGTGCATTTTTTTATACTCTTAAAACTTCGATTAAAATTAGCTATATTATTAAAACCGGACTTGAAAGCGATTTCAGAAACACTTAAATCTTTCTCCACCAGCCATCTGGCAGCATAGCCAATTCTAATATCATTTATATAATTGACAAAAGTTTTTCCCGTTCTCTTTTTAATAAATCTGTTAAATGAAATACTGGTCATACTCGCTACACTGGAAACCTCTTCCAAAGTTATTTTCTCAGCAAAGTTTTTTTGTACATACTCATAAACCAATTTCATTTTATCATAATCTTCAAACGTATCATGATCGACGGTAAAAGTAGATAAAAGCCTTTGGTTCCTAGAGTTCGCAAGATCATATAATATAGAGACTATCTCTAAAAAATAATCCATTCCGTCCAATTTTGAAATTTTAATCAGTCTTGACGAAAGCTCTTCTGCTGTTTTTTTTGAAAATAAAATACCATGTATCGATCGGTTAAACATGTCCTTTATAGGACTCATTATTCTTCTGGACAACAAGGATTCATGAAATAAATCGTTATGAAATTGAATGGTTATTTCATGAATTTGTTTATTAGTGCATTTATTCAACTCCCAACCATGATATAAATTGGGTCCAATAAGTACCAATTCAACATTGTCTATTTCTTCAATATTATCCCCCACAACCCGTTTCACTCCTTTACCATTTACAATGAAATTGATCTCAAATTCAGGATGATAGTGCACCGGGAAATCAAAACTATCTTTTACTCTGTCAAAAACCAAAAAACTGTCCCCGGAAGAAAGCGGCGGAATTTCTCTGTAAAAATTTTTTAAATTACTCATAAAGCTTTTTTATTTGCAATAATATGATATAAAATTGATAAAATAATATTAATTAACAGCGTAGCATCCAATTACCTTTGAAAAATACAATTATTAATTTTTTAAAAACATTATCAATAATACATACGAATCATTTTTATTACTTACTATTTTTATAGTTTTGATAATTACATTCCCAAAATGGTTGTTGTTTTTTAGATCAAATAATTATTTTTTTTTTCAAAGTAAATTTCGAACACAGGACGCTCATTATATGTACACCAATTAACCATTAGCAACATGACAAAGACAATTTCCTCACTTTTCATCCTTTTTTACCTCGGGGTATCCTGTTCTTCAAAGGCGCCATCAAATGATACTAATTTGTCTATTTCTGATAAAAAATCTACTCCAGAGACAATAATTTTATACAAAAAATTAACAAACTTAGTTCAAAAAGGAATCCTTTTTGGTCATCAGGATGCTTTAGCTTACGGTGTAAACTGGAAATATGAGGCAGGAAGAAGCGATGTAAAAGAGGTTACCGGAGATTACCCGGCAGTTTACGGATGGGATCTTGGCGGTCTGGAAAAAAAATCAGCCAACAACATTGATGGTATTCCTTTCGACAAAATGAGACAATTCATTAAAGATGCGCACACAAGAGGGGGCATAATAACACTAAGCTGGCATTTTGATAATCCCTTGACAGGAAATAATGCCTGGGACACCACTCCAAAATCCTTGGCTTCGGCTTTACCAGGCGGTGAAAGTCACGAAAAATTTAAATCTTGGTTAGATGAAGCAGCAAAATATATTTTAACTTTAAAAGATGAAAACGGAAAACCAATTCCGATGTTATATCGTCCCTATCATGAACTCACCGGAAATTGGTTTTGGTGGTGCAAAAACAATGGCAGCCCGGAAGAATTCAAGCATTTATGGAAATTTACCTTTGATTATTTGCAAAAAAAGGGTGTTCATAATTTATTATATGTTTACAATACTGCAGATTTCAAAACAAAAGAAGAATTTTTGGAATACTATCCGGGTTCTGATTATGCAGACATTTTGAGTTTTGACAAGTATCAGTACGACGACCCTACAAAAGACAATTCCTTTATTGAAAATTGCCAAAAACAATTCAAAATAATGAACGAAGTATCTCAAGAACAGAATAAAATCATGGCCTTTGCCGAAACAGGTTACGAGGCAATTCCTTATGATAAATGGTGGACTGACACCCTTATTAAAGCCATAGGTGATTATAAGATTTCCTATGTCTTAGTCTGGAGAAACCATGGTTGGCAAGAAAAAGAACAAAAAATGCATTATTACGCACCTTATAAAGGGCAGGTAAGCGAAAAAGACTTCTTAGCTTTTTATAATCTTGACAAAATTTTATTCGAAAAAGAAGCTGCAAAAGAAAACCTATATAAAAAATAATTAATTAACCTCTAGACCTTTAAACCCCAAAAAATGCATAATAAAATAAGTATAAAAGAAAAAGTTGGTTACGGCTTGGGAGATGCTGCCTCCTCCATGTTTTGGAAGATATTCAGTATGTATCTAATGTTTTTTTACACCGATGTTTTCGGCTTGGCACCTGCTGTTGTGGGAACTATGTTCCTGATCACAAGAATCTGGGATTCCTGTTTTGATCCATTGGTAGGAATTATTGCTGACCGTACAAAAACACGATGGGGAAAATTCAGACCGTATCTTTTGTGGACAGCCATACCATTTGCCATTATAGGAATACTAACCTTTTATACACCCGATTTTGATGAAAAAGGAAAAATAATCTACGCCTATATAACCTATTCGTTAATGATGATGGTGTATTCTATAATTAATGTTCCTTATGCATCCCTTTTGGGCGTAATGTCTTCGGATAGAAAAGAACGTACTACGCTTTCTTCCTATCGAATGGTTTTTGCTTTTGGTGGAAGTTTATTGGCCCTTTGGTTAATTGAGCCATTGGTAAATCATTTTGGCGGCAACATGAATTCAAAAACAGGTTGGTTGTACACCATCATTGTTTTTGGAATTATCACTACTATCTTTTTCTGGGGATGTTTTTTTCTCACAAAAGAAAGAGTGCAACCCATTTCAGATCAGAAAACTGATTTAAAAGAAGACCTGAAAGACCTTTGGAAAAACAAACCCTGGTGGATCCTCCTTGGTGCCGGAATTGGTGCCTTAATATTCAATTCCATCCGCGATGGAGCAGCAGTGTATTACTTTAAATATTATGTGAGCAACACTGTAAGTTATAGCTTTAACCTTTTTGGAGAAACTTTTGCCATGACTCCTACTTCCCTGTACTTAGTTTTGGGTCAGGCAGCAAATATTATCGGGGTGATTGCCGCGACTCCAATCGCAAATAGAATTGGCAAAAAAAATACCTTTTTCGGAGCAATGTCCCTGGCTGCTGTCTTAAGTGTTGCCTTCTACTTTTTCGGAAAAGAAGAGGTACTGCTGATTATGGTTTTCCAGGTATTGATAAGCATTTGTGCAGGTTGCATATTCCCTTTAATATGGTCGATGTACGCTGATAGCGCTGACTATTCCGAATGGAAACAAGGCAGAAGAGCCACAGGATTGGTGTTTTCAGCTTCCTCAATGTCTCAAAAATTTGGATGGACCATTGGAGGTGCAGCAACCGGATGGCTTTTAGGCTACTATGGTTTTCAGGCAAATATTGAACAAACTGCAGTTACTCAAAATGGAATCCAGATGATGCTAAGCATTCTTCCTGCAGCAGCAGCGGTGCTTTCCGTGCTTTTCATTTTATGCTATCCGCTTACAGAAAAAAAATTACAGATTATCGAACAAGAACTTAACGACAAAAGAAATTTAACTAAATAATACTTGATTTTAGAACTTTCAACTATGAATACACAAACAATACGTACCGATTTCCAAAAAAGGAAAATTGAAATTAAAAACGAATTTCAACAATTGATAGCGAAAAAAAATGAACCACAATCTTCTGTTGGCAACGGTATATTCGAGCGCTATAAAAACCCTGTTTTAACAGCCAAGCATGCTCCAATTGAATGGAGATATGATTTAAATGAGACTACTAATCCTTTGCTTATGGAAAGAATTGGTGTTAATGCAACTTTAAATTCCGGAGCTATGAAATGGAATAATAAATACATTCTGGCCGTTCGTGTAGAAGGTTTTGATCGAAAATCATTTATTGCTATTGCGGAGAGTCCAAATGGGGTTGATAATTTTAAATTTTGGGAGGAGCCTTGTGTCCTGCCCCAAACGGAAGAACCGGATACTAATGTGTATGATATGCGTTTGGTACAACACGAAGATGGGTGGATTTACGGCATTTTTTGTACGGAAAGAAAAGACCCAAATGCTCCTAAAGGAGATACTAGCTCCGCAATTGCTAATGCAGGAATTGTTCGTACCAAAGATTTGGTGAATTGGGAACGTTTACCTGATCTGATTTCGAATACCGGACAACAAAGAAACGTAGTATTTCATCCTGAATTTGTAAACGGAAAATACGCCGTTTATACACGTCCACAAGATGGGTTTATTGACATCGGAAATGGTGGGGGTGTTGGATTGGGTTATATTGATGATATGACAAATCCAATTGTGCAGCAGGAATCCATCATCTACGGAAAACAATACCATACTGTTTACGAACTTAAAAATGGTTTAGGACCAGCTCCTATCAAAACTGCTAAAGGATGGTTACACCTGGCGCATGGCGTTAGAAATACTGCTGCCGGACTGCGCTATACCCTGTATATGTTTATGACTGATTTAAATGATATTTCAAAAGTAATCCATAAACCTGCCGGACATTTTATGGCTCCTGAAGGAATAGAAAGAGTTGGAGATGTTTCCAATGTACTGTTTTCTAATGGCTGGATTGAAGACGAAGACGGAACTGTATTTATCTACTATGCCTCTTCAGACACCAGAATGCATGTGGCCGTTTCCTCGGTTGAAAAACTGATTGATTATGTAATGAACACTCCTGAAGACACTTTTACTTCAGCAGGTTCTGTCAATACAATCATTAAACAAGTACATAAAAACAAAGCAATTTCATAACCGTGTCCATGCAATTAAAACAACTGCAATCCGAACTTACTGCTGAACTCGATTCTATTCTTGGCTATTGGTCGAAGTGCACAATTGACAGTGAAAATGAGGGATTTATTGGCCAGATAGATCATAACGACCAAATAAATCCTAAAGCAGAAAAAGGTTCCGTTTTAAATGCAAGAATCCTATGGACGTTTTCTTCAGCATACAAACTGACCAAAGACGAACACCATAAAAAAATTGCAAAAAGAGCTTTTGACTATATTATATCTCATTTTTATGATACGGAATTTGGTGGAATTTTTTGGAGTCTCCATTTCGATGGAACTCCAAAAGACACCAAAAATCAAATCTATGCGATTGCATTTGTGATTTATGGCATGACGGAATATTACGCTGTTTCCAAAGACGAAAAAGCATTGGAAGTTGCCATTGCTTTGTACAAAAAAATTCAAGAACACAGTTACGATTCAATCCATAAAGGGTATCTCGAAGCTTTTACCCGCGATTGGAAAAACATTGATGATTTACGCCTGAGCGATAAAGACGCCAACGAAAAGAAAACAATGAATACCCATTTGCATATCGTGGAAGCCTATGCCAATTTATATAAAGTCTGGAAAAACGACACTTTACAAAAAGATATTATTGAATTACTACACGTAATTGACACCCATTTCATAAATGAAGAAACAGGCCATTTAAGTCTGTTTTTTGACGAAAACTGGATGGAAAAACCAGATGTTATTTCCTATGGTCATGATATTGAAGCGGCCTGGCTGCTATTGCAATGTGCCGAAATTTCGCAAGACGTTGCCTTGATTGCACGTTATACAAAACACGCCATCCAGCTTACGGATGTCACCAGGGAAGGAATTGATGCAGATGGTGGTTTATGGTATGAATTAGACCCGAAAAGCAATGAATTAATTGCCGAAAAACACTGGTGGCCACAAGCGGAATTGATGATTGGCTTTTTTAATACTTATGAACTAACCGGAGATAAAACATATCTAAATGTAGTGCTGAAGAATTGGGATTTTATTAAAACTTACATTCTCGACATTAAAAATGGAGAATGGTATTGGGGGATAAATGCAGATTATTCCTTAATCGAAAAAGACAAAGCTGGTTTTTGGAAATGCCCGTATCACAATGGTCGTGCTTGTATAGAAATTATTAACCGTATTAAAACAATCAAAAATGAATAAGGCATATCTTTTTAAAATAGTCATTTGTTTAACGCTTTTGATTTCTGGTTGTTCTTCAAATCCTGATACTCCAGATCCTGTTGTAACTCCACCAACCACTGTACCAGGTACTCCAACAGATGCTTTAACTACACTCAATGTCAAAACATATATGGTGGATGCTGGTGCCACTGCAGAAACGGTTGCTTTATTCTATAATTTAAAGAAACTGGCTAAAACTAAATTTGCCATCGGTCAACAAGATGCTTTCAATTCTTTTTATAACAATGGTTCCACATCGATGTCCGATATCAAAAAAACGACTGGAAATGATCCGGTAATACTAGGTGCGGATTTCATGTTTATTACCGATAAAAACAATACTGGTCAAGCCGATAATTGGTTTTACCAACAAGAAAAAAAGATTACAGATGATGCGAAAGCCGCTTACGCAAAAGGCATGATTACTATTTTCTGCTGGCATTTGCGAGAGCCAAACAAAGAAGATAGTTTTTATGCGGATGATATGACTGCCGACCAAAAAGTTACCGCTTTCAAAAGCATTTTGCCTGGCGGTTCTAAACACGATTGGTATAAAACAAAACTGGATAAAATAGCAGCAGTAATTTCCAATCTAAAAGGAGACAATGGTGAATTAATCCCCATTATTTTTAGACCTTTTCATGAGTTTGACGGAAACTGGTTCTGGTGGGGTGCCAATTATTGTACGCCTGAGGAATATAAAACAGCGTATCAATTTACGGTTGATTATCTAAAAAACACCAAAGGCATCCACAACGTTTTATATGCATTTTCTCCTGATAATTCTTACTCCACAGCAACCGCTTATTTGAGTCGATATCCCGGTGACAACTACGTAGATGTGCTAGGAATAGATAACTATGGAGATTTTAATAATCAGGGACAAGCAGGTTCAGACAGAGCAAATGCAAAACTCAAAATAGTTTCTGACTTGGCTAAAACCAAAGTGAAAATTGCAGCAATGACTGAAACGGGTTATCTGATTACAGCAACAAACACGCCAATTTCTGGTTGGTTCTCTACTTATTTATACAACGCAATGACCGCAAATAGTGTAGAAATTAGTTTTGTAATGTTTTGGAATAATACTAAAGATGCCTATTACGTACCGACTCCTTCTGCCACAAATGCCGCTGATTTCACAAGTTTTGTAAATAAACCAAAGTCCATCTTAGTGAATACGTTACCCAAAATGTACGTATTGCCAAATTAAAAGCAAGAATGACACGATAATAGCCTCCTTAAGACAATTATCGCCCCAGCCCTAGTAGTGGAAATCTTTATATTTTTTCTTTAAAAAGTAAAAAATTGCAACGCACAGCTGGAAATAGCCCTTAAATAAAAAAATATGAAGAATTTAGTTTCAAAAATTATGCTACTCGTTATTGGGGCTTCGGCAACAGTTTGTTCGGCACAAAAACAAGCGCCAATAACCGTAAAAGGAACACAATTTTACAAAGGTGACACACCGTATTCGTATGTTGGCACCAATTATTGGTATGGCACTTTACTGGGTTCCAAAAAAGTGGGTGATCGTAAACGATTGCTTCGCGAACTGGATTTAATGAAGAAAAACGGCATTGACAATCTTAGAATTTTAGTAGGTGCTGATGGCGGAACCTACGATTATACTGTTAGTCCGGCTTTGCAATACGAACAGGGAAAATACAATGCGGATCTATTGGACGGCTTGGATTTTCTGATTTCGGAAATGGGACAACGCAATATGTATGCGGTTCTGTATCTCAATAACAACTGGGAATGGTCTGGTGGTATGTCACAATATTTAGAATGGAATGGCTACGGAAAAATTCCAAATCCGAATGTAAAACCAAACACCTGGCCACAATTTATGGATTATATAAAGCAGTACCACAGCTGTGAACCGTGTATGGAGGCTTTTGAAAATCACATCAAGTACATTTTGGGCAGAACAAACGCTTATACTAACAAAAAATATACAGAGGATACTGCTATTATGGCCTGGCAAGTAGGCAATGAACCCCGCGTTCTTAGTATTGAAAACGAAGAAAAATTTACGCTCTGGCTGAACAAAACAGTGGATTTGATTGATCGTTTAGACCCCAATCATTTAATTTCGACAGGCTCTGAAGGAAAAGCGGGTTCAAATGACGACCTGGCTACTCTTGAACGTACCCACCTAAATCCAAAAATTGATTATTTGACGATGCATATCTGGCCAAAAAACTGGGGTTGGTTCAAGGCGGAAGATGCACAAACAACTTTACCAATTGCGATTGAAAAAGCTACTGCATACATAAATGAACATATTGAAATAGCCAAAAAATCAGGTAGACCTATTGTTATTGAAGAGTTCGGATTGCCAAGAGCCGACGAAAGTCTATTGCCAAATTCTTCAGTAGTGGATAGAAATGCGTTTTACAAAGCCTTCTTTGACCGATTAGTGTTAAGTCACAACAATAATGAGACCTTACAAGGTATTAATTTTTGGGGTTTTGGTGGCGAAGGAAAAGCTATAAATGCAACAGGAAAATGGAATATAGGTGATCCCTTCACCGCTGATCCTCCACAGGAACCACAAGGTTTGAACACCGTTTTCTCTTCTGATAAATTAACGTTAGAATTGGTAAAAATGTATAATTTGAAATTGAAATAATTATTTTTTAACGCCATTTTGTTGCTACGCACAGCCGTGCGTCTCTACAAAATGGCTGTTAAAAAGGGTGAAATTCAGATTCCACATCGTGTAACCGGCTTTGGTCGTAATTACGATTTCATCACGCAGATTTCCTTGAAAATTACTCTTTAGGATTTTAGCACAATACGTTTCCGCTGAACCCGGAACCGGGCCATACTTGTTGGCCAAATAAAAATGGGTAATTCCTTTATTAAAAGCAGCTCTGACACTGTTTTCTCCATTCTAAAAATTAGCTACTGAACCGAAATTGTGTCATAAGCATAGAAATTTGCGACAGCAATAAACCACTTTTTCTGCAACTATTATATTGCATTTAATGATTGAAAATCATAGAATTTAAAGATAAAAAAAAACACATAAAATTTTAAAAATTCTATGTGTTAAAAATATCTTTTACAATAGAACTTACTGTAACTCAAACCCACCTTCTAATCCTTTGTCAGAGCTTCCTCCAATCATGATTTTGAAAGTTCCTGCCTCAACTAAATAATTTCCGTCATTATCAAAGAATCCTAATTCTTTGTCGGTTAACAGCAACGTAACTGTTTTCGTTTCGCCCTTTTTCAAGTGGATCAGTTCAAATCCTTTTAGTTCTTTTATTGGTCTGGCTAAACTCGCTACAGCATCATGAATATACAATTGAACTACTTCTTTTCCGTCATAATTCCCTGAATTGGTAACCTCCACTGAAACGTGTACTGACTCTCCTTTGGCGAAAGTCGATTTATTTATTTTTAGGTTTTTATACTCAAAAGTGGTGTAGCTCAACCCAAAACCAAAAGGAAACTGCGGGCTTTTCTCCACATCGGTATAATGAGACCAAAAAACATTTTTATCGCTATTTACAGGTCTTCCGGTACTGTAGTTATTGTAATAAATAGGACATTGACCTACATTTCTTGGGAATGACATTGGTAGTTTTCCACTTGGGTTGTAATCGCCATAAAGTACCTGAGCAACCGCATTTCCGGTTTGTGTTCCGAGATGCCAGGCTTCAACAATAGCAGGAATATGTTCCGCTGCCCAAGGCAAAGCCAATGGTCTTCCGTTGTTTAAAACCAGAACAATATTTGGATTCACTTTATAAATTTCTTCTAATAATTCCTGTTGTACGCCAGGCAAATTAAGATCGGTTCTACTTCGTCCTTCCCCACTCTGAAAACCATGTTCTCCTAAAACCATAACCACAACATCAGCATTGGCCGCTACTTTTTTGGCAGTATCAAATCCGCTTTTATCGGTGGTATTAAAAACTAATTCATCTACGAAAGCTGTTTTTCCCACCGTCAGATCCGCTCCTTTTTCAAAAGTCAGTTGGTTTCCTTTGTACTGTTGCATTCCTTCCAAAACCGAGACGGCTGTATTGTCATCCGAAGCAATCCTCCAACTTCCTAACGGACTGTTTTTGTCATTTGCCAAAGCACCAATCAAAGCAATTTTTTGTCCTGATTTTTTTAGCGGAAGCAAATTAGAATCATTTTTCAGCAAAACAATTGATTTTTTGGCCATATCCAAAACACCTTCGTTATTGGCTTTGTTTCCAAGCGTTGCTTTTTCACGTTTTTCATCGCAATATTTATACGGATCATCAAACAATCCCAGTTCAAATTTCACTCTTAGAATTCTGCGAACTGCATCATCAACCAAAGCCTCATTTATTTTTCCTTCTTTGACTAATTTAGCTAATTCCGTTACATACAAATGTGATTCCATGTCCATATCAGAGCCTGCAGTTACTGCTTTTTGAGTTGCTTCAGCACCATCTTTGGCGTAGCCGTGCGCAATCATCTCACGAACCGAAGCCCAGTCTGAAACCACAAATCCGTCAAAATTCCATTTTCCCTTCAATATAGCTCTTTGTAAAAAGCTGTTTCCTGTTGCAGGAACACCATTTAAAATATTAAATGAATTCATAAACGTACGAACACCGGCATCAGCAGCAGCTTTGAAAGGTGGTAAAACCGAATTATACAATTTTGAATTACTGATATCTACTGTATTATAATCCCTTCCTGCTTCAGCAAAACCATAGGCTGCAAAATGTTTTGCGCAAGCTGCAATCGTATTTACTTTGAGCAAATCCGCCTTCGTATCACCCTGAAAGCCTGTTACTCTTGCCGTAGCAATTTTACTTCCCAAATACGGATCTTCTCCGGCGCCTTCCATCACACGACCCCAACGTGCCTCGTTTGAAACATCCACATTGGGACCAAAAGTCCAGTTGATTCCAACTGACGAAGCTTCATCTGCAGCAATTTGAGTTGATTTTTTTATGGCTTCCAAATCCCAACTTGCAGCTTCTGCCAACGGAATCGGGCTCAAAGTCTTGTACCCGTGGATAACATCAAAACCAATGATTAATGGTATTCCCAATCGAGTTTCTTCAACTGCAATTTTCTGAACTGCCTTCACTTCTTTCACGCCACGAACAGACAACATCGAACCTACCAAACCATCCCGGAGATGTTTGTATTTCAATTCCGCATTTCCTCCTTTTGGCGCAGGTCCTGTTACTTCCCAAAAACCATTGTATTGGTTCATTTGACCCACTTTTTCTTCTAAAGTCATTTGCTTCAGTAACAAATCGATACGCTCTTCAATCGGTTTTGTCATATCTAAATGTGGCTTGTTCTGTGCATTCATAGTTGAGATGGTAATCAGGGTAAAAATTCCTGCTGTAATTATTTCTTTAGTATTCATAATTTGCTTTCGGGCTATATTAATTTTTTATCATTCACTTGTAAAAGACGAAGCAGGTAAATATGCTTTATTGAATAACTCTGATTGTGCCGTGTTCGTCCATGCAAAACGAACTTTTACCGGATTTTTCACTTTATCCGACTTCAAAATTACTTGGTTTTTCTGGATTACAGCAACCGCATTATAATAAACATTGTCTGTGCCTGCTACTTCAAATTGATTTGATTTTTTGTTTTTAAAGTACAGTCCGTCAGCATAATCAAACGAAACAATAACGGTACTTTTCGCTGTTTTTATTTCCTTAAAAAGAGGTCCGTTAACTAAATTGGTGTTGGTTTTATACGTTTTGGCTAAAGCCAAATTTGCTAAGCGCTGTCCAACTGATTTCTTGTCTTTTGGATGAATATCGTCAACCGGTGAAATATCACTCGTTACGACCATACCCGTATTGGGAACTTCCTGTACTACTTTGCGTTGCGCATTTCTAACTTCAACACCTCCATAATGATTTTCACCATATTTATACGGCGCAATCTGAACGTAATAAAACGGAAACTCATAATTCCATAATTTCCTCCAAGAAGTGATTAATGCCGAAAAGGTTTTATCATAAACTTGTGACCCTACATTGGATTCCCCCTGGTACCAAATCACACCTGCAATTTTAAATCCTGTCAAAGGATAAATCATTGCATTAAAAGCACGTCCCGGTTGGTGTGGCCCATAAGATTCTTCTTTCCTGGTTTTGGCACTTTCCAGTAAAACCGCATCGCTTTGAATGACTTCTTCCGGCATCCAAATCTCAGCTGGTGTTCCGCCCCAATTCGAACCAATTAAACCGATAGGCACGTTTTTCAACTCTTCCTGTAATCGTTTAGCAAAGAAATAGCCTGTTGCGCTAAAATACTTCATTGTTTCCGGTGTGCATTGCGTCCAACTTCCCACCACATTATTTTGTGGTGAAGTTGCCGTTAATTTGGGAATCATAAAAAATCGGATATTGGGATTCGTAGCATTTTTCACCTCTTCATCCCCGTTTTCGATTCCCCAACTGGCGGACATTTCCATATTAGATTGTCCCGAGCAAATCCATACTTCTCCGATAAGAATATTTTTCAACACAATTTCGTTGTATCCTTTTATAGCAATTGTATACGGTCCGCCTTCTTTTGGCGTTGGTATATTAATTTCCCATTTAGCTTGATTGCTGGCTTTGATTTTATATTCCTGATGATTCCAGCTTGGAGTTATAACTACCTCCTCCTGTGGATTCGCCCAACCCCAAATGGCAACTTGCGAATTACGTTGTAAAACCATATTATCCGAAAGTACATTCGGCAATGTAACATTTGCCAAAGCGGTATTGCAAAGTAGGAGAAAGCAAACAAACGAGGCTATTTTATTTTTCATCGAGTATTTTTTTAAAGAAAGGAATTAATTGATTTGCCATAATTTGGTCATCGGCAATATCAGGATGATATCCGCAACCTTTAGGATTCATAGGTTGAAATTCGAATAGGGCAATGGTTTTATGCGCTTTGTCATTTTCAAAGGCCTGAATTACTTTTTTCAAACAACGCACCAAAGTTATATTTCTGTCTCCTGAAACCATTGGACTGTTCAGTAACGCAATTCTGGTATTAGGCGCATGCTGATAAACTGTCTTGATAAAATTGATGTAATTGGAAACGTATTTTTCTTCGTTAAAAGGCAATCGTTCTTTTTTCCCGTCGCCTTCCGAAAGGTCATTCGTGCCCAAACAAATACTAACCAAATCCGGTTGAAAAGTAAAATCGTACGGTTTCTTATTAGTCGTGTTATTCAAATAAAGGTTCTCATATACTTCCGGCATAATGGATTCGTCTATATGCTCGTCGTTCCAGTTGCGGTACATCCCAATTCCGGAAACGGAACTCAACACATAATCTAAATTCAAAGCTCGTGAAGCTACAGGACCATAAGCCAAATATGCGTTGTGCTGATCGAACCATTCTCCAGCGCCACAAGGAATCGAAGATAAGTCATTGCCCATTCCGCAGGTGATGGAATCCCCTATTAATTCTATTTTCTTTTTATTTTCAGAAGTTATTTTGCACAATTTGGCTGTTGTTCCCGCAAATAAAACCAGACCGTTCGAGGCTTCTGTAGCTTTATAAATAGTAAGACGGTGCGTTTTTCTCTTTTTTGAAACTGCTATTGAAAAAGACTGCACTCCGCCTTTTTCTATTTTCAGCCGGCCAATATAATCTCCATCTAGCTCTAAAGAAACATAATTGTGATGTTCCGTGTAATCAACACTTTGCAAGGAAATAGCACAAGAATTTCCTTCAAAATTAAACGAAACGGAAGAAGCCGAGCCTATCAAATTGACTTTATCATCTGTTAGGTTTTCGACTCTTCCTGAATAATGAAAAGCGGGATTTAATTTCCGTAATTGAGCAAAAGAAGATAGGCTTAGGCAAAGAAGTAAAAATAACAGCTGTTTTTTAAATATCATTTTTAAATAAAATTTAATTAGAATTATGTAAAATTATGTTTTTTATAAATTTAGGATTGATACTATAATATCAATTTACAATCTAAAAATAGCTAGAATAATATATTAATAATGCATAGTATTAAAACAACTATAAGATAATCAATTGAGGCCAATTAAATAGTGGGGTGGAACTGGAGAAATTATCAGATTAACCACTCTTGCAGGTCTTAAGAACTTGAATTCAATTTAGAAGAAGGATTCAAAGTGACTCTCTGGAGACAAAAGAATAGAAATAATCCTGGTAAAAACCGGACAAGTAACTGAAGAAATAAAATATGTGGTATTTGTAATCTTTGAAGGCATGAGAATCAGTGAAATAATGAACTCTTTTGAATTGAAAAGATAGGGAGTATAACTCTCTGTTTCACCTGTCCAGTTTAAACGGGATAAGCTGTACTCTTTCACGGTTCTTCGTCAATTTTGGTGATCTAGAATCAACTTAGATAAAACCATTTTTATTAATAACTGAAACCACTCCAAAAAAGAGGAAACTAAATCAGCTTATAATGTTCTCTCTAAACTTTACGACAACCCCATAGTTGAGGATCCAAGCACTTCCATTCAACAGAAGTTTCATCATTGGTTTTTCAAGCCCAACGAAACTCTGTTATGTTATGTTTTCATAAAATGTCATTTGCATCGACTGCATATCCTGCAGCTTTTAATTCTTTTACTAATCTAAACTTCCAGTTTTCGCTATCATCTATTATTGTGTAAAGTACTCCTGAAATATCGCTGGGCAACTCAACACCTTTTTCGTATAAAGGCATTCCCTTATTTTTGTTCAATTTTCCAATAAAATAACCTAGTTAAGAATAACATTTTGTCTAGTTCTTTTATTTTTCTCATCATTTTATTTAACATTTCCATGGTCATCGTAAGTTAGCTTCGCAGCCAGACGTAGTCGTGGTTTGACGAACGAGTTTTCTCCGTTAGGAGAAAGCGAAAATAGGAAAAAGAATTTACACTAAACCGAAAACCAGCGATTGCGTTTGACGGCCTGTTCTAGGCAGTCATAACTTAATAGTTGTTGATTGTTGCTAATAACTCTTTTTTGAATTTATAAATATCGTCAAGGCTTAATAACACTTGTTTCTCTCCGTTGTCTTTTCCATTATGAAATAATTCGATATGTTTATTGGAAGAATTAAAGTGTAATCTACATAAAGGTTTTCTGTTATTATCATCTAATAAAATTCCAAAATAAGATTGTGTATCTCTGAAAAAGATTCGGTTAGAAGGAATCGATTCTCTTAAAATTGCTTTTATAATTTGTGATCCCTCAATTTCTTCTTGCGTTGTTATAAATTTTGGTGTATCAACATTTTCATCAATCGAAGTTAGCTTTTGATTTTCTTTCGAAGGAATTGTGTCATTGATGTTTAAAGCATTTTTAAGTCTGAAATTAATTGATTCATTTATGGAATTGGAAAATGCTTTTTTTGTATATTCTCTAAAAGCAGCAAGTCTTGGAGCAGTAAATGGTTTATCGAAAAATCTATTTACTAAAAGCTTCACCAATTCATCAGAAGGATTTTGCAATTCTTTTTCGAATTCATTACGTATTGCTTTTATATATTTTAGCGCTTCTGCTGAATCTAATATACTTACTAAATTATAACCTTGCTTAGTGAAATTTTCAAGAATTTTTAAGCTAAAATCTGTTAGATTAGCTAAATCTAAAGTAAAAAAGGGTTTCTCATCCATTATATTTGGTCGTTCCAAATCGGCATAAAAATTATAGGTATGTCCGTTTGTTAAAACCCCAAATCGTGATTTTGAAACGTGATAATATCTATGAAGTTGGGAATTATGCGCATCGGCATTTTCTTTCCAATGTTTGCACTCTATTATTAAAATTGGCTCTCCATCTTTTTTTATTACGTAATCTATTTTTTCACCTTTTTTTGTTCCAATATCACAAATAAATTCTGGAATTACTTCTGTTGGATTAAAAATGTCAAATCCCAATATTTGAATAAATGGCATCACAAAGGCATTTTTTGTAGCTTCTTCAGTATTGATTTGATCTCTTAATGAATCAACTCTTTGATGCAATTGCTCAAGTTTTAATTTTAAATCTGCTTCCATATTTTATTCGGTTGGTTTTGTTTAGATCTTAAAAGTAATGATTTTATTCATAGCTACTTCAATTTGAGCAACATTCTCAAAAATGATTGCCTACAGCATCAGCATGTCTAATAACCTTCTAACTGCGTTTTTTTATTAATTAGAAAGTAAATATAGGCGATTTAGACTACAATTATATTCTTTTTTATCAACAATAGATCGTCTAAACAAGATTTGGGGATTTCGCTGCAAAGGGGTTTCTGCGTCAATTTTGGTGCTCAATAATTGACTGGGAGAACACCATTTTTCTTAATAAGTCTATTAATTTAGTAAAAAATGGTAAAAAAAAGGACATTTGAAGTAGAGTACAAAGAAGAGTATATAATATAAATCTATTCGATAAAATTGGGATAGTCTTTGTAAAAGGAAAAGGATTTATTGAAAATAAATGTGCAAACTTTTATATTATATTTTTACCAAAATTGACGCAGAACCCCCTTCGCACCGGAATATCAATTTATAATCCAATTATTCTTTTTTTAAATCAAATTCAAAATCAAACAACTCTTTTGCGGGTATTTCTAAACCTTTTGCAATGGAGATTATTGTCCCCATTGACGCGCCATGTTCACCATTCAATACTCTATAAACCTGTTTAGGTTCAATCTTACCTATGGATGCCACTGTCATAACATCTTTTCCATATTTAGTTAAAAGAACCTTCAGATTCTCTCCGAATTTTATATAATATTTTTTTCTAATTTCTTTCACAATGTGAAATTGAGGCAAATTGCAGAAAAATAATTGTCAAATTTGACAATATAAGAATATATTTCATACATTTGCTTTTTAGATTATGTATTTATTTGAAATAATAGATAATCATTTATTAAATTTGCGTTTCTTCATATAAAAATATTTGAAGCATTCGCTTTGAATCTCGTATCAGAAAATTGGCGTTTTAAAACCACGAGATGATAAGTTAAGATGCTCACGACCATGGCGTGGGCTCACTTATTTGTGGTTAAGGTATGCCAATGCCTCTGATGCAATAAGCTGAGTTCTGCGCCATTTTTTATTCTCTTGGCACTACCCGCTTACATTCTTAGCACCGCTTCATCTTTTTCATAGTCTCGCAGTAGTTTAACCCGCTAAAACCCGCATGCCTATGAGTAAAATAAAAAGACACACTTAAAAACAGCCACACGCTCAGCGTTACCAGTGGTTTCAACTAGTAAACCGCAAAATCACCGTCAG
>NZ_JBLVPS010000024.1:0-64008 GCF_048286515.1 Flavobacterium rhamnosi | reverse complement strand
TCTTGTGGACATGTAGATAATGCGGATCTAAACGCCGCAAATAATATTTTGGAGAAAGGGCAATTTCTCATGGAAGCTAAAGTAGCCTGTTGAGGCAAGCTTTTTCCAAGAATCCTCCACGCTTAAGCTGGAGAGGAGTTGTCAAAAAAAAGGGATCGTGATAACGAAATCCATATAATAGCTAATCTTCACCGCAACTAAAGGTCTTAATGCGATTGGTATCATTTAGATCTGTTAAATGCGGCAAGGACCTAAAAAATAATTTTCATGATTAGATATGATTTTAAATTCCTTTATTTTTGATTCAGTGCACTTTCATTTATTCCTTCAAAAATCTCTAAATCGAAATATTTTACAGCAGCAATGATATGATCAAAGATATCGGACATAATGTATTCATAATTCTCAAATCGTTTGTCATGTGAAAAAGCATAAACTTCAAGAGGAACGCCATTGGAGGTAGACTGCAGCTGCCTGCAAAGTGTAATCATATCTTTGTTTAGTCCCGGATAATTATGAAGATATTGTGTAATATATTTTCGGAATAACCCTAAATTAGTCAAATTCCTACCGTTGATTGCTAATGATTTATCAATTTTATTTACGGAATTATAGTGATTAATTTCTACTTTTCGAGTTTCAATATAATCCGAAATCAACTGTATTTTTTGCAACTCATTTAATTCTGGTTCTTCTAAAAACCGAATGCTGCTCGTTTTAATAAGAATGTGTCTTTTTATACGGCGTCCGTCAGAATTAAGCATTCCGCGCCAGTTTTGGAAAGAATCAGAACTTAAACTGTAGGTTGGAATTGTAGTAGTGGTATTGTCGAAATTTCGAACTTTTACAGTAGCCAGATTGATTTCAATCACATCTCCATCTGCGCCAAATCGGTCCATCGTTATCCAATCGCCTATGCGAACCATGTCGTTTATAGAGACCTGAACGCTGGAAACAAATCCTAAAATTGTATCTCTGAAAATTAAAATGATTACAGCAGAAACTGCTCCTAAAATGGTTAAGAGTTCTTTTTGATCAATATCAAATAATTTTGAAATAATAACCGTAATACCGACTGCCCAAAGAACAATCATGATGACCTGAATAAAGCTATCAATCGGCTTATCGCTGTATCTGGGCTTTAGCTTTAAATAATCTCTTAAAGAATTGAAAACAGTGCGAATTATCCATAAAACTAATATGACGATATAGATTCCAACTAATTTTCCAAAAAAAACTTCCCAATATTCAAATCGTTCTAAGATTACGGGAACTGATTTGTAAATAAATAACAATGGAATTAAATGGGCGATGTATTTTGCTGTTTTATTGGTAACGAGTAAATCATCGAATTTAGTTTTGGTTTTTTGGGCTATAACGGCCATAATAGTAACTAAAATAAGACGAAAAATAAGGTAAATGACATATGCTAGCACACACAAAACAGTAATGTTTATTAGCAGGCTCAAATAGGAAGCTGAAGAGCTCCCTAAACCCCAATTTCGAAATACAGGATATAGAAAAGTGAATATTTTTTCTATGTATTTATACATTTTGCAAGTATTTCTTTTCTACATAAAACGTCCCAAAAGGAAGTATAGAGGCCAAACAAATGATTCCAAATTTTTTCAGGTCCCAATTTTGTCCAAACTTTAGTAGTATTGCCAAGATAATATAGCTGATAAACAAAAGTCCATGTGCCATCCCTATTGGAAATAGCAATGTTTTGTACAAAGCAAGATTTGTTGGTTTCACTACCAGCATATTCGAAAATAAAGCTAGATAGGAAACCCCTTCAAGTAAAGCGATAATCTTAAAAATTTTAAGCATAAAAATTAAATTTGAGGATAAAAGTAAAAAAATAGGTTCTGAAAACCTTACCAACTATTTTATTTATGCCAAAATTAAGTATT
Organism: Flavobacterium rhamnosi; assembly: GCF_048286515.1. Lineage (NCBI taxonomy): Bacteria > Pseudomonadati > Bacteroidota > Flavobacteriia > Flavobacteriales > Flavobacteriaceae > Flavobacterium > Flavobacterium rhamnosi. The sequence continues at coordinate 62,095 of NZ_JBLVPS010000024.1, read as the reverse complement.
ATCATTGATTTAGGAAGTATACATTCCCAAAGTAATTTACTTTTGTATTCTTAAACTTTGATAATGAGCAAACGTGATTTAAAAAAATACTTAGCCGACCTGAATAAAGAGCAACTCGAAGAACAAATTATTGAATTGTACGAGAAATTCAGTCCCGTAAAAGTCTATTATAATTTTGTTTTCAATCCAAAGGAAGATACACTTTTACAGGAATGCAAATTAAAAATTTCAAATGAATATTATCCTATAAAGAAGTTGGGAAGACGCAGCAAGCCAAAAATGCGACGCTCGGTTGCCCAAAAATACATCAAGCATTTCTCGCTTTTAGGAGTAGATCCCTTTGTAATAGCTGATCTAATGCTCTACAACATTGAAATTGCTCAAACATTCTCTTCGGAACACATCATCAAACAAGATTTGTTTTTCAAAAGCATTTACAATTCATTTGAACAAGCTGTAGTTTTCTTGATTGCAAATGCAATACTAAACGATTTTAAAACAAGAATAATAGCCATCCATAACGAAACTATACTTCAAAAATGGTACAATGAACCCGAATTCAACGCCATTATTGAGCGTTTTGAGTACTAGTTACTGTATAAATCATTTTTATTTAATCAATCGTGTTTTTTTTAATTAAAATTGACAATTAAACTGTTTTTTAGGCGTATTTTTGCAAAAATCCAACAATAAGCAATGTCCCAAAACACTTTAGAAATAGAAATAGAAGACAAAAAAGAACTTTATGCATATCAAAAAGGCGACATTGATGCCATCTTTGAACGCATAGATAATGCTCCGCCACAACATCATTTGTTATACCAATTGCCTACTGGTGGCGGGAAAACAGTTGTGTTCTCGGAAATTGTACGCCGTTATTTATCACAACACGATAAAAAAGTGGTTGTTTTAACACACCGAATTGAATTGTGTAAGCAAACTTCAAAAATGTTGAAGGGCTTCGACGTAAAAAACAAAATCATCAACAGTAAAGTAAAAGAACTACCGGATCAAAACGATTATTCTTGTTTTGTCGCTATGGTGGAAACTTTAAAAAACCGTATCAATGATGAAAAATTGCATTTAGATAATGTAGGATTGGTAATTATCGATGAAGCGCATTACAATTCATTTAGAAAATTATTAAGCTCTTTCAAAAATGCATTCATATTAGGAGTTACAGCGACACCTTTAAGTTCAAATATTAAATTGCCAATGCACGAAAGCTACGATGAATTAATCGTAGGAGACACTATTAGTTCTTTGATTGAAAATGGATTTTTAGCAAAAGCAGTCACGTATAGTTATGATGTTGGTTTAACTTCATTGAAAGTTGGTATCAATGGTGATTACACGGTAAAATCATCTGATGATTTATACACTAATATGGCCATGCAGGAAAAATTATTACATGCCTATACGGAGAAATCTTTAGGAAAGAAAACTTTGATTTTTAATAATGGGATCAATACATCTTTATATGTATATGAAACTTTTAGAGAAGCCGGTTATGCGATTCGCCATTTGGACAACACCAGCAATAATGAGGAAAGAAAAGATATTTTGCATTGGTTTAAACATACTCCTGATGCTATTTTAACATCGGTTGGGATTCTTACCACAGGTTTTGATGAACCAACAGTAGAAACGATAATTTTGAACAGGGCTACAAAATCATTAACATTATATTATCAGATGATTGGTCGTGGTTCCAGAAAACTACCTAATAAAGATACTTTTAGTGTTATCGATTTAGGAAACAATGCAGCTCGATTCGGATTATGGAGTGAGCCGGTAAACTGGCAACATATCTTTAAATCACCTGAGTTTTATTTAGAAAACCTACGTGATGATACGGAAATCGAATTGTATTTTAAATACAATATGCCTCCAGATGTACGAGCTAAATTCAGTAAGACGGAAGTAGTGGCTTTTGATGTCGATGAAGAGCACAAACTCATAATTGCGCAAAATTTACGATCTAAAGTAGTTCTTGAAAAATCGTTAGAACAGCATGCGGCTATGTGCGTTGATAATTCTGAAACTTTGCAGGAAGCTAAAGCATTAGGGAAGTTGTTAGATGATGATATCGATTGTCGTATCAAACGCTATTCTAAATGTTTGAGCCAATGCAGCAAAAATTACCGGGAATGGCTCGTTGACGATTACAAATTAAAATTAGTATTGTTAACTGGTAAAAAATATCGTGAAAAAATCATGAACGAACCAGATTGATCCCTAGAGGTGTACTATTGTACATCTCTTTTTTAATTAATATCCTGTTTCAAAAACAACTTTTTTATAAAATTATAAAATAACAAAAAATGCCAAACCAATTCTCTAATTTAGGAATTTCAGCACCCATACTAAAAGCGATTACCGAATTGAAAATTGTTGTTCCAACAGAAATTCAGCTAAAAACAATTCCGCTATTATTATCAAATACAACGGATTTAGTTGGACTTGCCAAAACGGGTACTGGAAAAACTGCTGCGTTTGGATTGCCAATTTTACAATTAATAGATTCCACTTCTCCCGTTGTGCAAGCAGTGATTCTTGCACCCACAAGAGAACTGGGACAGCAAATTTTTAAGAATTTAGAATCTTTTGCTAAATTCATGCCGGAAGTTTCTATTGCAGCAACTTGTGGAGGAATTCCAATTAAGCCACAAATAGAAAGACTTGCATTACCGACTCACATTGTAGTGGCAACACCTGGACGTTTAATTGATTTAATTCAGCGCAAAGCTATAAACTTAAAAGAAACCAAATTTCTTGTGCTTGATGAAGCCGATGAAATGGTTACAATATTGAAGGAAAGCTTAGAAGAAATCATTGCCGAATTACCTAAAAATCACAATACTTTTTTATTCTCGGCAACAATGCCTGGAACCATAAAACAACTTATTCAGAACTACCTAAACAAAAACGTAGTGCAAGTAAGTGCTAATATGGAAACAGTAGGGAATCAAGGTATTGATCATGAATTTATTGTTGTTGATCCGATTGAGAAACTGGATGTTTTGATGCATTTTTTAAATTCTAAAGAAGGCGAACGCGGAATTATATTTTGTAAAACAAAGGCAGCTGTTAATAAATTGGCTAAAAACTTAGCGATTAATAGGTTTTCATCAGGAGCATTGCACGGCAGTTTGTCACAAGGAATTCGAGACAGAATCATGGAGCAATTCCGTGAAGGACATATCAATATATTGGTGGCTACAGATTTGGCAGCAAGAGGAATTGATGTAAAAGAAATTTCTTATGTAGTTAATTATCATTTACCGGATGTTTATGAAACATACGTCCACAGGAGTGGAAGAACAGCGAGAGCAGGAGCAAAGGGACTTTCTTTAACGGTTTTGCAACCAGAAGAAGTGGTAGAAATCGCCGATTTTGAAAAAGAGCTGGGCATCAAATTTGTTGAATTTAAAAAACCAACCGTTGCCAGCATTGAAGAAAACAATACCTTATTATGGGCAAAACAAATTTTCAAAACCAAGCCCAATCATGATGTTGCTCTAGCATTAAAAGAAAAAGTAAAAACAGTATTTCATCATTTGACTAAAGAGGAACTAATTGAAAAATTATTGGCTAACTATATACTTCAAAACAAAAATGAGCCTTTAGAAAAGCCGGTTAAAAAACTAAAAAAGAACTAAAATTTAAAGTTTTTTTAATAATTGATGTTTTAATAGCAACCGTAAATAGGGTATATTTATGACTGTTTTTTAAATTTTATACTATAAAAATACGATATGGAAATTATAATAATAGGAGGAGGATTTGCAGGGTTAAATCTTGCTAAGGAACTAGTAAATGAAAAAGGAATTAATGTAACGCTCGTTGACAAAAACAATTATAATTTCTTTCCGCCACTTATTTATCAGGTTGCTACCGCTTTCTTGGAACCTTCAAGTATCAGTTACCCATTTAGGAAATTTTTTTCAGGTAAAAAAAACCTACAATTTCGCCTAGGAAACTTACTAAAAGTAAATCCTTCAGAAAACAAAATCATTCTCAATAATGGAGAGTTAAAATACGATTACTTAGTTTTTGCTACAGGTGCTGAAACCAGTTATTTTGGAATGGAAAACGTAAAGAAAAATGCTATTCCTATGAAAACACTGAATGATGCTATTGTAATGCGCAATACATTATTAAAAAATCTAGAAAAAGCGGCCATTTGCAAAGACATTCGCGAACGTAGAAAACTTTTAACTATTGTTGTTGCTGGTGGTGGTCCTACAGGTGTTGAAGTTTCGGGAATGTTCGCTGAGATGAGAAAAAATATATTACTTAAAGAATATCCCGAATTAAGCACTACGGCAAGTAATATTTATCTAGTCGACGGAGCCAATGCCGTATTATCGCCAATGAGTAAAGCTTCACAGGAAGATACCCTGGAAGCGTTAACAAAATTAGGCGTTGTCGTAAAATTAAATAATACTGTTGTGGATTATATCGATGATACAGTATATTTCTCTAATGGTGAAACGATTCAAACTAAAAATTTAATTTGGGCAGCAGGAGTTTCGGCAAAAGTTTTTGAAGGAATTCCGGCTGAAAGTTATGGTCGCGGAAAAAGAATGGCAACCGATGCTTTTAATAAAGTTAATGGTACTGAAAATATCTTTGCTATAGGAGATACCTGTATTCAACTTACAGATGTTGATTTCCCAAATGGCCATCCACAGGTAGCACAAGTTGCTATTCAACAAGGAATAAATTTGGCCAATAACTTTAAATTAATGAACCAAAATAAGCCACTAAAAGCCTTTAAATATAATGACAAAGGTTCTATGGCTATTATTGGAAAAAACAAGGCTGTAGTTGATTTACCAAAACCAAAAATGCATTTCAAAGGATTTTTTGCTTGGATAATCTGGCTATTTATTCACCTAATTTCATTGATAACATATCGTAACAGGATAAAAACATTCTTTAACTGGATGATTGCTTATTTTGCAAAAGATCAATCCTTACGAATGATTATAAGACCCGACAAAAAAATAAAGGCAGAACCAAAACAATGCTAGATCAAATTCATAATTAATGAACTATTGCAATTCCTTCATCAGGAGAAGTTGCAATAGTTTTTTTTATGTTTCGTTTTCCAAAAATCAAAATGATTAATGCCAAAATTGTGGTGACTGTTATAATTACAACCATAGGCAACATGGTATCTTTTACAAAAACTCCTACAGCAAAAGACGCCAAAGCGCCCAACCCTAACTGAATAGCACCCATCAAAGCCGAAGCACTTCCAGCATTTCTTGGAAAAGGAGCAAGAGTAAGGCCCGCTGTGTTTGGATTGGAAATTCCAAGGCAAGCCAGGAATAAAAATAACATAGCGATAGTTCCGTATAGACCCAAAGACCCGTTTATTGCCAAAATTAAGAATAAAATGCTAATGACTGATTGCGTAATCAATGCACCATAAATCATTTGCTCACTTGTAAATTTCCTTAATAATAACGAATTAATCTGACTGGCACCTATAAAACTTAACGACATAAAAGCAAATATCCAGCCGTACGTTTTGGCATCCACTTTGAAAATATCCATAAATAAAATAGGCGAAGCCGCAACGTAAGTAAACAGACCTGAGAAGGCTATAGCTCCAGTAAATGCATAAGTATAGAACTGAGGTTCTTTTACAATGCTGACAAAATTAGTTATAATCGGTTTTGGTTTTAAAGAAATTGAAGTGTCTGGTTTAAAAGAGTTTGGCAATCCAATCTGAGCTGCTAGCAGAATCAAAATCCCCATACACATTAGTATAAAAAAGACGGTGTGCCAACCATAATCAGCTGTTATATATCCGCCAACTGTAGGTGCTAACATTGGTGAAAGCCCAACAACCAGCATTAATAAAGAAAATACTTTAGGAATATCTTTAACAGGAAATAAATCCCGAACCATCGAAACTGAAGCTACAGTTGCAGCACAACTACCGATAGCTTGAATAAAACGCAAACCTATAAAAGTATCAATGTCTGTTACAAAAGCACAACCTAGAGAAGCTAAAATGTAAACGATCAATCCTATAAATAGAGGTTTTTTTCTGCCAAAACGATCTAATAATGGACCATAAAGTAATTGTCCGGCAGAAATTCCAATAAAATAACTTGATAATGTCATGGAGACATTGGCAACAGAAGTATTTAAATCTTTTGCAATTCCTGAAAACCCAGGCAAATACATATCGATTGAAAATGGACCGAGTGCTGTTAATGAACCTAAAATTAGAATTAATTTTATATATTTTGTTTTTGTGATTGATTTATCGGTCATCAAATTACTTTTTTAATTTTTTGCAAAGGTAAATAATTATGATGCGAATCGAATCACTTTCTGCGGTAATATTACAAATTGAAACCAATCTATACTATCAAAATAACATAGAAATTGTTCAGCAATACTATTTTTTATTCTTAATGCTACCCTAAATATTGATTAAGGACGTTTCCTTATAAATTTTTTGATAAACATCTTTGCTAAACATAAAAAGCTGAGAAGGTCTTTTTGAAACTCCCACTTGTTTTTCATCCAACTCAATGATGTATTTCTTTGTCAATAGTTTTCTCCTGAAATTTCGATTATCAATACCATTTCCAAATATCGATTCATACGTATCCTGCAATTCCTTGAAGGTGAATTTATCGGGCAAAAGTTCAAAAATAATAGGTTTGTACAGTGCTTTTTCTTTTAGATCAGCATATGCTTCATTGATGATGTCCCTGTGGTCAAACCCTAATTCAGGCAAATCATTAACCGGAAACCATTGTGGATTGTATTGATTATTTTCTAAAGTAACCTCTTGTGTTTTTAATAAAAAATAATAGGCTATAGTGATCGTCCGTTGGTTAAAATTTTCATTTTTTGCCCAAATAATATCTTTTTCATTAATCAAACGATTTGGATCTCCAAAAACTTTAAATTGTTTTTTATATACATTATCAAGTCCTGTTAACTCCTTCAGGACCCTACTGGCAGTTTCATCTATGGTTTCGTTTTCAAATGTATGATACCCTGTCAGAACAAAATCGTTAACTAGAGGTTCCTGATTTTCGGTAGATTCTAAATAGCGCTTTATCAATAATACATTAAGTGATTTTGTATTGACGTCAAAACCAAAAACGACGCAGTCAACAGATATATTTGGAATTATTTTAGACAGCATATAGCGAAGGATATAATTATATTTATTGAAAGCTTGTAAAGTTTTTGTTTACTCTTTTAATAGTACAAAACTAATGATTTATTTGCAATAACATATTTGTTATATTGTTTTTCATTTTATTTATTAATCGTCACTATTACGTTTTATATTATTTGTAACAATTTACTTGTAATTTATTAAAAAACCACCAAATAAGCAATAACTTTAGTTATATTAAATATTTATTTACTTTTTTTTATTATAAATTAAAAAAAAATAATACATTTGAAAAATAATATTCAAAATGACGCTTAATAATAAAAAGCAATAAATCTAATTTTAGTCTCAAATTTTATGGAACAGACAGACAGATGTATTTAAGACATTAACAGTACTAAAAACCAAGTTGTTTATTAAATCCAATACCAGTTATTACCAACCTAGAATCGTTCAATACATTTTGTTATAGCCTAAATTTAAATACTACTGTTACATGCAAAAAGCATTTTCTATCTTTCTTTTTTCAACGCTCTCTATACATGCTTATTCACAGGTTGTAATAACTAATTCTAATTTTTCATTGGGAACAACCGGTCGTATAGGAGTTGGAGTATCTCCAAATGGCGAAGGAAATATGTGGAAGCCATTAAATTTATCAGGCCAGGGTTCATTAGCAGGACGAATGGAACAAACTGATTATGTAGATATATTGCCTGCAGTACACTTCACACCAAAGATTATTGGAAAAGATAGCACAAATGTGACCTTCCAGATGCGTTTGGGAATGTACGCTGCCAACGGACAGTTTGTGGGAAATGTAAGTTCTCGGTCAAATAATGGTCTAACCTTTATTCTTCCCGAAGCCTATATTGAAGCAAGAAACATTATGGGAAGCAAATGGTCCGCATGGGTAGGATCCCGTTTTCGTCGCTATGACGATATTCACATCAGTGATTATTTTTACTTCGATGATCATTCGGCCCAGGGTTTCGGGGTAAGCCATAAAAACACCGAACTTACGATGTTGATGCCTGCTTCAGCAGATTCTACAGGCGTTTATCCTTATAATTACGAAGTTACTGTTGCCGGTGCAACAAATCCAGCTATTCGCCAACGCATGGTTTGGATTGGAGAGCACAGTATTCATTTGAAAAATGACAATGTAATTAAACTTTTGGCCGAATTTCATTATGTTTCTGCGAACTCAAAAAATACTTCTAAAAATTATTCATCTGACAGGGGCTGGGTGGCTGGAATTAAATACAACAATCCAATTAAAACAGCTTTACCAGGTTCATTTAATCAATTTTCTGTTCGATATGGTTCCGGAATTGCAAATGGAGGTGACAACGGAAACACTTTCACATGGGCTACATATGGTGTGCCTGATACAGAAGGAAAATATACTAATGCATATTCTTTTACTGTGGTAGAACATTTTCTGTTAAACCTCTTTCCAAAATTTAGCATTAATGGATACGGTGTTTTCACAAAAAGCAAAGGAGGTTCTGCCAATACCAATATGGATACTTATTTTAATGGAAATCAATTGTACAATCAAAAAATGGATTTCGTAGTAGGTTTCAGAAGTCTCTATTATGTCACTAAGTGGCTACACTTAATTGAAGAAGTACATTACGCTGTTCGAAAAGACGGAACTAACCCGGAGGCAGCCCTGTGGAAATTTTCCTTTGCTCCGACAATTGTGCCATTAGGAAAAAAAGATCCGTGGAGCCGTCCTCACATCCGTCTTGTTTATACCCTAGCGCACTACAACGATTTTGCCAGGGATCATAATTACTCTCCTTATTTGCAAGTGAATCAAAAAAGTTGGGGTTCTTATATTGGAGTAAAAACAGAGTGGTGGTTATTCTAAAAAAGCAAATCTTAAAATAAACAAATTTAAAATCATATAAATATGCCAATTTTTGGAACAACAATTTTATCATTTATTCCAGGATGGAGTCCCGAAGGAGGTCATTTTGCCATAAAAAAGACTGCTGAATACGGTTTTGATATGCTTGAAATTATTTTGCCCGCTTCGTTGGATTTCGATGCCAAAGCAACAAAGAAACAACTTGATGAGAACGGAATTTTAGGGCGCTGTACGTTGAATTTGCCTCCAAACTGTCACATTCCTTTTTATCCCGAACAAGCAATATCACTTATTAAAAAAGCACTTGACAAAATAGCTGACATGGAGGGTGATTTTTTAGGAGGCGTATTGCACTCGTCAATAGGAACATTTACGGGGAATCCTTGTAACAAAGATGAAAAAATAATCATCCAGCAAGTATTTACGGAAGTAGCTGATTATGCAAAAAAACGCAATATCACGATTGCTCCTGAACCAATTAATCGGTACGAAAGCTATGTGTTTACAGCTGCAGATGATGTTTTAGAAATGATTGAAACTATTGGCGCTAGTACTATGGGATTGCATTTGGATACGTTTCACATGAATATCGAAGAAGGAAATTTCTATGATCCAATTATTCGGGCCGGAAATAGGTTGAAACATATACATATAACAGAGAGTGATCGTGGCATGACTGGCGAAGGGAATGTTCATTGGGATGATTTTTTCAAAGCTCTAGCAGAAATCGACTACCAGGGCCCACTGGTTCTTGAAAACTTTTCTTCACAAATTAAAGAATTAATCGGCCCAACCTCGTTGTGGAGACCTTCAAAATACAACTCAGAAGATCTTGCGAAAGGTAGTCTTTCCTTCATGAGAAAAATGGTCGATAAATGGTATACTAATCAAATATAAATTAATCATTAACCGTAAAAAAAGTAATTACTAAATGCTTTTTTGCACAAAATTGTAAAAAAATGAAAAAGAAATTAAATGGCGTTTGTTTTGGAGAAATTCTTTTCGATGTTTTCCTTGAACACAAAAAAATTGGAGGAGCTCCTCTAAATGTGGCATCCAGATTAAATTCGCTAGGAGGGGAGGTTTCCGTTATTAGTGGAATAGGAAACGATCTGGACGGGAAAGAATTAATAGATTACTTAAGTCTTTCAGGGATTAACACAGATGCTATTCAAGTAATGGATAAGTATCCAACGGGTTTAGTCCACGTTATTCTGAATGAAAAAGGAAACGCTTCATATGATATCAATTATCCTTCGGCATGGGATAAAATTGAAACTTCAAATGAGAATCTTGCAATTGTTGAAAAAGCAGACTTTTTTGTCTACGGGACTTTATCTTCAAGAGATCTAGTTTCCAGAAATACACTGGAACAACTTTTAAATGTTGCCAAATATAAAATATTTGATGTGAATTTGAGAGTACCGCATTATACTAAGAAAAATGTTTTGGAATTATTACATGCAGCAGATTTCATAAAATTTAATGATGATGAGTTAAATGAAATTTGTGAGGATTTAAATTCAAACAAGAAGTCATTGGAGCAAAATATAAAATTCATTGCGAAAGAAACCAATACAGATACTGTCTGCGTTACTTTAGGATCCCATGGAGCTGTATTGTATTGTAATGATACCTTTTATCATAATTGCGGATTCAAAGTAAATGTTGTTGATACTGTAGGTTCCGGAGATTCCTTTTTAGCTTCCTTAATCATAATGTTACTCAACGGAGAAGACCCACAATACGCAATTAATTTTGCTAGTGCCATCGGTGCTATTGTTGCTCAAAATGAAGGAGCTAACCCAGTAATTTTACAATCAGAAATAGAGGAATTCTTAAACGGTTTTGATAAAATAAGTTGTAAGGACTCGCATCAAATACATCCGTAATTATTTAAATAAACAAAACAATGAATCAATTCAAAAAAATTCCTGTAGTTAGTAAAGAATTCGTTTTTCAATTTATAATAATAACCATACTATTTGCCCTTTGGGGGATCGCAAATGATTTAACAACCCCAATGGTTTCTACTTTTAAAAAAGTAATGCCGGAACTTTCCAATACGCAAGCGTCATTAGTACAATTTGCTTTTTATTTTGGGTATTTTTTTATGGCGTTGCCGGCTGCGTTATTCATTAGAAAATACAGCTACAAATCTGGAATAATATTAGGATTACTATTATATGCAATCGGTGCTTTTTTATTTTATCCGGCAGCACACTACCAAAGCTATACTTTCTTTCTTGTTTCACTCTGGGTAATAACCTGTGGTTTAGCTTTTCTTGAAACAACTTCAAATCCTTTAATTTTATTTCTGGGCAATAAAGAAACAGCAACACAACGTTTAAATTTAGCACAGGCATTTAACCCTATTGGCGCAATAACCGGATTAGTCATGGCTCAGTTTTTAGTTATTAAAGAAATAAAATCAGATGACTATACACAAGAAGCTTATAAAGCTTTAAGTTCAAATGAGCTCGCAAGTATTCGAGAAAATGATTTGAGTGTTATTAGCATTCCATACATTGGATTAGGAATTTTTGTTTTGCTAATTTTAATTATTATTATTCTAACAAAAATGCCTAAAACGGCACACGAAGATAAAATGTCTATCGCTGAATCATTCAAAAAGTTATTTGCAAATAAAAACTATAAACATGGTGTTATAGCACAAGCTTTTTATGTTGGTGCACAAATTATGTGTTGGACCTTTATTTTTCAATATGTAGATAATATCAACAAAACATTTGGATTAGAATTAACTGCCACATATTACAACATAGCAGCTATGATATTATTTTTATTAGGCAGATGGATCGGAACTGGTTTAATGAAATCCATAAATCCTTCAAAGATATTAATGGTATTTGGTATTGGAGGAATAATATGTGCATCCGGGGCGATTATATTGCAAGGTATGCCTGGATTAATCGCTCTGGTGTGTATTTCTATTTTTATGTCAATTATGTTTCCAACTATCTACGGTATAGCACTAAAAGACATGGGAGATGAAGCAAAGATTGGATCTGCTGGTTTAGTTATGGCTATCGTTGGTGGAGCTTTAATGCCCGTTATGCAAGGAAGCATCTTGGATTTAGGCGGTACAGGTTTCGCAGATATTAAATTATTTGGTTTTATTCCTGAAGTAAACTTCTCCTTTATTTTACCATTAATGTGCTTATCTGTTGTAACATATTATGGTTATAGTACTTATAAATCATCTAAAAAAAATACTATTAAATTGGTTGAAGGAATTTAAATATCTAATTAGGTAGATTAGGATTATTTAATTATTTTTGAATAAAGAAACGAACAGTAGTACTATACTTGGTCGTTTCTTTGTTTAAATAAAGTGCTAAATCACTGTAAACACTAAATGTGTTACAATGTCATAATTTGCACTATAATTTATAGTATGTAAAGATTTTTTATGTATATTTGCCATAGATTTTTATCAATGAGAGGCGAGGTATTCCACTACCGTTTGAGCCTCTTTTTTTGTTTATATTACCAACCTGTTTTTATTCTGCCTCTTATAGAAAAATCGGGGTCTGAATGTAGAAAATCCCCATTTTTATAATAGCAAAGTATCTTTCTACTTCTTCGTACATATACTAGTAAGTAATCCCAAGTAATAGCTTGTTTTTTAAGCCACTGCGAATAACTATATATTGAATGAACATATTCAGTAAATAGCCTTTTTTCTTTGCCTTGAAATACCGTTACCGAATAATCATTTTTGCCTTTTAATCCCTCGTAAGTGCTCATTAGGATAAGAGATAAAAAAAATTAATTAAAGGGCTTGTTTGGATAAGAGATAAAAAAAATAGAACACCTCCAGAGAATGGAAATGTTCTATTATATAAATAGTTCGATTTTTGCATGTTATTTGATTTTTATCATTGAGAGAAGTATTCCACTACTTTCACCCCTCTTTGAAGTTCTGACAAATATACATATTTTTTCTTATTAAAAAATTAAGCCGAATAAATTTGCCACGATCTACCATTTAAGATAGTTTTACATTGTGACGCATCAATATAATTAGGGTAAGCATATCCATTTTGCGAAGCATATATACTACCGCTTGGCGTTACTATAGTTGCCCATGGTTCTAAATCTATCCATCCTTGAGCCGTAATAGGATTGCCATTTAAGCCCAATACTTGTAAATTGAATAGATTTCTTAGTGAATCCCCAAAAGTCTCTATAAAACAACCATCCATACGCAAATTAACAAGACTTGGAATATCTACGTTTATGACCTGTGTAATACCAATACCCATTAATTGCATACTAGTAACGTTTGCAAGATTACATTTTAGTAAATTACCCGTTAAATTCCAATCGCTTACCGTTGCAGTAGGGTTAATATTCTGTAACCAATTTTGAAACGCCATAGCATCTGTAAAACCTTGTGCTAACCAATCAGCAGTCATAATAAAGTTTGTGTAAGGTGGCGTATATGTTTGAGTAGCCACGATATTCAAAGGCACATATTTTAAAGTCATTACGGTTTCTTCATTGAAAACACCAACATTTAAAACATAACCTAGATTATTTGTATCATAAACCGGAATGAATAGATTTGACTGTACATCATTTATTAATAATACAATAGAACCCTCTGCAATTGGTGATGGTATGTAATTATACATTGTTACATTTCCCGTAACTGGGTTATAATCACCAGCTATATACAATTCAGGTAATGGAAGCACTATTTGAGGACAAAATTCTGTGTTTTGTTTTCTCAAATCTTGCTCATTGATTAGCGAAGAATCAAAAAATTCTGATGCAATTAAGTATCTTTCTTGCTGTGTGAACTTTTGGAAGAATACATTTTGTTGTTCGTCTACAGGTTGTAAAATTCTTTTACCACTTAAAAACATGGCTGTGAATATTAAATCTTCAAAAATAGGAATACAGTTGACCGTATTATCTTCTTGAATTTTTATATCGTGATAGGCTAATTTGCCATTTCGATTGTATGAAACTAAAAAGGAATCACTCATGAATTAAATTTTTAAGTATTTTTTTAGATAAACTAGTTCGTCTTTATTAAGAAGCTTCAAAATATCCTTTCTCAGACTTCGACTGTTTGTATCGACTTCATAGTATAATTTTTCTAATTTATCGAAATAGTTACGATACAAAACCAAAACTTTTCTAATTTCAGTATCGTTTTCCGACCATCCTTTAGGGTTAAGAAAATCATACCAGTTGCCCGCGTCAGAATATAATACACCGAAATGGTGCGCTAAATCTTGAGAAGCAGCATGTAAATCTTTAGATGCTGTAATCTTTAATCTTTTTTGATTTTGTGTTAATGGATTGAGATTTTCAATTTGTCTATTATCCACGATAATTTGAGCATTACCCTTTTTTGCATCGAGAGCAATTTGCAGATTTGCAAGCCTTGTCTTTTCTGCTTGCTCTTTCATGTATCGATTAAGATAAGGGATTGCCACAAGCAATCCCGTTATGATTAACCAATTCCGTTTTATGAAGTCTAACGCATCATTTACGGCATTGTTTTGACTATCTTTTTTTATCATGAATAAACACTTTGAAGCCTAGAGCAAGAACCCCAACGACTACCGTTAAAATGATATATACTTGATTTTTAATTACGAATGTTGTTACTTTTTCCATATGGATTTTGATTTTGATTTATTATTTAAAAAATATTTTTGATAATTAGTGAACAAAAAAAAACCACGACGAAAACCACTGCAGGTATAAACATCTTTACTTTTTCCTTTGTGATAGTAACTTTTAGTTTTGATGTAGATACATCTCCCAAAAGTTGAATTGCATCATTGATATCACTATCAGTTATCAATGTATGAGAAGCGCCTAACTCAACTTTAATGATTGCACGAGACAATAGAATTAAAAACGAATTGTTAATCTCAGTTAACTTGTCGGTTGGTTTTACACCTAATGTTTGACAAACTTTGAGTATATAAGCTTTAGTATCATTTTCAACACTTGGAGCATACTCATTAATTAATTGATTAACTGTGTTTTTACCCTTATTAATATCGTGAATTAAGTCTTTAAGCATGGCACGCAATCCAAATTTAACCGCTGTAAATTGTTCAAATTTTACATCTTTACTTTGCGGAAATGGAATTTTACCTTGCCAAGCGTCTGAGGTTCTAATTAGATTGCCTGGATTATTATTTCTTAATCCGCGAACCTTGTGATTGTTTAAAAAAGACTTACTCATTTAGTTGAGTTTTGGCGGTTTCTTTGCCATCGATAGCCGTTAGGGTCTCAATTGCAAACTCTATGATTTTGACTAACGCCATAAGGTAAATTCCGTATTTTAATACGAATTTTAGACCGTTTACAATTCCGTTTACTTTGTTCATTTTTTTTGTTTTAATAAGCCTCTTTGCAGAGGCTTGTTACTTTTTACATGCTTGAGTTTTGCGTCTGTTTTTTTACTGCAGTAACTTTTATCCAAACTTCCACACCATCTTTAGTAGCTTTTGATGGCTCTAACTTGTAGAGTTTTCCACCTAATTCTACATATCCTTTAGAGAATCCTGTCCCTTTTTTGTCTTTACAGCCTATTACTTGGTATGGCTGTCCAAAACGATCGTTTGTTATTCTTGCTTTAAATGTTGACATTTTTTAATGTTTTAAGGTTGTAAATTTTGATTTGTGATTACCTCTTTAGGCTTTTTAAAGAGTTGAAACAGAGCCGAGCCACCTATTATTAATTGAATGACAATTTTAATAATCTCGCTTATTGGAGTGCCATCGGTGGGGATGGTTTGCACCCCCTGTAATGACATTATACCGTAACTAGCAATTAGTGGTTTTACCATGCTTTTTTTCTTTTAGGTTTAGCACTCTTTTTATAGAGAAATACACCGCCAATTATAGCAACTGCACCGATAAGCAGATGTTTAGCATGCTTTTTTAACCATTCCAGAATAGATTGGTCCGCTATCTCTGCGCCAATTTTACCCGCGGTTTCTTTAGCTGTATTGCTTACCTGTGCCATAGCTTCAGTTGTTGCACCTTTTGTAAATGCATTCAGAACGCTTCCTGCTTGCTGTCCTATAACTTTTCCTGCATCTTGAGCAAGTATATCGGATTGCGCGCGTAATGCTTCCGCTTGAGCAAGTTTACCTTGTTCCTCTGCTATTTTAGCTTGTTTCTTTAGTTCGGCTGCTGCACTTGCATTTTGTACAACATTTTGCGCTACACCTCCGACTACTGGTATCATTGAAAGGAACGGAGTACCTACCTTTACTATGTTTTTAAGGGAAATTTGTTTTGCTCCCTTTTTGATTGCTTTGCCTATTTTTGTAAATATAGACATACACTAAAATTCGTTTGAATCGTTCGCCTCGTAGCGTACAATCAAATTAATAATAGAGCCTTGTGATTTTCTCACTTCGATTGTATTAACACCGAACAACGGCAATTGAATCTTTGAAGCAAACGAAGATTTTATAGTACCATCCTGTTTAATGTATGCTACTGGGTCAATACTACGAGACAATACACGCAACTCATGAAGTGTATATTTTACAACTACACCGTTAACATACGTATACGAAATTTCTTCGATTGTTTCAGAATTGTCAATTACAACAATATCACAATCGGCAACTTCAAATACTTTGCTTTTATCATCCGAAGCCATAGACTTGTTCTGAAATGAAAGCGTTTTTCTAGAACTTTGAGGTTCTTCGATTCCATTTAAAACATAGCTTTCAGCCGTTTTTAAACCTGTCAATTCGATTTTGATGACGTCTTTTTCTCCCAATTGAATAGAACCATCCTCGCAAATCTCACATTTTGCAGTTGTTTTGTAATTCACATCACTTGTTACAGCATCCTCTTTAAAAGTTGTCATGTAGATGAAATCCGCTAGAGACATAAAGCCTTTTGTTATTTCCTCATTTCCTCCAATCTTTTCTACTTCGACTTTGATTTGTTCAGTTGTTAAGGCTTCCAAATCTAGCGACATAGAAACAATCAAAGAGCCGATAGACTTTGTCTGTAGAAGCACCCCCGATTTTGTAATGTTTTTACCTGTAGAGCTAAAAATTTCCATTTATTTCATGTTTTGATTAATTATTAAAAGCCAAATTTGCCCATAAAAAAAACCCTCGTTAAAGGGTTTTGTATTATCTGCGCTTTTTAGTAAGTTTACGTTATTTTGAAGTATTGCTTGAAGTGAACAAATAAAACGTGCTTTGTCTCATACTGCTTTTTAATATCTGTTAGATATTGTTTTGCGGTTCGTTCCGATACCGTTATTAGTAAAGCCTCAATGTCTTTAAATGATAATTTTGTGAAATCTGTGTAGGTTTTAGTATTTGTCATGATTTGGGGAAATAGGGGAGTGTGGGCACACTCCCTTTTATTTATAATAAGTTTGTGTTAGTATTCTAACTGTAATTATTGAAATAATTATTACAGTAAAAAAAATGATTTCATTTCGTGTAGTTTTCTCCATTTTAAAAAAATTTTAGTTGATTAGTTGGGGGTAATTTTGATACGTCTACCAAGGGAATAAATATTTCTTTTTCTGTCTTGTTTTGATTAGAAAAGTACTGTTTGCAAGTTTCAGTTCTAAATACAATTTGAGTCCATTTTGAACATATTCCTGCGTGATTTGTTCGGCTATCATTCTCATGTTTTGAGCCATCGAAAAAGGTGCAATTTTCGCAATTTTCAGTCATAATTTTTAAAATTTTAGATTAACAAATATGTTAAATGAATCCCGACTATCATTAGTCGGGATTTTGCCTATTTTGAGAGGTTAATTTTTGAGTGATTTTAAACTTCTTTTTTGTGACGATAGAAAAACACTTTTTACTAGTGGAAATTTCTTTTTTTGTGGCTTAAATGGTAAAATTATTAATCCAAGAACTGGACAATAATAAAAGTGATTTTGAATCATATTCCGAGGTTTTTTAAAAAGTTACTTGAACGATCATTTTGTTGTATTTCTGCTTTAATATTTTTATCTCTATTTTTCAAATCATCGATTAATTTTTTTGCTTTTGTTTTTGTTCTTGATTTTGCTACTGGGCATTCTATTGAATAGGTAAAACCTAATAGTTTTTCTTCATCAAATCCCAATTTGATTAAATTTTCCTGATAAAATTGCACCATTATATCCATTGGGCTTAATGTTTTATCTACGCTAGACTTTTCTTTCGGTTCGATATAGTGTTTTAAACCGCTTTTAGCAATTTCTTTTAAATCTTTAGGATTGGCACTCAACAAATCAAATAATGTCTTAAAATTGGCTTTAAATCCTTTTGAAATTAAATATTCTTTGTGTTTATGCGCTTTTATTGTAAATTCATAACGTACCAAATTATCTATTATAGATGATTTCATAGGTTCTAAGTAAGCCTTATAGAAAACAATAGATTTTGAAAGCAATTCAAAACCTTTGTGATAGATTTTACAGTACGGCGAAGAATTAGAAGCCTTTTCCCGTTTATTAAAATCCATACCAAGATTAAACGTATTTTTTTGGGTGTTCGATTGTGAAATGTGGTGTATTAAAGGTAGTTTCCCATTGTTGGGATTTTGAAGAATAAAAGAAAATGCAGTTTTTAAACTTTTTAAATCTATCAATTGATTAATACAGATATCGATATCTGAAACCAAACCTTGTAAAAAATCTTTTTTGGATATTTTTAAAACACCAAAAGCATTAATGTCATCAACTATACAATCGTAGTTTTTGTAAGTAATCCCTTCAAAATACTTTTCTTTAAGCATTTTCGCAGAAATTTGAAATACCACATATTCATGTGCCATTTTTTTTGCATCTATAAAAGCTTTTATATAAATACGGTAAGTTATACCATTTACGATTTTTACAAATGGTTCAGCTTTTCTAAAAGAATCGCCTAAATATTCGTTTACAATTCCTTCATTATCTAATTCCTGAATACTTGGATAATAAGCAATATAATCAGTTATTAATCGCTGGTCGAGTATGTGAACTTTTTCAAGTTTAACACGAATTTTTAGCGAATCTATTAAGCCAGTGTTAAACATATAATTTTTATTATAGTTAAACAATTGACCATCAAGTAAGTAAAATATAGTAATGCACTATAATTTATATTATGTAAAATAGAATAAATCTTTAGAACGAGACAGGCGAATCTATAAAATATAAAAAGCATCACCAATTGGCAATGCTTTCATAAAATTACTAAAAGTATTATTTTACAGAAATGGGAATATTCCAATTTCCCCAGCTCAAAACAATATTATCTTTATTTATTGAGTATACTAATTTCTCAGTCGTTGCCTTTGCAACTTCTTGTTTTACCGTAACCCTTAGCTGATCTTCGTTTTCTTTATATTTATACGCTCCCCATTGTTTCGCTTCTTTGTTAAAAATGACAATGGATTCTTTTTCGCTTGGTATAACAAAAAATGAATATTTACCAGCTGGCAATTTTGAACCTTCTACAATTAGCTCTTTATCCGTTTCAAAAGTAGTTGCATCATTTGCGCCAGCACGCCACACTTGATTAAATGGCACTAATTGACCCCAAATTTCTCTACCTCTAACAGATGGACTACCATAATTAATAGTAATCGTAGCGCCATTAATTTTTCCTGTGGCTACTTCCTTGGTACTGGAAGGTTTCTCTTGCGCAATCAAGAAGTTCATAAAAAATAATGCAATAAGCGAAAAATGTATTTTTCTAAGTAATCCCATGATTTAAAATGTTTTAGTTTAAGTCATAAAAGTAAAATAACTTCATTTAATTTGTTAAAATTCTTAAATATTTTAAGAAACAATTAAGTATTTTATAAATTAATTGTTTTCCTCATTAATGACAGTGTTATAATTTTTAAATTTGTTATTTTTACAAACAATACTTTATATTTTTGCCGAACTATGAATACAATTGCTGAACACATTGCTGATTTTTTAAAAGAATACCCACCATTTAATCACTTGACATTTCAAGAGTTATCTGAAATAGCTACAAGCATTCGCGTTGTAAATTTAGAAAAGCACAAAATATTATTTCAAATTAACGATGTTCTGCACGACAGTTTCTATGTTGTGGCTTCTGGTGTTATAAATTTATCTGTAATCGCTGATGCCGAAGAAACGTTGTTAAACAAATGTAATGAAGGTGATATTTTTGGTTTACGTCCATTTTTTGCCAAAAATAATTACATGATGACAGCTAAAGCCAGGGAGGAAAGTATCGTATACGCGATTCCTATCACCATTTTCAGGCCTTTTGTTGCCAATAACTCTGAGGTTTTAAATTTTTTATTAGAAAGTTTTGCGGTTAATACCCGCAACCCGAAGGATAAAGAAAATTTAATTGGGAAATTGATATCTGACAATGTATTCTATTCGGATCAACAATCAGAAATGCAATATTTTCAATCTTTATCTTATAACAATTCTCCTTTAAAAACTACTGTTTCAGCTCTTGTAAAAGATGTCGCGCAATTGATGACAGAAACGTTAAAGAACAATGTCGTTGTATGTGAGAATAATATTCCTTTAGGCATTATCACAGATACTGATATGCGTTCAAAAATAGCTACTGGTCGTTATCCTGTTACAGCTACAGTAGATAAAATAATGTCATCACCTGTTCTAACTGTTGTAGAGAATATTTCACTGGCAGAGGCTCAGTTGCTTATGTTAAAACATAATGTGACACATTTGTGTGTAACACAAGACGGAACAGATAAATCTGATGTTAAAGGAATTATTACTGAACATGATTTAATAGTTGCTCAGGCCAATAATCCCGGTGTTTTGATAAAAGAAATTAAGCGTTCTCAGAATCCAAAAGAATTAAAACAAATTCGTGAGCGTTTAACCGATCTGATTCAGACTTCCATTTCTAAAAACATACCACTCTCTCATGTTTTCAATATTGCCAGTGAAATTAATCTGGCACTCATTAAACGTTCGGTTGAATTATCAATTTTGGATTTAGGCTCACCTCCTGCCCGTTTTGCTTGGTTAAGTATTGGTAGCCAGGGAAGGAAAGAACAATTATTGTTAACCGACCAGGACAGTATTTTGATTTTTGAAGATGTCACACCGGATAAATATAGAGATGTGAAAGACTATTTTCTTAAACTTGGAAAAAGAACCACAGCAACGCTTGAAAAAATCGGCTATGAATTGTGTCCAAACGGCCACATGGGAAGTAATATGCTATGGTGTAAGTCTTTGACTGACTGGACAAAACAGTACGACAGCTGGATGAATACTCCAGGTGAAAACAGTAATGACTTAAGTAGTATTTTCTTCGATTATGAGATAACTTTTGGAGAACAAAGAATTGAAGATGCTATTGGAAATATCGTTTTTAAAAATGCAAAAAACAATACACTATTCTTTGACTTTCTCGGAAATGACGCCCTTAGAAAAAATTCACCGTTGACTTTTTTCAAAAATTTCAATGTAGAAGAAGAGGGTCCGAACAAAGATAAATTTGATATAAAAACGCGTGCTTTGATGCCATTGATCGACGGTGCACGTTTATTTACAATGAGTCACGGCATAAGAGGAATTAACAATACCTTTCAACGATTCAAGCAATTAGCAATTTCTGATCCCAAATATGCCGAAATTTATCTTAATTGTGCCGAAGCTTTTTTGACTTTGTCAAAATTCAGAACCCTGGAAGGCTTAAAAAATGACAGTTCTGGTCAGTTTATAAATTTAAATGAATTATCAAAAATTGATAAGGAAAAATTGAAAAATGCTTTGATTCCAATGAAAGAATTGGAAGAGTTAATAAAAAGTAAATTTCAACTCACTCAATTTTCATAACTATGTTAGACTGGCTTAAAAATATTAATAAGGAATACCCTGAATTTTGGAAAACCTATTTGTCAAAATTTGATAAAAAATCAAAGCGATTTGTAATATTATCAACAGAAACTTCTGGTTTAAATCCTGTAAAAGATGTTATTTTATCAATTGGTTCTTTTGCCGTGGTCGATGACAGCATTGTTATCGGAGATAGCTTTGAAGCCGTTCTATTGCAATACAAGTTTCTACACGATAATGGACTTTCGAACGAGTTTATAGTCGAAAGTAAAATGAAAAAACTTTCAGAACCAGAAGCGATTACCTCTTTAATAGATTTTATTGGAAATGGGGTCTTGGTTGGACATCACATTGATTTTGACGTGGAAATGATCAATGCAGCCCTTGAAAGATTAGATTGTGGCCGATTAAAAAACGAGGCCTTAGATGTTGATGTCATGTATAGAAAACTTCAAGATATTAATGATCGACAATTTTCACTTGATGAATTATGCAACATCTACAAGATTCCCAAAAGCGATCGAAATTCTTCATCGGAAGATGCATACAAAATCGCCCTGCTTTTCTTAAAATTAAAATCAAGACTGGGAATAAAGTAATTTTATTCCCTTTTTTCGTTTTTAACCTACAATGTTACAGCTTCCCAAAATCTTCCATGGTGACTAATTGAAACTGCTTTTTTAGTTTTGGAAAATGAATCTGTCACAAAAGGAATCTCATTAATTTTACTGATTTTATCGGTTGCCGCTATAGCCCTTACGCAATCTAAATTTTCCTTATTCAAAACTGCCACGGTGTGAATTGAATCTTCTGAAATTTTAGTTTTTGTAAAATACTTTTTTCCTTTAATACAAACAGTCCCTAAAACTGAATTTTCATAAAAACATTCTAATTGTAAAGGAAAATATCCTCGGACTCCAGTTTCCCGATTATAGATTTTGTAAGCTGCTTCCTTTCTAGTCCACAAATTCCAAACCATCAGTTCTGGATTTATAGCATTAGAAATTAATAATTGCTCTTCCCGAGTAAAGATTTTATTCAAAAATCCTTTCCGTCTCCAGTTGCTTTCTTTTTTTGCCAATACTAAATCTACGATATCATTCCCTATCACTTTTCGGATAATTTGGTTTCAATTATGTTCATTGCTAATTTTACACTGACCATCCTTTCCATTGATTCATTGTCGATTATTATATCAAATTTCTCTTCAATATCTAATATCACATCCACCAGATTGGCTGAATTTATTTTTAAATCGTTTATAAAATCAGTATCTTCTGTAAGAACATCAAATGCTTCCTGGTTTTGAATATATGGTTTTACGATATTTTTTAATTGCTCTATTGTTTGTTCTTTATCCATAGTTGTTTATTACTTAGTGCTATTTGGCAGATTTTTTAAATTTATTTCAAGATAACGATTGGACTTCAAATTAATCTAATAATTCGTAAATTTTATCTCAAGTGAGCCTGTGACTAACCGTATTTTTTCAATAGGACACATCCATTTACGTCGCCAAAACCAAAACTGGCTTTGGCAACAATATGTAATTCTTCTTTAATCAATTCTCTCGGAATTCTTGACTCGTTAATTAATGCTGCAATTTCAGGATTTAAATCTTCACAATTAATATTGGGAAAAACAAATCCCTCATACAATTGCAGTACGGCAGCAACACTTTCTATACTTCCCGCACCAGACAAGCAATGACCAATCATTGATTTCAATGAGTTTATGTATGGAAAATCTTTTCCTTTTCTTCCTAAAGCCTCGCTCCAATTCTGAATTTCCAAACTATCTTTTGATGTGGCTGTCAAATGTCCGTTTATAGCGTCAATATCACCGGGTGAAATTCCCGCATTTTCAATAGCATTTGTAATACATTTTCGAACAGCTATCGGATTTGGAGCAGTCATAGTACCTAGACCGCGTTGCCCTCCTGAATTTACATTTCCACCTAGAACTTCCGCATAAATCTTTGCACCTCGTGCTACTGCACTTTCTAAATCTTCCAATACTAAAGCCCCTGCTCCACTTCCGGGAACAAATCCTGAAGCACTTGCAGACATTGGTCTCGAACCTTGTTCAGGATTTTCATTATTTTTAAAAGTACAGACTTTCATCGCATCAAATCCGGCCCAAATATAAGGACCAGAGTCACTTGTACTTCCTGCTAGAATTCGTTTAGCCTGTCCTGATTTTATTCGATCAAACGCCATTAAAATACTCTCGGTTCCTGTTGTGCAAGCAGAAGAATTAGTAGAAACCTGATTTCCCAAACCTAATTTTCCTCCGAGATAAGCACTTACACCGCTATTCATCGTTTGTGCTACAGCGGTACTTCCTAATCTGCGAGTTTGAAAATCATCTATCTTATAAATACTTTCCCGGAATTTATCAATTCCAGAAGTTCCTGTTCCAAAAATAGTTCCACTGTCCCAATCTGGATTCTCGCTAATTTCCAAAGATAAACCAGCATCTTGCCACGCGTCGATGCCAGCAATTACACCATAGAGAATCCCTGTGGAGTTGAAATTTCGCAACTCTAATTCCGAGAAATATCGTAAGGCTAACTCAGTAGAAATTTCAGGTCTTCCAGATATCCGACAGGAAAACTGCAATCTTTCTAATTCCGAATCGTGTTTGATTCCAGAAATTCCGTTTTTGATGGCACGAGTAAACGCTTCAAGTCCTACTCCATTTGGAGCAACAACGCCAAGACCTGTAATAACTACTCTTTTTTGCATATACACGATTTAAATTTTAGTAACGGTATCAAAAAACATCACACAATCATTCCTGCTATTGTTCCCATACAAACTATTTCCGCTCTTTCATTTATCATCTTTACTTTACACTTCAATTTCCCGAATCTAAAATATACTTTTTCTGAAATAACAGTTACTTTCTCATTAGGAAACACAGGTTTAAAAAAATCTATTTGCGTTGATGTTAAAGCAATTGAAGTGTTTTTATTAAATAAATCATTCAATAAAAAAAGACCCAAGCAAACTAACCCAATTTGTGCCATAACTTCTGTTAAAACTACGCCGGGCGTAACTGGATTATCTTTAAAATGCCCTTTATAAAAATCTAAATTTTCATCAAAAATATAAATTCCTTCCACTCCATTTTCATTGATTTGAAGAATTTCATCAACAAAAAGAAAGGGCTTGGAATACGGCAATTTGGATATAATTTCTTGTTTTGTCATATTTTAGTTTTTTATCATTTTGGATTAATCAAAAGGAACCAGTTGACTATTAGAATTGTAATAAAACCCGTTGCGCCGAAAATCCCGGGCCAAAACTCAACATTAATCCTTTCTCTCCCTTTTTGGGCTGATTATCCATTATTCTTTCCAAAACATATAAAACAGTAGCGCTGGACATATTCCCATACAAACGTAATACTTCTTTAGTATCGTCAATATTTTTTCCTAAACTGGAAAACAAAGCCTCTACAGTCTGAACAATTTTCTTTCCGCCGGGATGAAAAATAAGATGATCAATAGTTTCAATTTGTAACTTATTTTTTTCTAAAAACGGATAAATTATATCCGGAAAATGAGAAGCAATCGTTTCTGGAACTTCTATATCCAAGACCATTTGCAAACCTGAATTAGTGAGTTTAAAGCCCATCATCTGAATATTATCATAGAAATGATACATTTCTTCGGCTAGAATTTCCGGACCTTCATCGTCTTCATGGGAACTAAGTAAAACACAAGCTGCACCATCGCCAAAAATAGCTGCGCTTACAATATTAGCCATCGAATAATCATCTAATTGAAATGTAGCTGTTGGACTTTCGACTGCAATTACTGCTGCACGTTTTCCAGGATTAGCCTGCAAGAAATTTTTAGCATAAATAATTCCAGAAATCCCTGCAGCACAACCCATTTCAGTTACCGGAAGCCTAACGATATCTTGACGTAATTGCAATTGATTAATTAAATAAGCATCCAATGAAGGAATCATAATTCCGGTACAACTCACCGTAATGATATAATCTAAATCTCTGGGATTCCAATTTGCTTTTTTTAAAGCTTTTTCTAATACTTTCTCTCCTAAATCGATGACTTCCCGAACATAAATATCATTTCTTTCTTCAAAAGAAGTTTTAGTAAACACCTCAATTGGATCCATAATAGAATACCTTTTATCAACAGCCGCACCTTCGAAAATTTTTTTTACTTTTCTAATGAATCGTTCGTCTTGTCCGACTAACCAAGCATCCAAAAAAGGAATGATTTCTTCGGTTGTTCTGGAGTATTTTGGCAACTGCTTTGTTACGGTTTTGATTTTTACACTCATATTTTCGAAATTATCCACTGATACCTAAAGGCCCATTTCCAATTAATTTTATAGTTGCTAAATTTTAATTCTTCTGAAAATTTAATTAGTTCTTCTTTTTTAAAACCCCTTAAAATAGAAATTAATCCATCGTCCCGTGACATATCATTTAATCTAAAAACAAAACATAGTGCCTGAAATAATCGATAAGCTAAAGCACTTCTTTGTAAGTCATTTATAACAATTCCAATATTCGAATTAGTATTAAAAACATTTAATAAATGAATAATCTCCTTGTCTTTAAAATGATGTAATGTCAAAGTGCACAAAACGATATCGTATTTTAATTCTTCAAATGATTTATCAAATATATCTTCACATTGGTACGATATATTAGAATATTTTTTTGATAATTTTTGCGCATGGGTGATGGTGAAATTATTAGCATCTATACCAATTAATTGAAATTTAAGATTGTTTTTTAATCCAAAATCTGCCAATCTGCGCAACATATCACCATTCCCACAACCTACATCAACAATCCTGATTTCATTTGATTTAGGAACATTCTGAATTAGATCCTGAACGCCTCGTAAAGTTAACTGGTTTCCGCCCAAAAGCTGATTAATTTTGGCTATTTTATCCAATGCATCACGTAAGATTTCTCCTTCCATGGCAAAATCATCCATCGTTTCAGGTTCATCGGTTCTGTATTTAGTATCTACAAACATCTATGCGTTTAAAATTATGGGTTTTCCGTGCGTTTTTTCAATGATTTTCTGTATTAAAAATGGAAATCTAATTAAGATACGCAGCAACGCTGCTGATAGTTTTTGCCTTTGCAAAAGATTCGATAGCAATCTCCCCATTATTAATCTTTTTCCGAAATTAGAATTCCACTCCTGACTGTAATTTGCTTCTAATTCGTTTCTGGATTGGATTTCGTTGTTAAAATATTTTTCCACTGATTCCGAAACAATTTTAGCGCTGTGGATTGCCATTGCCATGCCATTGCCACATAGAGGATGAATTAATCCGGCGGTATCTCCAATCATTAAAATATGATTTTCAACTGTTTGCTTTTTCTCGAAAGAAATTTGACTTATTGTTAATGGTTTTTCGAAAAGCAAGGTGCTTTTTTCAAGAATTGCTTTTAAATGCGGGTTTTTTGAAAGAACATTATCTTGATAGTCTTCAACGTTTTTAAATTGCTTGAAAGTCTCGTAATCCGCTAAATAACAAATATTAATAATCTCGCCTTCTACTTTTGAAATACCGCAATAACCGCCTTTAAAATTATGTAATCCCACCAAATCACTGGGAAATTCTCCAGAATAATGGCCTTTTACAGCCAACCAAGATGATTTTTTCTGAATAAAAGTACGAGATAATTTTTGATCAATAGAAGAACGTTTGCCAAAAGCTCCGATTACAATTTCAGATTTAAAAATTGTTTTATTAGAAGTAGTTATGGTAAATATTTCATTCTCAAAAGCTACTTCTTCTATTGAATCCTGAATAATCTTACAGCCAATTGAAATTGCTTTCTTATATAGATATTCATCTAAGGTATAACGACTAATTCCAAATCCACCGAGCGGTAAAAAACTTTCAATTTTCTTTCCACTAACTGTTGAAAATTCAAGTTTTGTAATAGCTGTAGGTTTTAAGTCCCCTATTTTTAAATCTAACCAATTCAGATAAGGCAGTACTTCATTAGAAATGTATTCGCCACAAACTTTGTGTTTAGGAAATTGGTTTTTTTCTATAACGGTAATTTGAAATCCAATTTTGGATAAATGAATTGCTGCAGTTAATCCCGCTAAGCCACCACCCATAATTAAAACTTCTTTATTTTTCATATAGAAGTAAATTTATGGATTTGTTTGAGAATGTAGCTATATCATTTACTATAAAACTTACATAATTATATATTAAATATTTTGAACTCTATTTTCTTTAGAGTCTCTCAAACACTTATAATCAAAAAAAAAGCTGCTTATTACAAACAGCTTTTAAATTAATTTACAATTTTCCTTCTTTTATTTCTTCTACAATCTCAGGATTTAGTAAAGTCGAAGTATCACCAAAATTGGAATAATCTCCTTCTGCTATTTTACGAAGAATCCTACGCATAATTTTTCCGGAGCGGGTTTTTGGTAAACCGGAAACAAATTGAATTTTATCCAGTTTAGCAATTGGACCAATATGATCCGTTATGTGCTGATTTATTTCTTTAATAAGATTTTCTTTATTTCTAGTTTCTCCCGTTTCTTTTAGAATAACAAAACCATACAGCGCATTTCCTTTGATGTCATGAGGGAAGCCAACAATTGCTGATTCAGCGACCGCAGGATGCTCATTGATAGCATCTTCAATTGGAGCTGTTCCCAGATTATGTCCGGAAACAATAACAACATCATCTACTCTACCTGTAATTCTGTAATACCCTACTTCGTCACGTAAAGCACCGTCACCAGTAAAATATTTACCCGGAAAGGTAGAAAAGTAAGTGTCTTTATACCTTTGATGATCACCCCAGATCGTTCTGGCAATTCCTGGCCAAGGAAATTTAATACATAAACTTCCAGTAACTTGATTTCCTTCAATTTCATTGCGCTTTTCGTCCATAAGAACGGGCTGAATTCCAGGTAGTGGTAAGGAAGCGTAGGTTGGTTTGGTTGGAGTGACAAATGCAATTGGAGAAATCATAATTCCTCCGGTTTCTGTTTGCCACCAAGTATCCACAACAGGACATCTTTTATCACCAACATGATCATTGTACCAGTGCCATGCCTCTTCGTTGATAGGTTCTCCTACAGAACCAATAACTTTAAGAGATTTTAAAGGGTATTTTTGAACGTAATCTAAACTTTCCTTTGCCAAAGAACGAATCGCAGTTGGAGCAGTGTAAAATTGGGTCACTTTATGTTTTTCAATAATTTCCCAAAAACGACTAAAGTCAGGGTAACTAGG
Source organism: Flavobacterium rhamnosi (assembly GCF_048286515.1). Taxonomy (NCBI): domain Bacteria; kingdom Pseudomonadati; phylum Bacteroidota; class Flavobacteriia; order Flavobacteriales; family Flavobacteriaceae; genus Flavobacterium; species Flavobacterium rhamnosi. The sequence continues at coordinate 32,951 of NZ_JBLVPS010000024.1, read as the reverse complement.
TACACCTTCAAAAATAACAGTAGTACCACCATTCAATAATGGCCCATAAAGTGTGTACGAATGCCCCGTTATCCAGCCAATATCAGCGGTACACCAAAAAATATCATTTTCTTCATAATTGAATACATTCTTGAACGTGTAGGCAGTGTAGACCATGTAACCTGCGGTAGTATGCACCATTCCTTTAGGCTTCCCTGTTGAACCTGAAGTGTAAAGAATAAATAATGGATCTTCCGAATCCATAATTTCAGCTACATTATTATCTGAAGCTTCGTCTAAAAGAGGTTGCAACCATTGGTCACGCCCTTCTTTCATGTCTACTGAAGTATTTGTTCTTTTTACAACTAAAACATTTTCCACACTTGAACAGCTCAACAATGCTTCATCAATAATTACTTTTAAATCAACAGTTTTATTTCCTCTATAGCCACCATCTGAAGTAATAACCATTTTACTTTCACAGTCATTTATTCTTGTCGCCACAGCAGAAGAAGAAAATCCTGCAAAAACAACAGAATGTATAGCACCAATTCTGGCACAAGCCAAGGTTGTGATAGCTAATTCAGGAATCATTGGCAAATAAATACAAACGCGATCTCCTTTTTTTATACCTTGTTCACGCAATACGTTTGCCATTTTACAAACACGTTGGTGCAATTCATTATAGCTTATATGTAATGCAGTTTCTGTAGGGTCATTCGGTTCAAAAATAATAGCAGTTTTTTCACCTCTTTTGGCAAGATGCCTGTCTATACAATTTTTCGTCATATTTACTTTCGCTTCAGTAAACCATTTTACTTCAGCTTCAGCCATATTAAAATCGACAACTTTATCCCATTGCTGGTACCACGTGAAATTTTCTTCTGCTATTTTACCCCAAAATTTCCTTGGCTCACGAACTGATTTATTATAATGTTTAAAATATTGTTCTAAATTATCAATTTTATAGTAGCTCATGTTTTTAATTTTTTATAAAAGTATTAAATCTCTTTCTATTCTTAAAATTATTTAAATTATAAATTCTTATGAAAAATTAAACATTACATAAAAAAAATAACTTTTTAATGATAATTTGTTCGTTTTTTGTATATTTTGACAATTATGATAAAAACAAAAAAAGCGAGATAGAATTTCTACCCCGCCTTTTATCTTAACAAAATTTAACAACAAATAATTTTATTAATAAAAATATACATTATTATAATACCAACTGAAACCTCTCAAAATGTAAATTTAGATATCAAAAAAGTACTATCTAATTCTATTTTAGAAAGGAATTACTTCACTTAACTGTCAAACTCATTTGAAGTTAAGTGAATGTAATATGCATCCATATCTCTTTTTTCTTTTAATAAGTGCTTACTAATTCAAAATATTATGGATTCAAATGATATAATGCAAATCCCAACACACCCTCATGTGTGTAATTCCTAATTTTTATTATCCTATTTTTTTCATAGCAGTCATAGATTCTCTCAACCACTCTCCTACTTCTTCAATAGGATGCTGACGAATACTTTTATTTACTGCGATAAGAACCGCATTATCAACACTATTTGTAGTAGAAAATGATTTTCCAATTACATTTGTATCAATAGTTTTCATGAAATCAGTCAATAACGGTTTACAAGCATGGTCAAATAAATAACAACCATATTCTGCAGTATCCGAAATGATTCTATTCATTTCATATAATTTTTTTCTTGCTACTGTATTAGCGATCAAAGGCAATTCATGTAACGATTCGTAGTAAGCTGATTCTTCAATGATTCCACTTTGAGTCATTGTTTCAAAAGCCAATTCTACACCCGCTTTAACCATCGCAATCATCAATACTCCATTGTCAAAGTATTCTTGTTCTGAAATATGTGCTGCTGTTGGCGCGGTTTTTTCGAAGTTAGTTTCTGCAGTTGCAGCTCTCCACGTCAATAAATTAATATCATCATTTGCCCAGTCAATCATCATATTTCTTGAAAACTCACCAGAGATAATATCATCCATATGCTTTTGAAACAATGGACGCATAATGTCTTTAAGTTCATCTGCTAATTCATACGCTTCGATTTTTGCAGGGTTTGAAAGACGATCCATCATGTTTGTAATTCCACCATGTTTCAAAGCTTCCGTTACAGTTTCCCAACCGTATTGAATTAATTTTGAAGCATAAGCTGGCTCGATACCTTTTTCAACCATTTTATCGAAACATAAAATTGATCCCGTTTGCAACATTCCACAAAGAATGGTTTGTTCGCCCATTAAATCCGATTTTACTTCCGCTACAAATGAAGAGTTCAAAACTCCTGCTTTGTGACCACCAGTAGCAACTGCATATGCTTTTGCTTGTTCGAAACCATCTCCGTTTGGATTATTTTCAGGGTGAACCGCAATTAAAGTCGGCACACCAAAACCTCTTTTATATTCTTCACGAACTTCAGATCCTGGACATTTAGGAGCACACATAATTACAGTGATGTCTTTACGAATTTGCATTCCTTCTTCTACGACATTAAAACCATGAGAGTAGGCTAATGTTGAACCATTTTTCATCAAAGGCATGATTGCTGTTACTACAGCAGTATGTTGCTTGTCTGGTGTAAGGTTACAAACCAAATCAGCAGTTGGAATTAATTCTTCATAAGTTCCCACTTTGAAACCATTATCAGCAGCATTCATAAAAGAAGCTCTTTTTTGTGCAATTGCTTCTGCTCGCAACGCGTAAGAAATATCTAATCCTGAATCTCTCATGTTTAAACCCTGGTTCAAACCTTGAGCTCCACAACCTACGATAACTACTTTTTTTCCTGCTAATGCTGCTATACCATTTGCAAATTCTGACTGATCCATGAATTCGCAAACGCCTAATTGTTCTAACTGTAATCTAAGTGGTAATGAATTGAAATAATTTGCCATCTTTTTTTATTTAATGATTTTAAAATTTAATAATTGAAATTTTGATTACTGCAGTACCCTAAAGTGTTACTGCAAAATGAATTCTATTTAAGCTCTTCTAATAAAGTTGATATTTCCATTTTTTCTTTGGAAACAGATATTCTTCCTGAACGTACAAACTGCATGATTCCGAAAGGTTTTAATTTTTCATATAATTCCTCAATCTCAGAGCGCCTACCTGATTTTGAAATCACAAAAAAGTCTCTTGATACTGTAACGATTTCAGAATGACTTTCTTTTATGATATTTTGTATTTGTCTTTCGTCAAATAACAAACTCGAATTTATTTTGAACAAAGCACTTTCTAAGAAAATGGTCTCTTCATCAATATGATAAAAGGCTTTAATTACTTCGATCTGTTTTTCGATTTGACCCACAATATTTTGCACCCATTTTTCAGTTGTGTCCACAACAATGATGAATCTGGAAACATTTTCTATTTCTGATTCGGATACATTTAAACTTAAAATATTGATATGGCGTTTCAAGAATATTCCTGATATTCTGTTTAATAAGCCAACGTTGTTTTCTGAATAAACAGAAATGGTGAATGTTTTATTTTCCATAATATTAACTTAATCGCATATCAGAAACCGATGCTCCTGTTGGAATCATTGGGAATACATTATTTTCTTTTTCTACCATAACTTCAAGGAAATAAGATTCTTTTGAAGCCATCATTTCCGCAACGGCAGCATCTAAATCTTCTCTTTTAGTTACTTTTTTGGCTTTAATATAATAGCCTTCAGCAATCGCAATAAAGTTAGGATTGATCATTTCAGTAGAAGCATATCTTTTGTCAAAAAACAATTGTTGCCACTGACGTACCATTCCTAAAAATTCGTTGTTCAAGACCACAATTTTAACAGGAACTTTGGTTTGAAAAATAGTTCCTAATTCCTGAATAGTCATTTGAAAGCCACCATCACCAATAATCGCTACCACTTCACGTTCCGGCATTCCCATTTTGGCACCAATAGCAGCTGGTAAAGCAAATCCCATCGTTCCTAAACCACCGGAAGTAACATTACTTTTTGTCGAATTGAATTTGGCATAACGACAAGCAAACATCTGGTGTTGTCCAACATCCGAAACCATAATTGCATCGCCTTTAGAATGTTTGTTAATCATTTCGATCGTTTCCCCCATAGAAATTCCTTCCTTCTTAGGTTTTAACTCGTCATTGATTACCGCTTCTAATTCGATTTTATACATTTCTTTGAATTCGTTGTGCCAAGATTCATGTGTATTACTTTTGATAAAAGGAAGTAAAGCAGTTAGAGATTCTTTTACATCGGCTAAAACAGCGACAGTTGTTTTTACATTTTTGTCTACTTCTGCAGGATCTATTTCAAAATGAATTACTTTGGCTTGTTTCGCATAAGTAGCTAAATTTCCTGTAACACGGTCATCAAAACGCATTCCTAAAGCAATCAGAACATCACATTCATTTGTCAATAAATTAGGCCCATAGTTCCCGTGCATTCCTAACATCCCAACATTTAATGGATGGTCAGTTGGCAATGCAGAAAGTCCTAAAATAGTCCAAGCGGCAGGAATTCCTGATTTTTCAACTAGCGCTTTCAATTGTTCTTCGGCTTCACCAAGAATGATTCCCTGACCAAAAACGATATATGGTTTTTTTGCATTATTGATTAGTTCCGCTGCTTCTTTGATTTTTTCAATATCTAAAGTTGGCTTTGGGTTGTAACTTCTAATGCTGGTACATTTTTTATAACTAAATTCAATTTCGTCAAATTGTGCATTTTTTGTAATATCAATCAAAACAGGACCTGGACGACCTGATCTTGCAATATAAAATGCTTTTGCAATAATTTCAGGTATTTCATGCGCTTCAGTAATTTGATAATTCCATTTGGTAACCGGAGTTGAAATTCCAATAATATCCGTTTCCTGAAATGCATCTGAACCTAATAAATGTTTTCCGACCTGGCCGGTAATACAAACCATTGGTGTTGAATCAATTTGGGCATCAGCAATACCAGTTACAAGATTTGTTGCTCCTGGACCTGAAGTAGCGATCGCCACTCCAACTTTCCCTGTCGCTCTTGCAAATCCTTGAGCGGCATGTGTAGCACCTTGTTCGTGACGAACTAATACATGATGCAGCTGATCTTTAAATTTATATAATTCATCATAAACAGGCATTATGGCTCCTCCTGGATAACCATAAACCAAGTCTACTCCTTCTTCTAATAAGCATCTAATAACGGCTTCTGCGCCTGATATTTTATTTGTTCCCATGGGTACGTTTATTATTTTTCCTCACCCCACCCTCTCCAAAAAGAGAGAGAGAGAGAGTCGAGATTGCTATAGTATTCCTATTTTTTACTTTCAAATAAAAGTCCAAACCTATTTATTATTCCCTTCGATGATTAAAGTAATTACTTATCAGTTACACATCCTTCAGAGGCGCTTGAGACCGAACGCATATATTTAAGTAACACTCCTTGTTTAATTGGTGATTCTGGTTTTTTCCAATTGGTTTTACGTTTTGCCAATTCTTCGTCAGATATTTTCATATTGATAGTGTTTTTCACCGCATCAATTGAAATCACATCACCGTTTTGTATTAAAGCAATTCCTCCACCTTCGTAGGCTTCTGGAGTAACGTGTCCTACCACGAAACCGTGAGAACCTCCGGAGAATCTACCGTCAGTAATCAAAGCAACAGTACTTCCTAAGCCAGCTCCCATAATTGCAGATGTTGGTTTAAGCATTTCAGGCATACCTGGACCTCCTTTTGGACCACAGTAACGAATAATAACCACATTTCCTGGTTTTACTTCGCCTCCTCTAATTCCTTTAATTACATCGTGTTCGTTTTCAAAAACTACCGCTGTACCTTCAAAATATTCACCTTCTTTACCACTAATTTTAGCCACACAACCTTCTGAAGCTATGTTTCCGTATAAAATCTGAATATTTCCAGTAGCTTTTAACGCTTTTTGGATTTCATGAATCACTTCTTGTCCATCATTCAAATCAGGAACTGAAGCTAAGTTTTCAGCAATTGTTTTCCCGGTAACCGTTAAACAATCTCCATGCAACAAACCTTCTTTCAATAAATATTTCATTACTGCCGGAACGCCACCTACATTATGTAAATCTTCCATTAAGTATTTACCACTTGGTTTTAAGTCAGCAAGCAATGGTGTTTTATCACTAATATCTTGAAAATCTTTTAATGTAAGATCAATACCTACTGAATGTGCTATTGCAATTAAGTGCATAACAGCATTAGTTGAACCTCCTAGTACAGCCACTATTGTAATAGCATTTTCGAATGCTTTACGAGTCATAATGTCTCTAGGCTTAATATCTCTTTCCAGTAATATTCTGATTGCTTTACCAGCATCAGCACATTCTTGTTTCTTTTCTGGGCTCAAAGCAGGATTAGAAGAACTGTATGGTAAACTCATCCCTAAAGCTTCAATCGCTGATGACATCGTGTTAGCAGTGTACATACCACCGCAAGCACCCGCTCCTGGACAGGCATTCTGTATCACACCTTTAAAATCTTCAGGTGTAATAGTGTTATTGAATTTTTTACCTAATGCTTCAAAAGCAGAAACAATATTCAAATCTTCACCTTTCCATTTTCCAGGATGAATCGAACCGCCATATACCATAATAGAAGGGCGATTTACTCTACCCATAGCCATTACGGCTCCGGGCATATTTTTATCACAGCCTGGAACAGCAATCATACCATCATACCATTGTGCTCCCATAACAGTTTCGATAGAATCTGCAATTACATCACGAGAAACTAAAGAAAAACGCATTCCATCATTACCATTTGAAATACCATCACTTACACCAATAGTATTAAAAATCAAACCAACTAAATCTTCTTTCCAGACGCTGGTCTTAATATCTTTAGCCAAATCATTTAAGTGCATATTACAAGGGTTTCCATCGTAGCCCATACTCACGATTCCTACCTGCGCTTTTTTAAGATCTTCTTCAGTTAATCCAATCCCGTACAACATGGCTTGAGAAGCTGGTTGTGTTTCATCTTGTGTGATTATTTTGCTGTATTTATTTAATTCCATTGTATGATTCTATGTTTGTGTAATTTTTAAATTTTTTCCAAAAAAAAACCTTCCAAAATAATTGGAAGGTTTTTAAATATTTTTTTAATTATATCTATAACATTCCTATTGCATCTGTGTTTACCACATTGACATTAATAATTGAAGAAATAATAATTACGGTTTTCATTTTTTTTATTTGCATCAAAATTATGAAAAACAAATAGAACAAAAAAAAAATAACCTTAAAATTATTACTACTTTTCAATTATTAAATACGCTTTTGACAGTTGTTTTGTTAAACAATAGTCGATTGTCCTATTTGGACATTGTCACTTTTAAAATATAAATCATCTTTACTTAAAATGACATTCGAAATAAAGTCTCCAACTTCATTTGTGCCAAATTTTGAATCTGCTTTCAAATCAATTGTGACTACATTATATTCAATGGCTTTTTCTACTGCTTCGTACACTTTTTTAGCTTCTTTATGAAGTCCAAAATGTTCCAAAAGCATTGCTGCTGATAAAATAGAAGCAATTGGATTAGCAATGTTTTTTCCTTTTGCCTGCGGATAAGAACCATGAATCGGCTCAAAAAGCGCATTTTTATTTCCTAAAGAGGCCGAAGCTAATAATCCTATAGAACCAGTAATTACACTAGCTTCATCAGACAAAATATCTCCAAATAAATTTTCGGTTAAAATGACATCAAATTGTTTTGGGTTTAAAATTATTTGCATCGCAGCATTATCAACAAAAAGAAAATCTAATACTACCTCAGGATAACTCTCACTGACTTTTTTGACGACTTTTCTCCATAATCGAGAAGTTTCAAGTACATTGGCTTTATCCACCATCGTTACTTTATTACGTCTGTTTTGTGCTGCTTTAAAAGCCAAATGGGTAATTCTGGTGATTTCTTCTTCTGAATATTCGCATAAATCAGAAGCGATTGTACCAGCATCGTTTATTTTTTTTTCACCAAAATAAACACCTCCGGTCAGTTCTCTGAAAATAGTAAAATCAGCACCTTCGATTATTTCTCTTTTTAAAGGAGAAGAATCTAATAATGACTTATAGGGCTTTATAGGCCTGATATTTGCAAAAAGACCTAATTCTTTTCTCAATTTTAATAATCCTTGTTCAGGACGTATTTTAGCACTTGGATTGTTATCGTATTTTGGATCACCAATGGCACCAAACAAAACTGCATCGGTATTAAGGCAAAGGTTAAGCGTTTGTTCCGGAAGAGGGTTTCCGGTTTTATCTATAGCAACAGCTCCCATAAGAGCATCTTCAAAAACAAATTCATGATCATACACTACACCTATAGCATATAAAGCTTTCTTTGCCTGTAAGGTCACCTCTGGTCCTATTCCGTCTCCGGGCAATACGGCTATTTTTAAATTCATGTTTCGTTCTTTATATTTTTATCTGTAACTTATGTTTTGTTAGCTTATTCTTAGCTCATTACTGAAATTTTAGAAGCTTCAATAATTTGGTGAATATCATCATCTAAAACTTCTTTTTTGATATCGGCAAATTTTAAAAACTCAACATATACTATATCCAATTGCACTTTAGTAAGTTCATACCCTACTTTCTTTGCTCTGTAAGCCAATGCTGCTCTACCGCTTCTGGCAGTAAGAACTATTGAAGATTCATTGACCCCTACATCCAAAGGATCCATGATTTCATAAGTTGCTCTGTTTTTAATCACGCCGTCCTGATGAATTCCTGAACTGTGCGCAAAAGCATTAGCACCAACAATTGCTTTATTAGGCTGTACCATCATTCCCATACTTTCAGAAACTAAACGACTCATTTCGTTCAACTGTTTCGTATCGATATCAGTATATAAATTCAAATAAGGATGTTGTTTGAAAATCATTACCACTTCTTCAAGAGCTGTATTTCCTGCTCTTTCTCCGATTCCATTTATCGTACATTCTATTTGTCTCGCTCCATTTACAGCCCCAGCAATTGAATTGGCAGTCGCCATTCCTAAATCATTGTGGCAATGACAAGAAAGAATAACATTTTCAATTCCTTTTACATTTTCTTTTAGGTACTTTATTTTTGCACCATATTCTTCAGGCAAGCAATATCCGGTAGTATCAGGTATATTAAGTACTGTCGCACCAGATTTTATTACTTCTTCACAAACTCTTGCTAAGAAATCATTATCAGTTCTACCAGCGTCTTCTGCATAGAATTCTACATCTTCAACATACGATTTAGCATGAGAAACAGCAAATTTTGCTCTGGCGATGATATCTTCTCTAGTGGTATTTAATTTATGTATTATATGTGAATTTGAAGTACCAATTCCAGTATGAATACGTGGTTTTTTAGCATGTTTTAAGGCAGCTGCAGCAACATCAATATCATTTTTCACTGCTCTGGTTAAACCACAAACAGTTGCATTTTTCACAACCTTACTAATTTCAGAAACAGACAAAAAATCACCTGGACTAGAAACAGGAAAACCAGCTTCTATAATGTCAACACCCATTTCGTCTAAGCGATTTGCTATAACGAGTTTTTGTTTGGTATCTAATTTACATCCTGGGACCTGTTCTCCATCTCGTAAAGTGGTATCAAAAATTTGAACTTTCTCTCTATTCATTTTCATTTATTTAATGTAATTTCACATCTCGATAACAAATTTATATTTCATTACTTTAATATAAAATTCATTTTAAGGAAATATACTGCTTATAAAGGGAAGTAATACTTTGTAAGCAACTGATTAACAACCAATTAAGCTACAATATTTTACAATGGCTAACCATCAAAAAGATTTCTTATTTGTATTAATAAAATCCCTTTCAAAGTCTGAAAAAAGACAATTTAAGATTTTTGCAAGCCGACTCGAGACGAGTTCCAATACAAAGTTCATCGAATTATTCAATATTTTAGATAAATCAGAAGTATATGATGAGAAGCTCATCTTGAAAAGTGGCATCATCAAAAAAGTGCAGTTATCCAATCTTAAGTCTTATTTATATAAGCAAATTTTAGTGAGTATCCGCTTGAATATTCCGAGCCAAAACATTCGGTATCAACTACGGGAACAGATTGATTTTGCAGCTATTTTGTATAATAAGGGTTTATACAAGCAAAGCTTAAAAATATTAGATAAAACAAAGATTCTGGCATTAGAGAATGATGAAAAACTAATGGCGTATGAGATTGTAGAATTCGAAAAATTAATAGAATCGCAATACATTACACGAAGTATTCAAGGACGTGCCGATGAGCTAGTTATTCAAGCTAAAGAATTAAATTATCGCAATACTATTTCCAGTAAATTATCTAATTTATCCCTCCAGCTGTATGGTATTATGCTTAAAACAGGTTATGTAAAAAGTGACGAAGAGTATAAATATATTGATGATTATTTCAATAAACACATTTCTAAATTTGACGAGAAAAAATTTGGATTTCGTGAAAAATACTGGTTTTACAATGCTAATCTTTGGCATAGTTTTTTAGTGCAGGACTTTTTAGCAAGCTACAAGTATGCCTATAAATGGGTGACTCTTTTTTATGACAACCCTAACATGATTTACCTTAATCCTGTATTTTTCTTAAAAGGAAATCATTATTTATTAGAGTCTTTATTTATGCTCAAATACAAAACAAAATTCAAGAAATACCTAGTACGTCTGGAGGAAACCATCAAAGATCGACGCTTTCCTGTGAACGATAATATTGCTTCTTTATCATTCCTATATCTATATAATAACAAATTAAATTATCATATTCTGGAAGGCACCTTTGCTGAAAGCGAATACTTAATTCCTGAAGTCCTAGAGAAATTAAAAATACACAGTGAACATCTTGATGAACATCACGAAATGTTATTTTACTATAAGATAGCTTCGATTTACTTTGGTAACGAAAAATACAATGAATCCATCTTTTATTTGGAGAAAATCATAAACAACAAAAATCTTACGATGCGAGAAGATTTAATGTGCTTTTCCCGAATTCTTTGCCTGATAGCACATTATGAATTAGGAAAGGATTATTACTTGGAAAACCAATTGAAAAACACCTATAAATTTCTGTTAAAAATGAATGATTTGCATGAGGTCCAAAAGGAAATTATCAAATTCATGAAAAACTTAAACTCTATTTACCCTGGTGACATCAAAAAAGAATTTGTAAAAATGAGAGAGCGGTTTATCGAATTGGAGAAAAACACTTATGAAAAAAGGGCATTTCTTTATCTTGATATTATTTCCTGGTTAGAAAGTAAAATTGAAAATCGAAAAATCAGTGATATTATCAAGGAAAAAGCTAAATTGAGTAATCGATAAAGTCTTTTTTATCTGATACAACTGGTTCAGTTAGAAGTTATATTTTCGAACAGTAGCATGTAGACTAACAATTTCATTAAAAGTTAAAAAATAGGTATTGATTTGGCTTAGACTCGCTTTCTAAACAGGTTTACCTATTTTAAAAACAGGTAAGGCAAGAAGAAACAGATCAATGAAAAACCAGAATGACATTTTTTAGGATCGGTTTTCAAAAATTTTCTCAAGAGCAACTAATTTTACTTATAATTCTTTTCGGCCTCTTATGATGTCGTCAAACGTAGCGCATTTGACGAATTCTTTTTCGCCATCAATAAGCATTGGCAAATAAACAAATTCAACTTCAGATAAATCTTCCTTTAAATAAAAAGCCATATCATCTAGCTTATAAAACCATTCGGTATCAAACTGTACTTTGTTGATTGTCGCGTCTTTTATAAGCAATTTTTCTCTTAGAGGTTTCATTCTGCCTTGCATAATTTTAGGAATGCTAAATTTTTTCAAAATTAAATTATGAAATAGTATTACCCAAATTATAGCGTATTTCTTTTGCGTTGTAACTAAACTATTTTTGATAATATACGCAAAAAAAAGGCTATCATTTCTGACAGCCACTCAATTATGTTAGTTTATTTGTTTTATAGAGAATGGGTATTTCTTGCAAAAAAAATTGCGACTTTTCGAAAAAAGACTGAATGTAAGCCTGTTGATTATGATTATCTAATCCATTCTGATTTTCCCAAATTTCATGAAAAATAAAAGTATTTGGCTCTTCGATGCTTTGCTGCAAATCATATTGAATGCAAGCTATTTCTTTTTTAGAGTTTTGAACTAAATCGAGCAAAAGAGATTTTAATGACTCTACACTTTCCGGCTTGCTTTTTAGAATAACTGTTAGATTTATTGGCATAATTAATTTAAAAATAGTTGTGTTAAATGTTTCTGATATAACTTAATATCGTTGTCAACATCTGCATTCTTTTCAATATCATGAAAATGAATACTTTGCAATGGTTCCATACCAGTAAAAGCATTCATTCTATGAAATCCAAACAACGGCCCTTCATCAACGCTATGTTGATTAAAAAATTCTCCTGGCAAAGTAAAAGCTTCTTTTGGTGCATTCCAAGACGTAGTTAACATATATTTTTTACCATGAAGCATCCCCCCTGTTCCGTAATTAATAGTTGGATTTTCTGAGGATCTTCCATCACTTTTGTAAATCCCCTTTGCATGCCCTTCAGTAAAAACCACATCAATGTATTTTTTAAAGCCGTGAGGTAACTGAAACCACCATATTGGTGTATGGTAAATGATTACATCTGCCCAAACAAATTTTTCAACTTCTGCAGCAGGATTGTACGCATCATTAATATTTGTGGTTTTTATTTCAAAAGCAGTATTATTTTTAAAGAAGCTCAATGTTTCATTCGAAATAGTTTCATTAAATCTACCACCTGAATGGCCAAACTTTTGTCCACCATTAATTATAAATATTTTTGTCATGATTTTTGTTTTTAATTTGATGGTGCAAAGTTAGAACGAGAAATTCCATTATTAAAATAACATAATTCATACCTTTGTATCATAAATATAATAGTTATGGTGAATTTAGAATGGTATCGTACCTTTAAAGCAGTTTATAAAACAGGAACGTTAACTAAGGCAGCGGAGGTATTGTTTATATCCCAACCAGGTGTGAGTTTGCATTTGAGTTCATTGGAAAACTATGTCGGTTATAAGTTATTTGATCGAACAGGCCGAAAAATGGTTCCAACTGAAAAAGGAAAAGTGCTTTATAATTTTATAATCGAAGCATTGACCAAACTAGAAGAAGCCGAAAAAAACTTCCAGCGAAGTACCGAAAAAAATACGCCGACAATAAGCGTTGGAATGTGTTTTGAAACATTTCAAATAACTCTAGAACAGTACATTTCGACATTGCCATTTAATGTTATTATTCAGTTTGGTGAATATCCGGAAATGGTGGAAAGTTTAGAAAAAGGTATTTTGGATTTAATCATTACCCCTCAGATGGTAGTTAAAAACACCATTGAATATCAACCCTTTTCATCGGAAACCATTGTACTTGTCGGAGGCTCCGAAACAGATGATTTTAAATTTAAGAACATTGAAAAAAATGGAACTATTCAAGAAACTGAGCTTTGGTTAAAACAACAAAAATGGTATGGAACTACAGGAGATATGGAGCATCTACGTCGTTTTTGGCAGTTCAATTTTAATAAATATCCTGATTTCAGACCTAATTATATTGTTCCAAATATAAATTCTATCATACGTTGTTTGAGCAGTGGCAAAGGATTAGCTGTTGTCCCCGATTTTCTTTGCAGAAAAGAAATGGATAATGGTTCCATAAAACTGATTTGGGAAGGAAATCATCCATTGAAAAACACACTTTATTTCGCCACCAGAAAAAAAACAATGTATCAGGAAGAAATAGCTTTAATTAAAAAAATCTTCATTGAACTAAACTAAAACTTGCTATTCTAAAAATATAGTCTAAATTTATAAAACATTTAAATTACAGCTTTATGAATGGTTTCTTCAAAACAATACTGGCTGGTTACGGCGCCAAGAAATTAGGCGGCGGCTGTTTCGGTACTATCATTATTTTTATAATAATATATTGGATACTAGGTTATTTTTAAAATCAAAATTCTAAACATAACCTATAAAAAATTCATGTTAATAGCTCAATAGTTGTTTTAATTCAGTTTCAAACCTGCCTTTTGGCAAATATTGATCTTCTAATGCTTTTGTGAATGGTATTGGTGTGTCTAAACTTGTCACGCGTTTCGCCGGCGCATCCAAATATTGGAAACAATTTTCCATTATCATTGCCGAAATATCACTGGCAACTCCACCAAACATGCTATCTTCCTGATAAATGATAACTCTTCCCGTTTTCTTAACTGAGGCGTAAATTGCTTCGGTATCCAATGGCTGTAAGGTCCTCAAATCCAATAAATCAGCTGAAATTTCAGGGTTTTTTGATAACGTCTCCAAAGCCCAATGCACCGCTGCTCCAAATGAAATAATTGTAACATCATTTCCTTTTTTCAACAAAGCTGCTTTTCCCAGCGGAATAGTATAATAATCTTTGGGTACATCCTGATAAATGCTTCTGTACAATTGTTTGTGTTCAAAAAACAACACCGGATTCGGATCATTTATAGCAGTATTCAATAAGCCTTTGGCATCATAGGGAAATGCGGGATAAACAACTTTTAAACCAGGTGTTTTAGTAAACCAGGCTTCATTGGTTTGCGAATGAAAGGGTCCTGCTTGTGTTCCACCGCCACAAGGCATACGTACTACCACATCGGCTTTTTCCAACCACCGATAATGTGATTTCGCTAATAAATTCACAATTGGATTAAATCCTGTTGAAACAAAATCAGCAAATTGCATTTCTACAATCGCTTTATATCCATTAATTGATAATCCCATTGCTGCCGAAACAACTGCACTTTCACAAATAGGTGTATTAATGATGCGCTCTTTGCCAAATTTCGCTACAAAACCGTCTGTAATTTTGAAAGCACCGCCATATTCAGCGATATCCTGACCCATAATAACGGAGTTTTCATGACGCTCCATTGATTGTTTCAGACTGCTAGAAATTGCGTCTATAAAACGAATATTTTCTTTTTCCCCTGTTGGGTTAACCTGTTCAAAAACATACGGTTTGTAAACGTCATTTAACTCTTCGGTTAGCGAAGCTTCAATCTCCGGTTCAGCATTGGCCGTAGCCAAACTTTCATCAATAGCAGCTTTAATTTCAGTATGTAAAGTCGCATCAAAATCGCTTGTAAGAATTCCGTTTTCAGTCAAATATTTTCTATAATTTTCTACCGGATCTTTAATTGACCACATATCCATTAATTCCTGCGGAACATACTTGGTTCCGCTCGCCTCTTCATGCCCGCGCATTCTAAAGGTTTTGAATTCCAATAAAACAGGACGTGGATTTATTTTCATTGAAGCCTTCAGTTCGGATAACAAATTATAAACTTCAAGAATATTGTTACCATCAATAATGTGACTTTCCATTCCGTATCCTATTCCTTTATCGGCCAGGTTTTCACAACGATACTGTTCATTGATTGGTGTCGAAAGCCCGTAACCATTATTCTCTATCACGAACAGCACTGGCAGTTCCCAAACGGAAGCAATATTCAACGCTTCATGGAAATCTCCTTCACTTGTTGCACCTTCACCGGTAAAAACTGCGGTAATTTTTCCATTATTTTTTAGTTTATTGGCTAAAGCGATTCCATCGGCAACTCCTAATTGAGGACCTAAATGTGAAATCATACCAATAATGTTATACTGCTGTGTTCCAAAGTGAAAACTTCGATCACGACCTTTGGTAAACCCATTGGCTTTTCCTTGCCATTGTGAAAAAAGGCGATACAACGGAATGTCTCTTCCTGTAAAAACACCAAGATTTCGGTGCATAGGCAAAATATACTCGTCCAAGTCTAAAACTGCTGTAACCCCAACAGAAATAGCCTCTTGACCAATTCCAGAGAACCATTTCGATACTTTTCCCTGACGAATCAGTATTAACATTTTCTCCTCTATAAGCCTTGGTTTCAGTATTCTTTTATATAAATCTAATAATTGATCGTCAGTAAGATTTTTTCTATCAAAGGTCATTTTTTGCGTTTTATTGTATGGTTCAAAGATAAAAAAATATAACAGTTTAGTGTTATATTGTTATATTTTTTAATTTTGTTTATAAGTTTTAAAATTCAGATATAAAATTATTCTTTACATTTGTATCTGCAAGGTTTTTAACCTTGCAATTATTAAAAAATATTTAAAAATATGCAAAACATTCCTAGTGTTGACTTGCGTGATTTCCTTTCGGACGACCCGAAACGTAAACAAAAATTTGTAAATGAAATCGGAAGTGCATTTGAAGATATTGGCTTCGTAGCACTCAAAGGGCATTTTTTAGACGACCAATTGGTTAATGAATTGTATGGTGAAATCAGAAATTTTTTCGCTCTGCCCTTAGAAAAAAAACGCAGTTATGAAATTCCTGGAATTGGCGGACAAAGAGGCTATGTCTCTTTTGGGACAGAGCATGCCAAAGGTAGAAAAGAAGGGGATTTGAAAGAATTCTGGCATTTTGGACAATATGTGTCCAAAGATTCAAAATATGCCTCTGAATACCCTGAAAATGTCGAAGTAAAAGAATTACCTCGTTTTAATGTTGTCGGCAAAGAAGCATATCAAATGCTGGAAAAAACAGGTATTTATGTATTGAGAGCCTTAGCATTACACCTTGGTTTGGATGAATTTTATTTTGATAATTATGCTAAAGAAGGGAATTCCATCTTAAGACCTATTCATTATCCACCCATTACCTCAGAGCCTGCAAATGCTATTCGTGCTGCGGCACATGGCGACATCAACTTAATTACTTTATTAATGGGTGCTCAAGGAAAAGGATTGCAGGTACAAAATCACAATGGTGAATGGATTGACGCCGTAGCTGAATCGGATGAATTGGTAATCAATGTTGGAGATATGTTATCGCGTCACACCAATAACAAATTGAAATCTACAATTCATCAAGTGGTAAACCCACCGAGAGAATTATGGGGAACTTCACGTTATTCAATTCCGTTTTTTATGCATCCGGTAAGTGATATGAAATTGGACTGTTTGGAAAACTGTATTGATGCGGAAAATCCAAAAAAATTCGAAGATATTACTGCGGGAGCCTATTTATATGAACGTTTAGTAGACTTAGGGCTTATCAAAAAATAAACTTAAATTTGCGTCAATTAATAAAAGACATTAAGTTTATGCTTAATGTCTTTTGTTTTTTACTAATTTAAATCTGTGGTAATCAAAAAATTAACGTTGCCAGCGTTCAAAAAACAACCTAACATGGATTTACAAGACCAATTAAAAAATCTTTTTCCCGATCATCAGGTTGGTCCGGAAGAAAAAATTGAAGAAGTTGCTCACGAATTATACGTTCAAAAAGAACCTATGATTTGCAAATTCGAAAAACGGAAAGGAAAAGCTACAACTATAATCGAAGGTTACGAAGGTACTGACGAGGATTTTAAAATTTTGGCCAAGGAAATAAAAACAAAATTGAGTGTTGGTGGAACCTTTAAAGACGATTCTATCATTATACAAGGCGATTATCGTGATAAAATCATGGAAATCTTAAAACTTAAGGGCTTCAAAGTAAAACGTGTAGGGGGATAAGATTACTGATTTGAGATTTCATATCACAGACAGATTACAAACAAAAGCCTTTCGACCTTTGCGAAAAACCTTGTGCACTTAGTGTTTAAAACAAAAAATCAATGATACAAGCATCAGAATTAATATTAAATCCGGACGGTAGTGTATACCATTTGAATTTAAAACCAGAACATATTGCACACGATATCATCTTTGTCGGTGATCAAAATCGAGTAGAAAAAATCACGCAATTTTTTGATCGTATCGAATTTTCAGCCCAAAAAAGAGAATTTAAAACACAAACCGGAATTTTCAAAGGCAAACGTATTACAGTAATGTCTACGGGAATTGGTCCAGATAATATTGATATTGTCATGAATGAATTGGACGCTTTAGTTAATATTGATTTAAAAACGCGTCAACCAAAAAAAGATTTAACTCCTTTAAACATAATCCGAATAGGAACTTCTGGCTCTTTACAGGCTGATATACCTGTTGATAGTTTTGTAATGTCTAAATTTGGTTTGGGTCTTGACAACATGCTTCGCTCCTATTTAATTGATGAAGTTTCGAATATCGAAATAGAAGATGCTTTTGTAAAACATACAGATTGGGATTTACGAAAAGGAAAACCGTATGTGGTTTCGTGTTCCGAAGAACTTGAAAAAAGAATAGAAAGCAATAGAATGCACAAAGGAATTACCGCAACTGCCGGTGGATTTTATGGTCCACAAGGGCGTGTGTTACGCTTGAATATTCAAGACGAGACACTAAATTCTAAAATGGATAATTTTAAATTTGGTAACAACCAAATCACAAACTTAGAAATGGAAACTGCCGCTATATACGGACTTTCAGCTCTTTTAGGACATAATGCTTTGTCATTGAATGCCATAATTGCCAATCGAGCTTCTGGAACCTTTAGCGAAGATCCATACAAAGCAGTTGATGAATTGATTGCGTATACTTTGGATAAATTGAGTAAATAGTTTTTGATTTAATACTAATCCAGTAAATGAAACTACGATTTGCCAGACACACAAACAATTTAGAAAAAATAAAGTTCTTTTATATCGAAATTTTGGGATTTGATTTACTTGGTAATTTTGAAAACCATGCTACTTATAGTGGTGTTTTCATTGGAAAACCCAATTTAGATTGGCATTTAGAATTTACAATATCCAACGAAAAAACCAATCATCATTTTGATGAAGATGCTATTTTAGTCTTCTATCCTGAAACTATTTTCGAATATAATAATTTGATAGAAAAGATTTTAGAATATAACATTTCAATTGTAACTTCAAAAAATCCATATTGGAATGAAAATGGAAAAATGATTTTTGATCCTGATGGTTATAGAATTGTTATTTCCGATTTGAAAGCAAAAAATTGATCATTATTGATTAAAGATTTCAAAAATCAGACGCGACTTTAAATCTGAAATATTTGGTATTTAAAACTACCTTTGTTTTTACAACAAAACGATAATGAAAATAATACTTACAGGTGCAACAGGAGTTCTGGGATCTCATATTATGTATGAAATTCTGGAACTTTTCATCAAAACTAAAATTGACGGAAAACTTTTTCTTATCGCCAGAAATAAAGGTAAAAATTCTGCTTTAGACAGAATAAATGAGCTTTTATCCAGCAGTTATACACCTAAAATCATAAAAGACAAAGGAATACAAAAACTGCACAAATATATAGAAATCATTGATACCGATTTGGCTGAAATTCAGGATACATTTTCAAGCCAAATAAAAGATGCTTATTTCATTCATTCGGCTGGATACGTGAATTTATCAACAGATGAAGAACAAAGGGAAAAGATTTTTGACGAAAACACTAAAATCACAAAATCCCTTTTTAATATATTCCATCCGTTTATAAAAAAGTTCATTTACATCAGCACCGCCTTTTCGTCAGGTGAAAGAAAAGGACTTATAGACAATGACTTTCATAATTTAGATTTCGTTCCAGAACATCGCAATGCATATGAAAACGCCAAATTTCATTCGGAAAATTTTGTTGTAGAGCAATGTAAATCTTTAGGATTGCCATATCAAATCTTGCGTCCAAGCGTAATAGGCGGAAAAATGCTCGGAAAGGAAAGCAATTATTTTATTTCAAAATATATGGTTTTTTATCTATTGGCAAAATTTTTCCATTTTACTGCGCAACGAAAAAGTGAACAGGAAAATGTGCGTTTTATCATCAACGAAAAGACAGGATTAAACATAATTCCAGTTGATTATGTGGCAAAAGTTATCGTAAATACATTTGAGAGAGGAGACATTCAACAACTCAACATTGTGAATGATAAAAGTTTTAATATTGTAAAGGGACTTCAATTGATTATGAAAGAAGTAGGTTATACTAATTTCACACTAATTCAAAACTCACTTGATTTTAAATACAAAAACACCATTGAAAAACTTTATTACGAGAGCATTGGTAAACATTTAAAACCATATCTCATAACCGAGGCCAATGAATATGACACGACTTTACTGAACTCCATTCTAGAAATACCAAAACTGGATCAGGAGTCTTTCACTAATATGATACGTTATGCAAGATTGAATAATTTTAAAGACATTAATGTGTAATTTAGGAGCTAATTCCTGGAATAACAGTCTATAGAAAGAAGGAAAAGTATTCCACTGTATCGAGGCGCAAATTATTAACCACCAACTTTTTTTATCAATGAATCTTATTTTAGAAACCGACCGATTGTTTTTAAGGGAAATGCTGCCATCAGATGCTGAAGCTTTATTTGAAATGGACAGTAATCCTAATGTACATAACTATCTTTGGAAGAAACCTTTGACTGAAATTAGCGAAGTTCTTTCCTATATAGAACTTGTCAGGGAGCAATACATTCAAAATAATATTGGAAGATTTGTTGTGGTTTTAAAAGAAACGAATGAATTAATCGGTTGGGCAGGATTAAAATACAACACTGAAATTGTAAATAATAAAGTTAATTTTTATGACATCGGGTATCGATTAAATGAAAAACACTGGGGTAAAGGATACGCAAGTGAAGCCAGTTATGCTTGGTTGGATTATGGTTTTAATGTGATGAAAATTAAAATTATGGATGCCGCAGCTCATACTGATAATGCTGCATCTAATAAAATCTTGCAAAAAATTGGAATGTTAATGACAGGGCAGTATATGGAAGATGAAGTTTGTTGGAATTGGTATGAATTAAAAAATCCTAATAGATAATGAAGACAATAAAAATTGCCGGTGTCCCGGAACATTTTAATCTTCCGTGGCATTTGTCAATAGAAAACGGAGCGTTTGAAAAAGAAAATATTAATTTACAATGGACTAATGTTCCAGAAGGAACTGGGAAAATGTGCCAAATGCTTCGTGACGGAGAAACGGACATTGCAGTAATCCTAACTGAAGGAATCGTCAAAGATATAGTGGCCGGAAATCCAAGTAAAATAGTTCAGGTTTACGTTGAAAGCCCGTTAATTTGGGGGATTCACGTTGCAGCAAAATCTAGCTATAAAACAGTAGCGGATTTAGAAAACACTAGAGCTGCCATTTCCAGATTAGGTTCAGGCTCGCAATTAATGGCATATATGAATGCCAGTAATCATGGTTGGAAAACAGACAATCTTCAGTTTGAAATTGTAAACACCATTGATGGTGCAGTTGAAGCCCTGACCAATGGAACTGCTGACTATTTTATGTGGGAGCGTTTTATGACAAAACCACTAGTGGATAAAGGAATTTTCCGTCGTATAGCCGATTGTCCAACACCTTGGCCCTGTTTTGTACTTGCCGTCCGTGATGAAATCTTAGAAAAAGAGCCTACAGTTATTTCAAAAGTTCTTGAAATCATTAATAAAGCTACTCAGGAATTCAAAAATATCCCAAGTATAGACAAAACGCTGGCTTCAAATTATCATCAAAAAATAGAAGATATTCAGGAATGGCTGTCGTTAACGCAATGGTCACAAAAACCATTATCAGAAAAAATGTTAAACAAAGTTCAAAATCAACTTTTTCAACTTAAAATTATCGATAAAAAAGGTACTTTTGAAGATATTGTAAAAACAGTCTAGATTACTGTTTTTATTCTTATTATGATAAAAATAAAAAACATTACTTTTCAAGGTATTAAACAAAAATTTCAGGTCAAAAAACCCTGGGACGATGTTATTATTTTTGTTTTGAACATATTGATTGCTATTCCGGTTTTTATAATTATACATCAAAATTTAATCAATCCCAACTGGTTTTTTAATATAGATAGAGTTCTTTTATTCCTGTTAATTATAGTTCTTATTCAATTAATTCTACGGTTTTTAAGGACAATCATTCTCATTTGCATTGTATTGTATTTATTAGTTTTACTTTACGGTTCGGTGATCGGTAATTATGGTTTCAACAATGTTTTTGAAGATTATAATTCAATGATGTATTCGATGTCGGATAATCCATATCCACAAGATATAATCATTGCTAAACTACTTCCTTTTCCGAACAAATCAAAAATCATTAATGCTATAGAGTATCAGAATCCGAAAATTAGAAATTTTGCGGTTATGGCCACTTCAAAACATTTTAAAAATGTAAAAGGATATTCTGATTACAGGACCATTGTCCAATGTTTTGCAGTATTTAAAGAGATAAATCATCGATGGAATTATGTAAGTGATCCAAAAGAAAGAGATTACATTGCAACTGCAAGCGAATCGCTGGGCTATTTTTCGGGTGATTGTGATGACCATTCCATATTAATGGCTGCCACTATAAAATCGATTGGCGGAACTCCTAGGTTAATTCATACTAAGGGTCATATTTATCCGGAAATATTAATTGGCTCTCTAAATGACTTAGAAAAAGTGAATTTTCTAATAAAGAATGTTTTGTTTGTAACTGAAAGTAATGAAAAACAACTACACTATCACATTGATGAGCGAGGGCAAGTCTGGTTAAACTTGGATTACACCGCTACTTATCCTGGTGGACCTTTTTTATCTGAAGAAATATTAGGTGCATTAACATTGGATTAACTGATTTCATTTTTTTTATCGACGTGTCACTCGATACAGATACAACAAAAATCAGATTTTTTTTATCTTATATTTTTGCGATAAATGAAATTGCTCCGTTTCTTCCGTCAGATCCCCATACTCCTGGACCTGGATAGAATAAAGGCCGTTTAGTAAAATATTGTTTATCAAAAACGTTATTTAAACTTGCTTTTATTTCAAATTTGCTTGTTATTTTTATTGTTGCGTTAAGGTCAAATATTCCATAGGAAGGAACTAAACCAACTGCACCGGTTGCTGTTGGTACAGCTGTATTTAATGCATCTGCAAAACTTGTAGCTGTATAACTATAAAGTCCAGACAAACTTATTTTCCAATAATGAACTGTAATTCCATTTCTGGAAATAATGTTTGGTACACTTTCAAGTTTGTTACCTTCAATATTTACATTTGAATTTCCTGTTTTAACATTTCCTGTTGTGTAGCGACCATCCATAAACGAAGTTGAAGTAAATAATGAAATTTCTGTTTTTTTATTTAGAACCCAGTTTCTTTCAATAAATAATTCAATTCCTTTAGTCAAAGAATTTCCAATATTTGTTCTGTATGTGTAAAAAACTCCTTCGTCATCAGTTAATGCCAAAGTTCCAAAACGATTATTGTATAGAAGTAAAAAACCTGTAATGTCCCACTTCAAAGATTTCCAATTTCCCCTGAAACCTAATTCTGCATTATATCCTCTTGCATCTTTGATATTCTCATCTACTTTTTCATACATAGAATTTGGAACAATATCTTTAAAAAGGACAGGTCTGTATACTTGTGAAAAACCGCCATAAACACCTGTGAAATCTGTTGGCTTGTAGCTAAAACTTGCTCCAAATAATGGATATTTATGTTTTATACTAACCGGTATTTTATTTTCAGGATAATAGTTTATAGTTCCTGACATTTTGCTTTCGCCAATTTCAAATCTTGTACCAACATTGATTGAAATATTTTTAAGAATTATAAAGTTGTTTTCAGCAAAAATCGCCATATTTTGCGTTTTAAAATGAATATCTCTACCCCAATTTGGATCAACAAGTGTTAAGTCAAAATCACTTCCTGTAGTACCTTTTCCTAATTGTGTTCTGTGTAAATCGTTATTCATATATTGCACTCCCGCAGCAAGTGAACTTATTTGATTTCCTAATTTGTATCGTTGAAGTAGTCTTAATTCGTTGGTAAAGCTTTTAAAACGATCAATATCAACTTGTCTGTTTGCATAATCAAGGGTTAGAGGATTAATTACATCATCTACATTTGCAGGTTTATCAAATAAAACACTATTTCTTAAACCAATTACAGCGGATGAAATAAATTGAAATTTTGTATTGTTTTTGATTTTGTAATTTAAAGTAAATGATGGAATATTAATGGCTGGATTAAAATAATTTCTTGACCTCGTTGCTTGCTTTGGGTCTGTTGCAAACATAGCGTCAGTTAGTGGTCCGGGAATACGATACAAATAATTAGACCTTGCCCATTCTAAACGAAACGATAAGCTTTTATTGGGGTCATAGGTAAGTGTTATTCCTTCTGCATCATAACTAGTATGTTCTATTTTACGATATCCATCCCGTGCTTTTTTTGCGAAATAGGCGTAATACTTTAATTTACCAACTTTTCCACTTATTGCATTATAAGAACTTAATAAATTAAACGAACCAATTGTATTAAAACTTTCAAAATTAAATGTTTTAATTGTGTCGGCTTTCTTAGATACATAATTAAGCATGCCTCCAAATTGAGCTCCATACTGAAGTGAACCGGTTCCCCTTACTAATTCAATTCGTTCTATGCTTTCCAATGGAATACTATAATGACTTGCAGGATATGCATACATATCAGAATTCGTTAGAATACCATCTTTACGAATGTTAAATTCCCAACCTCTGTGTGGGTCAAGTCCTCTGGAAGAAATATTGATTTGATTCCCTGTCCCATCCATATCATATACAAAAACCCCTGGTACTTTTGCAAATATTTGTCTTCCTGTTTTATCTGTAATGTTTGCGTTAATTTGAGTAAGTGAAATAACTTCGTTCTTCTTTCCCGAAAAAATATAAGTTCCTACAATAGGTTCCAGTCCTGTAATTGTGTATTTGGGTAATAATCCTTCAATAATTACAGGTGAAAGTTGATTAACTTTTACCGTGTCTTTCGTCTGCGCTAACAAGGTCGTAATGCTGAAGGTAAGCCCAAATACCAGTAAAAAAAAATTTCTCATTTGTTGTTATTATTTTATCGAATTCTTTTGTTTTTTTTTTTTATATAATTACGCGCAAATTTTAAATAATAAAGTCATCCTCTTTAGTTGGTTTTTAATTTAATAATTTTTGACAATTACTATTTTTTTGCAAACGTACAAATTTAATTGTATTCTTATTAAACGTTATGCAAGATCCTCAGTGAGCATGCAAAAAACAGGTCGATTCCATGTTGGCAGGTTAAACGGATTAACCTTCACAGGTGATACAACTATAAATGTTTTACACCGCGTTACCGAAGACCTATTTGTTGCAGTGTTTTATGAATTTGGAATTAAAGAGATTACCTTAAAATAATTACTATGTACTTGTATAATTACAACTGGAGAATTCATCAAAATACGTTTGTTATTTTACTTAAATAAGTTCTATATTAGCTAAACCAAAATGAATTACAATGTACATTGATTGTATATCAGTATTTTACGGTTGCAATAACAGACTTGAAAACTTGAACAAAGACCAAATAACCCTACACTTTTGAATGTAATTATATACTATGACAAAGATTATAATAAATCCTACGGTTGATGAATATTTTACCAGAGCCAAAAAGTGGCAGGAAGAATTGGAAAAATTAAGAAAGATCCTTCTTGACTGTCAGCTAACTGAGGAATTGAAGTGGGGTAAGCCTTGTTACACGTTTCAAAAACACAATATAGTTATCATACTACCATTAAAAGAATACTGTGCCCTTCTATTTTTTAAAGGTGCCTTATTAAATGATACCAAAAGTATTCTAATAATACCTGGGGAGAACACACAGGCAGGACGTCAGATTCGGTTCAAAAATATTCGCGAAATAGTTGAAATGGAAACCATCTTAAAAGCTTATATTTATGAAGCTATTGAAGTGGAAAAAGCCGGTTTAAAAGTACAATTTAAACAGAGTACGGAATTCCTGTTTCCTGAAGAGTTCCAAAATAAATTAGACAAAAACCCTAACTTAAAAACTACTTTTGAGGCATTGACACCAGGAAGGCAAAGAGCATACATACTTTATTTTTCGGCGCCTAAACAATCCAAAACTCGGGAATCAAGGGTTGAAAAATGTATACCGCAAATTCTCAATAAAAGGGGATTAAATGAGTGAACTATTTCCTTCGTTGTAACTTCTATACTTGGTTTTTAATGTAGTGGTATCGTAGATCAACGGGTATAAAAATAATTTCAGCTAATCAATAAACTAATAGAATGAATTCTAAGATTGATGAATATTTAAATAAAGTCGAAAAGTGGCATGAAGAATTGGAACAATTGAGAAGGATCATTCTTGAATGTCAGCTTATTGAAGAATTAAAATGGAGTGCTCCTTGTTATACGTTTCAGAAAAGTAACATCGTTATAATAGGTGGATTAAAAGAATACTGTGTACTTAGTTTTTTCAAAGGGGCTTTATTGAAGGATACTGCTGGCATTCTAAACAAGCCAGGGGATAATACACGGTCGGCGCGCCTGATTCGGTTCACCAATGTTCCAGAAATTATTGAGATGGAATCAATCATAAAAGCTTATATTTATGAAGCCATTGAAGTGGAAAAAGCTGGTATGAAAGTAGATTTTAGTAAAAGTACGGCACTCCTATTTCCTAAGGAATTTCAAAATAAATTAAATAAAAACCCTGCCTTGAAAATTGCTTTTGATGCATTGACGCCAGGACGACAAAGAGCATATATTTTTTATTTTTCAGCACCTAAACAATCCAAAACTCGTGAGTCAAGGGTCGAAAAATATACGCCGCAAATTCTCAATAGAAAGGGATTAAATGATCGGTAAATGGATAAGAAAATAAAGTAATTTAACTTTAAAATATTAAAACTGTAATAAAGTCATTTACAGAAAAAAAAAATCGAATATTTTAATTAATTTTTTTTGTGGCCCATACGACGCCTTTTAAGAATCCTTTTATACGTTATTTTAGAGGAACCAGATTATTAAAATAATTTCGTATTTGATTACCAAAGGTTTACCTATAATTTGTAAACATTTTTTTATAAATTAGCTCTTTATCAATGTGCCCTTATAATAAATAAAACCTAACAAATAAATAACAAACTATGAATCCCATCATTAAAAACATTTTGGCAATTATAGCTGGGATTATCATTGGCAGTTCCGTTAATATGGGAATTATCATGGTTAGCGGTTCAATCATTCCTCCACCGGAGGGTGCGGATGTTACCACTACGGAAGGTTTAAAAGCATCCATGCATTTATTCCAACCCAAACATTTTATTTTTCCCTTTTTGGCACATGCTATCGGGACTTTTACAGGTGCTTTTCTGGCTGCATTAATTGCCGCCAATCATAAGATGAAATTTGCTTTGGGCATTGGTGTTTTTTTCTTAGCGGGTGGAATCGCCAGTGTTTTTATGCTTCCTTCTCCAACTTGGTATAATATTGTCGACTTAGTTGGAGCATATGTACCTACGGCTTACATAGCAGGAAAATTTGCGGTCAAAAAAAAAATAATATCTCAGAATGACTTTAAGTAATTACTTTGTTGACTTTAGAACTAGATGCAAATGAAAAAGCATAACCAATTTAATAATCAATTCGGAGTTTGGAAATAATAGAAAGAAAAATAACGAAAGACTTTACTAACGTTATTATGTGAAACTTCATATAGAAAACCCCTTGTTTGAGCCGATAAAATGGAAAATAAAATACTAATCTAAAAAAAAATGGAACATAAAGCAAAATCTATTCGACCTTTTATAGGAGTTAAGGATTATAAATTGTCTCGGGATTTTTATCTTGATCTAGGATTCAACGAAATCATTTTATCTCCAAACATGAGTTATTTCAATACTGATGGTTTGGGTTTTTATTTACAAGATGCTTACGTGAAAGAGTGGATAGACAACACAATGGTTTTTATGGAAGTGGAAAATGTCACCCGATTTTGGAACGAATTATTGGAATTAGAACTTACTGTAAAATATGAAAATGTTAAATTAGTCCCTGTACGAGAGCTTGCTTGGGGAAAAGAGTGTTTCTTACACGATCCCTCGGGGATTTTATGGCATTTTGGAGAATTTAATTCAAAGTAAATTCAGTGTTTTTTTTGCTTCGGAACTTTTGCAAATTCTTGCAACTCATAGACAATAAAAATACTTATGAATGAAATAGATAGTATTTTGAAAAAACTAGTCGAGCGCCATAAAACGCCTTCTGTTCAATATGTTATTTTTGACAAAGACAGTATCATTCATAAATTTCAGTTTGGATATGCGGATATAAAAAAGCAAAAAGAAACAACCGAAAATACCACTTACAATGCTTTTTCCATAACAAAGACCTTTACAGCTTTGTCAATTTTGCATTTAGCAGAAAAGGAAAAACTTGATATAGAGCAACCCGTAAAAAAATATTTGCCCGAATTTCCCTATTCATCAGAAATTACAATTCGTCAATTAATGACGCATTCCTCCGGTATCCCTAACCCTATTCCATTAAGCTGGATACATTTAGCAGAAGAGCACAAATCGTTTGACAGGAATGCCTTTTTTAATCAAATTTTCAAAAAAAATAACAAGACGAAATCAAAAGCAAATGAAAAATATGCTTATTCAAATCTTGGGTATGTTTTGCTTGGGCAACTCATAGAAAAGGTTTCCGGATTAAGCTATGAGGATTATGTCCGGGAAAATATTTTATACCCATTAAATATTAAACAAACCGAACTGGATTTTACAGTAACCGACATGTATCAACACGCAAAAGGTTATCATAAAAAATATAGTTTGTCAAATATTTTTTTAGGCTTCCTTATAAGCAAATCAAAATATATAGACATAACTGAAGGCAAATGGAATTCGTTTAAAGACAATTATGTTAACGGGGTTTCCTATGGTGGCTTGATTGGCACTTCAAATGCTTTTGTAAAATACATTCAGGAACTCTTAAAGCCTAATTGCAAACTAATAAGTGATCATTATAAAAGAATGCTTTTCATCGAAAATTACACAAACAATAACAAAGCGACGGGGATGTGTTTATCTTGGTTTAAAGGACAATTAAACGGCAAACAATATTATGCCCACGCAGGTGGCGGCGGTGGTTATTATTGCGAAATCAGAATTTATCCAGACTTGGGAATTGGAAGTGTGATAATGTTTAATCGTACAGGTATAGCTGACGAACGATTTTTAGACAAACTTGACAAATATATTATTACTAAAAATAAACAGTAGGTAATACATAAGATTTAAGTGCTTTGGGTAAATTAAAACAATTATTCAGATCTGCTAAATTTCATAATACAAAACCAACTTTCCATTAGGCTGATACCCAACTCGATTGCAGTAGCTTTGGTGCGTTCGTTTTGTTTGCATTTTTATGTTGGATTATTTTTTTCTATCGCTTCTATTGTTCTTTTCGCAGCAGTCAATCTTATTTGAGTATTTTTATCTACTAGTTTATTTGTTATCCAGTGCTCTAATTTGTGATGCAAAGGAATTAAAAGTGCTGCGATGAATACCATCATGCATAACATTAGTATTGGAGAGTGATGTACAAATTCACCCAAGTAAGGATGTAGCAGCAAATTGATAAATTCAAATACAATTAATAAAGACAGAATTCCTAAAAAACGGATAATCGACTCATTCACTAATATCGAATGGCTCAATAATAGAAATACAATGATGAAAAGAATTAACGTGGCTGCAATAGCAGAATACTGAAGATTATGTGACCGTTCTTCTTTAAGTTTGGCTTCATTTTCAGCTGACTCTATTTTTTGCAGGCGCTCTTCAAACACAAGATTCTGAATTTGAGATTCTTCTTTGTTGCTTTGAATAGTGTCTTTGATAACGATGGCCAATCTTAGATATTTGAGACAACTGTCCGATTCTTTTAACAGGGTATAATTATCAGACAGGATTACAGCAGTCTTTTGTGCTTGATGCAGAAATTTATTTTCTGCCAGCTTAAGAGCCTTTTTACCATATACAATGCTGGAATCAGTTTGATGCACTTTGAGATAAAGTTCTGCCAAAGAAACATAATTAAAGCACAACCATCTGGGTTTATCATACTCATTGGCACTTTTAACACCCATGCGGTAATATTCTAAGGCAAGCGGAATATTATTTATCCTATATTGTAAATCACCCAGACGATTATAGGTAATAGATATGCTTTCGCTTTTTGATTTAATATCTTGTTGATAAACCCTTTGCAGGAAATCCATGGCTAAATCGGTTTTGCCGATTTCTAAATAACATATTCCCAAGGTAGATATAATATGAGCGGACGAAATACTTTTATTTGCATCACAAATATCTTTGGCAAGCAGAAGATTTGTAATAGCACTTTTGTAAACACCTTGTCTTCTGTAAATATTTCCTATATTATTGTAAGCCAAAACCAGACCTTCTTTACTCCTTAGTTTTTGAGCTAATTTTAGCGCTTCTAAAGAAGTCTTCAATCCTCTTGAGTAGTTGCCGGTAACAAATAAGGAGAAAGCTAAGCTATTCAGACTACGCATTTCACCTTCTTTATACTGATTTTTTTTAGACAGTAACAAAGCCTCTTCTGCAAAATGGATTGACTTTATCGGATTATGGCTGGTATAGGCTGAAGAAATTTTTATCAACAGCTCTATCTTACCAGTATCTGAATTTGTTTGAGAAAGACTTTGTTCAAGATTTTTTATTTTTAGGGATTGTCCGGAAACTGTTCCCATGAAAATAAAGAATAATAGGCTTAGAATATTTTTCATAGGTATAACATTTTACTTTTTTTAACAACTTTTTTACAAGTTGTTGCTTTTCGGTTAATGAATTTGTCGTTGCTCCTATAAAATTACGCACAACGTCAGTACGTATAAAAACCTATAAACGAACAAGTTTCCGTTAATTTCAATGTAAATATATATGATTTAAACTACAATAATTTCTATTTTTGAAAAAAGAAGTTTGATTTAACTTTTCAAAAAAGGAGTTGAAAAAAGCGTCAAAAAATGTTCTTAGGGCACTTAAATTATAGAACAGGCAATTTGAAGATTTCAATAGAAAAAAGGCGAAAATTCTAAAGTAGTTTTGTACTGGTAATCTTTTGACTAAATTTGCGCAACTGCTACAAGGGACAAAACGCTGAAAAACATAAATTTATCAAGTGAAATTATATAAAAGTAATGAAAGTCATAGTCACAACTTTGCTAGTAGGCCCAGCATCAATTGTATCGGATAAGTTTTTTTCTTACAAAATGGAGTCAAAATCAAGTTAAGTAAAGAGGAAGTGAAAAAAGTGGAAAATGAAAAAGCAAGCTGGACTGCTTGTCAGGAATGTCAAGGACGCGGCAAAAAAAGTCGAGGGCTCAGCAATAAAGTGCGACTCCGCTACCAAATGGCATTCGATCAATTTGAAAAAAAGAAAGACGAAGGGACGGCTCCAGTTCGTCCTAAGGCCCACCTATACTCATGCTTGAAGTGTTGCGGATCCGGTCTGCTTCACTCTACTAGCTATCCTATTGCGGATAAAGAAAACTACCCACACGTTGCTATTATTGGTGGTGGTATCGGAGGAGTGGCTCTAGCTGTGGCTTGTTTGCACCGCGGGATTCCTTTTACCCTTTATGAGCGCGATACCGATTTCAATGCTCGATCTCAGGGCTACGGTCTCACTTTGCAACAAGCTAGTAAAGCGATCGAGGGATTGGGTGTTTTCTCGTTAGAAGAAGGGGTGATTTCAACAAGACATTTGGTTCATACTACAGAAGGAAAAGTGATTGGTGAATGGGGGATCAGAAAGTGGATGCAGTCAGATGCGAAAAAGTCTTCGAAACGTTCAAACATACATATCTCAAGGCAATCATTGCGCTTAGCGCTACTTAAGCAGCTTGGCGGAGATGATGCAGTACAGTGGGGGCACCAATTAGTAGGTTTTAAGGAATGTGAGGGTGAAGGTGTTGATCTAAGCTTTCAAGTGGACGGGAAGATAAAAAGTTCCAAGGCTGACCTTGTGGTTGGAGCCGATGGTATTCGTAGTTCCGTGCGGCGGTTGTTGATCGGTGAGAATATTACCCCTTTACGTTACCTCGGCTGTATTGTGATATTGGGTATTTGTCCTTTGACGGCTATCAAAGGTCTTAATAATTCTTTACTGGACTCGGCCACTGTATTTCAAACCGCCAATGGCAAGGAGCGGATCTACATAATGCCTTATACGTCAGACTCCGTGATGTGGCAACTTAGCTTCCCAATGCCAGAAAAAGAGGCTAAGGCGTTAAGTGCTCAAGGACCTCGGGCACTCAAGGAAGAAGCGTGTCGCAGAACTCAGTGGCACGACCCCATTCCTCAGATTTTAGTAGCAACCCTAGAAGCTCAGATTTCCGGCTATCCCGTGTATGACCGAGAATTACTCGAGTCAGAATTATTGGAGAAAGGTGGCCAAGTGACTCTGATCGGAGATGCGGCTCATCCAATGAGTCCATTCAAAGGGCAGGGAGCAAATCAGGCTCTGCTGGATGCGCTCACGCTGGCTCGGGGGATCTCAAGTGGATGTAGATCTTTATCCCAATGGAGAAAAGCTGGAGTGAGGCAAAGTGTATTAACTGAGTTTGAATCAGAAATGTTAGAACGCAGTGCTTCCAAAGTGAAAGATTCAGCAGAGGCCGCACAGTTCCTACATTCCGAAATTGTGCTTCATGAGAGTGATGCTCCAAGAGGACGGTGTCTAAAGAAAAAAGACATATAACAAGCTGCTTAAATATTCGCAAAACAGAAAATACTCTGCTCCTATTTCCCCAACCTCGCCAGGCCTCAGAACGGCGGGTGCAATACTGAAACTCGGAGGGTAAAATAATATCACTTTATAGAAATAGCTTAAGTTGTTAAAACCAATAATCCACGTAAATTAAAGGTTGATAGCTATTAAAATATTTTTTAAATAAGTTTCGAATCCAAAAAACCTCCATAATCGTATTGGTCCCACTAAAAGCATCTTTGATTCATAAATCATCTAGTTTAAATTTGCTGATTCAAAATTTTAGACATGAATCAACAAGAACAGATGTACACATTGGCTGAGCAATGGC
>NZ_JBLVPS010000023.1:0-65619 GCF_048286515.1 Flavobacterium rhamnosi | reverse complement strand
AAACCAATATTCAAAGAGCATCCAAAGTTAGATCTACAAAAGGCTTGTTAGTACATCTGTTTGGAAAGATAGCAGCTGCATTTATAAACTTAATTTTTTAACCCTTGATTCGCATTACTAATTAAAAATGAATAGGATTATGAAAAAATCAATTTTAGGACTACTTGTACTTATTCTATTTGCAAACAAGTCCTTTGCTCAAAATACTACTGCCAGTGAAAAGGAAGTGATTCAACTCTCTAAAGATAAATGGCAGTGGATGGCCGATAAAAATGTAGACAGACTTACACCTTTGTTTGATGATAAATCTGTTTTCGTTCATATGGGAGGAAGTTGGGGAAAAACCCAAGAAATCAATGTGATTAAAAGTGGAGGAATTCATTACAAGAAAGCAGATGTTCATGAAGTGTCAGTAAACATTATCGGTAATACCGCGATCCTCTTAAACAGAATTACACTATTAGCAGTAGTAGGTGGAAATGAAGTGACCAATCCGTTTATTGTAACAGAAGTATATATAAAAGACAATGATGGTTGGAAACTTGGCGCATTGTCGTTCACTAAGATGATGACACCAGGACAATAAAATTTGAAAAAATGAAAAATTTGATTGCGATTGCATTATTTTATTGTACTACTCACGTAAACGCGCAACAAGTAGCCTCACAAAGTCTTACAAAGGAAATTAGTACGGCTTCAGGAATTGTTCGCGGTGTAACAGAAGGAGGTATCTCAATATTCAGAGGTATTCCTTATGCGGCACCACCAGTGGGCGTAAATCGTTGGCGGCCTCCACAGCCAGTGACTGCCTGGAAGGAAGTAAGGGATGTAAGTAAATTTTGTGCTGATTGTCCGCAAGCGACTTGGCCTCGTGGTTCCGGCATTTCACAAAATTCATCTGAAGATTGTTTGTTTCTCAATATCTGGACACCTGCTACAGTAACAAAAAAATCAAAATTACCTGTTATGGTTTGGATTCACGGAGGCGGATTTGTAGGAGGCAGTGGTGGTGGAAATGGATTTACAGGAGCAGCATTTGCAAAGCAGGACGTTATACTCGTTTCTTTCAATTATCGGTTAGGACGTCTTGGCTTTTTTGCTTTTCCCGCTTTAAGTAAAGAGAACCCAAATGAATATAAAGGCAATTATGGCTACATGGATCAGATTGCTGCATTAGAGTGGGTTCAAAAAAATATCGCTGAGTTTGGAGGCGATTCCAAAAATGTAACCATTTTTGGCGAGTCTGCCGGTGGTGTATCGGTACATTCGCTTTTGACAATACCCGCAGCAAAAGGCTTATTTAAGAAAGCAATTATTGAATCAGGGGGCGGACGAGATGGTGTACTAACAGGGCGTCCAATCGATAAAGAAAATGCAGATATTGATTATCCGATATCGGCTGAAACCATTGGAATTAACTTTGCGAATAGATACAATATCGAAGGGGATAATGACGAAGCACTGAACAAGCTAAGAGCATTAAGTGCTGCTGAAATTGTTGATGGTGGAGAAGAAACTGCTGGACAAAGTGGTCCTACAACTTATCCAGGACCAATACTTGATGGCCGTTTGGTAACGGAGACTGCCGAGAGTGCTTATAAGGCAGGTAGGCAACCAAGGGTTCCTATTATTATTGGATCAAATAGTGCAGAAGTTCCTGCAGGTTTTGTTAATGCCAAGTCAAAGGAGGAATTACTGTCATTGTTTGGCAACTATAAAGAGAAGGCAACTGCGGCCTACGATTCTATTGGCAATACAGATTTTGCTAAGATGTTAGCCTTTGTTAATACCGATAAAGTTTGGGCGGAGCCTGCCCGCTTTACCGCTAGAGCATTTACTTCTAAATCGATACCTGTTTATTTGTATCTCTTCTCTTACATACCTTTATCCATGAAAGATTGGATGCGATATGGTGCATCTCATGCCTCGGAGATTGCTTATGTATTTGATAATCTTGTAGAACAGAATGGCATTATTTTTACTGCGAAAGATAAAGAAGTAGGTAAAATAATGAATTCCTATTGGGTTAACTTTGCTAAAACGGGTAATCCAAATGGAAAGGGACTACCGCTTTGGCCGGTATATGATAGTACTAAAAATGAGATTTTTGAGTTTACGCAAGATGGGTCGGCACGTAATTTTTTCGATCATAGAAAAACAAGACTAGACGTTATAGAAAAAGCATTTGAAAGCAATAAATAAAAAGAATTAGATTGCAAACTTATAAATTAAAGCACATTATAATGAAACAGAATGTATTTAAATTGTGGAGTATACTTTGTTTGTCATTGATGATCCAATCATCATTTTATGCTCAAAAAAGCACGAAACAAAAACCGCTACGAATTAAAGAGCAAGGAAGTTTTGCTGTGGGAGGAACTATCATTACCAATCCCGGCACATTTGATCCCTACAGGCCTACTCCTGAAGGGCAAACTTTTCGTGGAGACCATGCTTATGTTTTTTATCAAATTCCTGTAAAGGCTCGCAAGTTTCCATTGGTGATGTGGCATGGTATAGGTCAGTTTTCTAAAACTTGGGAAACCACACCCGACGGACGAGAAGGGTATCAAAATATTTTTCTCCGCAGAAACTTTCCTGTTTATGTGATTGATCAACCAAGAAGGGGTAATGCCGGTAGAAGTACTGTAGCAGCTACCATTAATCCAATACCTGATGAACAGCAATGGTTTGATGTCTTCCGTGTAGGTGTATGGCCCAATTATTTTGAAGGTGTCCAATTTGCTCGAGATTCTATTACACTCAATCAATATTTTCGCTCCATGACACCAAACATTGGTGCTATCGATAGTTATGTTAATTCGGATGCGGTTTCAGCATTATTCAATAAAATAGGTCCTGCAATTTTGATCACACATTCCCATTCTGGTGGTATGGGATGGCTCACTGCTGTAAAAAATCAAACCGTCATGGCAATAGTGTCTTACGAACCAGGTAGTGGATTCTTATTTCCTGAAGGTGAAGTGCCATCACCTTTAACAAGTTCGTCAGGTTCCCTGGAAGCAAGTTCGGTTCCAATGAAAGACTTTATACAACTTACCAAAATACCTGTTGTTATTTATTATGGCGATAATATTCCTGAAAGTCCTTCCAAAAATCCTGGGGCAGACGGATGGAGAATACGACTCCAAATGGCGCGTTTGTGGCGCGATGTAGTCAATAAACACGGTGGTGATGTCACTGTAATTCATTTACCGGAAATAGGAGTTAAAGGCAATACACATTTTCCATTCTCAGATTTAAACAATGTCGACATAGCCAACCTAATGAGTCAATGGCTAAAAGAAAAGGGATTAAATAAGTAATAAGAAAAGAATTATGAAGCAAGTTAGAATTTTTGGTTTTAAAGTAATTGTATTAAGTTTTGCATTATTTTGCAATTACACAAAAGCACAAGATATCGAAACACCTGAAACAAAGTTAAGTGGAAAAGAAAAAAGTATTATTATTATTTCATCGCTTACGGCTAAAGGCGATTTAAAAAAATTAAAAGCGGAACTAAATACAGGTCTTAACGCGGGACTTACAGTAAATGAAATAAAGGATGTATTGGTTCATTTGTATGCCTATTGTGGATTTCCTCGAAGTATAAGAGGATTACAAACTTTTATGGAAGTACTTAACGAACGAAAAGCAAAAAGTATTATTGATGAGCCGGGTAACGAAGCTTCTCCAATCAAAGAGGATGGCAACAAATATCAAAGAGGTAAAAAGATTTTGGAGCAACTTACAAAAACGCAACAATCGGATACCCTTACAGGATATGCAGCTTTTGCTCCAGTAATAGATACCTTTTTGAAGGAACACTTATTTGCTGCTATTTTTGAAAGAGATGTTTTAAGCTTTACTCAAAGAGAATTGGTTACTATTTCTGTTATCAGTGCTATTGGTGCTGCTGAACCAATGCTAAAAAGCCATTTGTCAATTTCTCTCAATGTAGGCTTATCGCCTACACAATTGAAAGAATTTATTTCAGTAATTAAGCCAATCATAGGGAGAAAAAAGACTAAAGCTGCAAAAGAAGTTGCAAAAGAATTGTTGAAAAACAGACAGTCGAAATAATTTAAAAATACAAGAAATGAAAAAATTATCGTTAATAATAGCATTAATAATATCAATAGCAGCTATAGATATGTCAAATGCTCAAACTACTCAAAAGGCACATCAACGAAATCCTTATACCTTGGTATACGATGGAGCAATTACTGAAAATGTTAAAGGGAAAATAAACATACATCCTGTCAGCTATAAAATTAAAGAGATTGCAATAGTTGCCAATGTTTACACACCTGCTAACTTTGACTCTTCAAAAAAATATCCTACATTAGTTATTGCTCATCCTAATGGTGGTGTAAAAGAACAGGTGGTAGGTTTATATGCTCAACGTTTAGCAGAACAGGGCTATATTACTATCACGGCAGATGCAGCATATCAAGGAGGTAGCGGCGGTGAGCCTCGTAGTGTGGATAAACCGGCAAACCGAATTGAAGATATACACGCAATGGCCGACTTTATTTCTCAGTATAAAGGGGTTGACACAGCAAGACTTGGATTACTTGGCATTTGTGGTGGTGGTGGCTATTCATTAAAGGCTGCCCAATCTGACAAACGATTTAAAGCAATAGCAACATTAAGCATGTTCAATTCGGGTGTAGTACGACGTAACGGTTTTATGAACTCACAATTTTCAACAATTCAGGAACGATTAAAACAAGCTTCAGATGCTCGTGCCCAAGAAGCAGCAGGTAGCAAAATTTTGTATTTGGGAGATACTCAACTTACGGAAAAACAAATAGCAGCACTACCGTTTGATTTATATCGTGAAGGATTTGAGTATTACGGCAAAACACACGCTCATCCAAATTCTACATTTAAATACACTATGAGTAGTCTTATGGATTTAATGACGTTTGATGCCAGTACAAATATGGACTTAATAAACCAACCATTATTAATGATAGCAGGTAGTAAAGCTGATACTTTTTATATGACTGACGATGCATTTAACAAAGCTACCAATGCAAAAAACAAAGAATTATTTCTTATTAATGGAGCTACCCATATAGAAACCTATTGGAAATCCGATTATGTATTGCAAGCAATAAATAAATTAGTTAATTTTTATCAAATCAATCTTTAAAATTTAAAAAGATGAAACTTAAAAATATTGCAGGAATATTTCTTGTTGGAGTGTTTGCATTTTCGTGTAAAGCACAAAATAAAGTAACACTTTCCACAGAAACGCAATCACAAAAATCAATCATTTTCCCCAAAGGAGAAAAAATCACCAATGCTAATTTTGCAGGTAGAGCATATTTACAAATGCTGATAGCTGCTGATAGCCTTAATCCAACCTCTGTAGGAAATGTAACCTTTGAACCTGGAGCAAGAACAAAATGGCATCTTCATCCGGGTGGACAAATTTTGTTAGTAACCGATGGAGTTGGATATTATCAAGAAAAAGGGCAACCTAAAAAAATACTTCGCAAAGGAGATGTAATCAAATGTCCACCAAATATTCCACATTGGCACGGTGCTAGTGTTGATACATATTTTGTTCAAGTAGCAATAACAAATACCCAAAACGGTGTTCCCGTTTGGTTAGAAGCTGTAACAGATGAACAGTATAAACAAGTTCAAACAAATAAAATAGAAAAAGAATAAATAAAGCCCAAAAACTAGTTGCAAAAACACATATCTGAAACCTATAGAGATAATGATAGCAGAAATTACTTGAAATTCAAATATTTCTTATTTTGGTTAAATAAATTCTGATTTAAATTACACTCAATAACATAAAAAAACACTGTTGATTTTTTTAGCAACTTTGTCTTTCAAAACAGTCGGCTAAGAGTTTCAAATCTTGTAATAAAAGGTTCGAATTTTGTACCATAAGGTTAACTTAAATTATCTTTATAAACTACTTGTAATCAGTATTTTAATTGGTTTTTCATTGTGTTTAATCTTTGAAATGAAAGAATTATTTAAATGCTTTTTTAATTTGTTTGACCGATTTTGGCACGAATATGACACGGTGAATTTTTGCGTGTCAAAAAAACGGCAAAAGTTTATGAGTGAAGTCACTTTTATAATATCCAAGTTTTATTTCGCCGATACTTGAAGGGGCTTTTCCAATATTCGTGATTTTGATATAAATCGCAAAAGCTGATTTATGGACAGGTAAAGCATTATAATTCTTATTAAGATCAAAAACACAACAAAATGAACATTGTTCTATAATTTCAACTTTGAATTTTGGCTTGCTTATCTCCAGGGATGGAGGAACAAAAAAGTGATCTTCCCTTAGCCTTTATTTGGTTCATCGCACAGAATTTTCAATTAATAACATTACTGTGTCATCTTTTTTGAACTGTTTCATTTTTCTAAAGTTTTAAATTGTTTTATTAATTTTTGAAAACCATTTCATTGATTTTATAAAGCAAAATTACGGTAGATGGAGAGCGAAAAACGATGATATTTGTCAAAAAAGAATATTGGCGAGTAGGGAAAGAGTTAGTCGCATTTTACTTTATAGATCTTATTTTTCGACTAGTTTACTACGAACCCGGCTGAGTGTTTCTTTGCTTATGCCGAGATAAGAAGCAATTGTGTGTTGAGGAAAACGTTGTACAAAATCAGGATAATTTTTTAATAGTTTATCCTGGCCGACTTCAGAAAAAATACAGAAATGTTAATTATAGAAATCTACCTAATTAAAGATAGAAAAGTACTTTAAGTTTAATTTTAGAAACGTGGCAAAATATTGATAGTTCCACTTATATCAAGAATCGAACAGGTTTATGTTCGTTACAATAATCTTCAAAACCTTTTATTAGTTTTTATTGATATTATTAAGGTTTGCAATCATTTTTTGAATAAAAAAAGACAATTTCTGAATATACTGTGAAATTCCTAATGAGTCGATCGGTGAGGATTGTAAATCGTGCTTTGCCAAGAGTTACCATGGCGTTGGCATCGGCTTTTGGTTACAGCATTTGAGCAGAAATAAAACTAGAGCATAGAAAAATTCCTATTAACAAATAGATACGAAACATAATAGTTGATTTATTTTTTTAAGTTGACTGTTTTACCTGTTTTTGCACTTTTCTTGGCAGCCTCCAATATTTCCATTACAATCATATTAGTTTCAAGGGAAGATAAATCAAAAGCCGGAGGTGTTATTTTTTTTGTTACTACTGCTGCCAAAAATGAAAAGGGGTCGTTATTGGGTGCTTCATTTTCTGGCATTTTTTCTTTAATGGGTTGGTCCATGTTTTTCCATCGGTAATTCAAATTATTTCGATCTTCGCAAATAACATAGCCGTGTTGCCCATATATTTCCATATCTTTTCGACTAAAAGGCCAGTTCCATGAGGCTTCAATAATTATTTGTGTTTTAGGATATGTAAGTAAAATAGTGCATTCATCTTCCACTTTCGGATATAAATCAGGTTTAATTTGTTGTGTAATGCAGGTAACAGATTCTGGTTTTTGCCCTTTCATCAACCAGGTTGTTATATCGGCACCATAACAGCCAAAATCAGTTAATACGCCCGCTCCGTTCAAAACTGGGTCGAGTAGCCAATCCGTAAATTCAGGATTACAACCAATTTCTATTGGGCCTGGATGTCCAGTGTGGAAGACTATTTTACGCAAATCACCAACTTTATTTTCATCATTCAAATATTGCCAGGCTCTTTTATTGGAAGCATACCAGGTGGTTTCATAATTGGTAAGTAGCTGTATATTGTGTTTTTCGGCAAGAACCTTCATTTTTTCAGCATGTTCCAGACTTACGGCCAATGGTTTTTCGACCATGACATGAATGCCCAATGGAGCACATTTTTCGACCACGCCCAAATGTTCGTAAACAGAACCAAAAGCGCAAACTGCTTCGGGTTGTGTTTTTTTTATCATTTCGTCCATGGTGTCAAAAACAATATCCATACTGAAACCGTGCTGTTTGGCATACTTTTGTGCCAATTCTCTGTTGGGTTCCACAATGCCCACAATTTTGATGTCGTCATTCGGCGTACGTCCCAATAACCAATGAACATGGGTGTGTGTTAACCGAACAATGCCTATTCGCAGTGATTTTTCGTTAGTTATAGTGCTTTGAGCTTTTAATTTATTGGATTGCCCAAGTAGTGTCATTAGCGTCAATAAAATTAGGATTGATTTATTTCTCATGTTTTATTTATACTTTAAGGTTTTTAGAGTTAATTACAACAGAATGATAACCGCCACGCCGTTTTTTCGTTACTTTGGTTAAATTGGGAATTACCTTTTTTGAAGTTTTCTTCCGTGCTCGCACTTTCTAAATCAATGCTAATATCTATTTCAGTATGCTTATTTCCCAGCATCGAAAGATAAATGCGTGCTAAGCATAAGTCCACTGTTATATTGAAATACCGATTTGTCATTTACCTTTTTTCCCTGCTGCAAAATTTGACTCAAATAACCGGCTTCAATTTTAATGTTTTTATTTACTTTATAACCCACTAATGCAGCTAGTCTATTTTGATCAAAAACATTTGCTTCGACATTTTTCCCAAAACCTGCAAACACCTCATCCAATAAAATGATGCTCAGACTGTTTTTATATACAGGAATCTCCGTTCTTAGCCTATATCGGATCCTGTTCAGAAAAACCCAGTCTTTGTTAATTTCTCCATTTTGATTTAAAAACTTTTCAATAAATCGTTGTTCCAATGTAAACCTATGGGACACATCCACTTTCCCTATTGGATTTTTTAAAATTATCTGCTCATAAATGCGATGTTCAGAAAAAGCATTTGCATTTGGATAATCCCCATAAGGATCCGTTTCGGCAAAAGCATAACCTACATTTAAACTCACATCCTTTCTTAGTGCGTAATTCACCCCTGTTCGCAACAAGCTTTGTTGCGGGTTTTTAAGTCCTTCTACTCTTCGCCATTGGTATTCGGTATGAAAAGCAATTTTTGGACTTATTTTAAATGTGCCGGTATAGGCAAGCCAGCCAATACTGTTTTCATCTGTAATTCTTTGTTCTTGCGAATAGGAATTAACTCCTATTCCAGTAATCATCAAAAAGAACGTTAGTTGTTTTAAGGACATCATAAGCAGTTAAATATGAAAACGTACAGTCGATAGATCATTGCACGTTTTGTGAATTAATATTTATTTATATTTTTTTAATTTTTAGACCCATTTACTATCATGGTATCATCATAGAAAGTAACCAGTCCCGTTGTAATGTCGTGTGTTCCTCCTACAATTCCGATCTCCCCTTTTTCTATCATTTCTTTTAGAATCGGGCTGCGTTCCATTATGGCATGCACCGTTCTTTTTACATTTATGGTAGCCACTTTTTCTACGAACTCTCCATTACTTGAACTGCGATTTTCGGTTTCGGTTTTTTCATCATAAACAGCCGGTTGGATCTTACTTAACAGAGCGGTTAAGTTACCCATTTCCACATGATCACAAGCACCTTTTATGGCACCACATTTTGTATGCCCCAAAACTACGATTATTTTCGATCCCGCAACTTTACAAGCGAACTCCATACTGCCCAAAATATCTTCATTAATAATATTTCCAGCAATACGAACACTAAAAACGTCTCCCAAACCCTGGTCAAAAATCAACTCTGCCGAAGTTCGAGAGTCTATGCAACTCAAAATAACGGCAAAAGGGTGTTGTCCATCCGATGTTTCATTGGCTTGTTGCAAAAGATTACGGTTTACTTTAAGATTATTCATAAATCTTTTATTGCCTTCTTTTAATATTTCAATCGCCATTGTAGGTGTAATGGCATCTTGCATTTCTTTGTTTAATGTTTTCATTGTTTTTTATTTTTAAAAAGTTTCAATTTTAAGCAGGTTCGATACAGTTTGTTTTTCAACCGTACTATTCTTGTCGTGGCATTATCTGATAGTCTTTTATGAATTCTGTAACATCATTATCTATGGATTTGTAGTAAGAGGTTCCTTTGAATTATTTTTACTGGCTTCACTTTCAGTAAGATAAGTTGTTTCCTTTTCTTGCAATACGTTGATAAAGGCATGTTCTAATTGTGAGTCGGTGAATTTTATACGTTTTTAAGCAAAAAAGGAAAGTAATTCTAGGTATGCTAAACCAATTATTATTGCAATACCAAAACTTAGTAATGTTCCAATTAATATGTATCTGTGAGTTGACGATCTTTTGCTTTGGTTAAGT
Source organism: Flavobacterium rhamnosi (assembly GCF_048286515.1). Taxonomy (NCBI): domain Bacteria; kingdom Pseudomonadati; phylum Bacteroidota; class Flavobacteriia; order Flavobacteriales; family Flavobacteriaceae; genus Flavobacterium; species Flavobacterium rhamnosi. Next base: position 55,392 of record NZ_JBLVPS010000023.1, on the reverse strand, counting down.
CTCCAAATCTAAAGACTGATTTTGCTGTTAGCAAAAAACCTATAGCCTCCCATTGGTTTAATAAAACAAATGAAAATACTAATAATCGTTCCAACATACCAATATATTTACCTGCATTTTCTAACGAACTGTCTTTTTTACTTATTTCTTCTATTTCTTTTGTCCAAATACTAAAAATAACTTTTAATACGATGGAGGTAACGGAAGTTAAGAGAATAATCACTAATAGAAATAGTAGATTTTTTTCTGTAATATATGTATGAATATCAAAGTTTAAACTCCAGTCATTCGCCACAAAAAAAAGTATTGCTATATGTGCTAATTGATCTAAGAAAAATAATATTCTGTCATTATTGAGTGGCCTCAACAGTTTTACTCCATCTATCACGAAATGGGTAAAAGTTATAAAAGCTATGGGTAAATAATACTGTTTTTCAAAACCCAATACCCCAAGTAATAAAGCCGCATGAATTAAAGTATGTACATATAGGTGCATGGATTTAAACTTATCTTTCTCTTTATGCTTAATCCATTTATTAGATTGCAATACAAAATCACCTAAAAAATGGGCTAGCAATAATTTTATGAACAACATAATTTTTCTATTTCTCGTTTATAATATTCTACACAGTTCATAATTTCATCATAGCCTGCTTTTTTTAAGCTATAACTTACGTTACTCTGTTTTTTATTTAATGATTCTGCAATTTCTACCTGTTTCAAATTAGGGTTTTCCAATTGTTTTTTAAAAATCTCAGCCATTGCAGGTTTCCAATTATCCATAGTTAGTGTAGCTAAATCTAACATGATATTCAGTACCCCATCAAAATCTTTCCAAGGGCTTTTGATAGCTAAGGTGTTTTTATTGAGAGCATCAAATGCTTCTCCGGAATGGATAAATGCTGGACCATTTGAAGAAGATACTTTTTCCGAACGGTATGTTATTTCGCCTATCCCTATAGCCATTCTGATGTCTAAATTAGGAATTTGTTTCGTTACCGCTTTTAATAATATCCCTAACTTCAATGCGTTTATTGGACTCGTGATCAATTGAATGTTGTCGCCACGATACACTTCCCAAGTACTATATTCCGCACCTACATTCTGCAAGGTGTCTTTTAATAAACCGAGCCAAATATCAGGAGATACTTGTCTTGAATTGATTATATCGGCGGTAATTACAGCTTCCATATTTCTTCGTTTTTTGTAAATATATGCTTTTTATCATATAAATCAAAATATATGCTTTTTACCATATAAAATAATATATATGGTTTTTGTCATATAAATTAGAATGTATGTTTTACGATTGTTTTTTATAGCTGCCCATAATAGCTGTTTAATTTATTCGCCATCAGCTTTTTGCGTTCTGCTAAAAATCCTTCGTATACAAAGTGACTTGCTTCCTCTATAATGTATGGAACGTCATTATTAATTAAGTTTTTCTTGTTGGACTTTTCTTCAGCCTCGAGAATACTCATATTACAATTGATATTAACAGCTTACCAGATAAATTTTAGATTCGTGAAGCAGTTGGCTTAATCAAAATAACTTCAAAAAGAAACCACTTCATTTGAAGTAGCTTTTTGTAATTTAATTGTCAATTTATAAATCGATAAAATTGATACTTATTAAGCTCTATTAAAAGTTTTACTGATTTTGGAATATATACTTTCTATTAAAATTTGATTAAATTATGACATTTTCTAAAGCCCGGCCGTACTGGGTCAGCTCGTACTCAACCAAGTTTGGGTCCCGCACGATAGGAGAAATAGTTTTATCCTGTTCCAGCTCGTACAGTTTTTTGATAAAATTTTCGGAGATATTCCTGCACAAAGGGAAGAATTATTCCTTTTTAGATCTTTATTTTTTTAATGTTTACCTATTGTTTGCACATAAAGGCTATGTTATTTTTTTTTTTTAACATAATGTATTTATTAATAGTAACTTGTGTTGTTGTTTTGTTGTTTTTCCTTCAAAAAAATCTGATAGCCTCAATCTATTTTTGTACTTTAGTATGCAATATTCAATACACTTTATCCACCCAATATAACAGATAGCGAAAGGCATACTATAATACTGTGGAAATAATTTTATTCATCATGACTAAAAATAATTTTTTACGAGCAATCTATATGGGAAGCCTTTTGATGTTGATAGTCGTATCTTGTAATAGGAAAAACGAAGCAATAAATGAAATAGAACTTAAGCGTGGTGGTGTCATTTCATGTGGTCCTCCGGATAAAGAGTTTGGTACAGTCGGATTTGAAACATCCTGTTCCGATGAAACAAAAAAAGACTTTAAGCTTGCTATATCGTTACTTCATTCCTTTGAATATGATGAAGCTGAAAAAGCTTTCGCAAAAATAATTGATAAGCAGCCTGATTGTGCAATGGCGTACTGGGGAGTAGCCATGTGCAATTATCATACGCTGTGGGCTCCACCTACTTTACGAGAACTTGAAAAAGGCGCTAAAGCAATTGCTATTGCACAGGGGCTCAAACAAAAATCAGAAATGGAGGAGGATTATATTAATGCGTTGGCATTGTTTTATAATAACCGAAAGACCACTGATCACCGCACCCGTAGCAAGAGTTTTGAAAAGGCAATGGGTAAAATTTACACATCAAATCCGAACAATAAAGAAGTTGCCATATTTTATGCTTTAACCTTGATAGCTACTGTGGAACCTGCTGATAAATCTTTCGGCAATCAAATAAAAGCTGGTACTATATTAAACGCCCTGTATCCTGGGCAGCCAAATCATCCCGGAATTGTACATTATATTATCCACGCGTACGACAATCCGGAACTGGCAACATTAGCCTTACCTGCAGCTAGAAAATATGCTTCCGTTGCACCATCTTCAGCACATGCTCAGCATATGCCTTCACATATTTTTACCCGACTTGGGCTTTGGGATGAATGTATCAATTCAAATAATGCTGCTGCTTATTCGGCAAAATGTTATGCTGAATCAACCAGAATGATAGGCCATTGGGATGAAGAGCTTCATTGCCTTGATTACCTTGTATATGGCTACCTACAAAAAGCTGATAATGCTGCCGCAAAAAAGCAGTGGGATTACCTTAAGACTATTCACGAAGTTGAACCAGTAAGTTTTAAAGTGTTCTATGCATTTGCTGCAATTCCATCACGGTATGTTTTGGAAAACAAAATGTGGAAAGAGGCTGCAAGCTTAAAAATTCATCCAGCAAACCTTCCTTGGCAAGACTTTCCTTGGCAAAAAGCAATTATTCATTTTACCCGATTACTTGGAGCTGTCCATATTGGCGACATCAACGCTTCAAAGGCTGAGCTCAAAAACTTACATATTCTTCACAATGACCTTATGAAGCAAAACGATGTATATAAAGCCAATCAGGTGTTGATACAAATTAAAACAGGTGAGGCGTGGATACTATTTAAAGAAGGGAATGAAACTAAAGCATTACAACTAATGACTCTGGCCGTCGACATGGAAGACAAAACCGAGAAACATGCTGTTACACCCGGTGAAGTACTTCCGGCAAAAGAATTATTGGCTGATATGTTATTGCAATCGAATAAACCGGCTAAAGCCTTAACAGCTTATGAAGAAAATTTAAAAAAGCATCCCAACCGATTTAATGGATTATATGGTGCGGGAATAGCAGCTGAAAGGGCTAATAATTTTGAGAAAGCAACATATATTACCGTCAATTGTTAGCCATTGCAAATTCACCTGGTGCAAACAGACCAGAACTTGAAAAAGCAAAGTTGTTTTTAAAGAAGTAAATGAAAGTACTAATAACTTTGGGTAATTGTTCCTTTTGAAAGCATTAGTAAATACTTGATTAACGTTTCCTTTTACTTTTGTAGCAGCCTTTTTATGTGATGATTTTAGGCAGCTAAGTTAGTCATTACATGCTCCTCATGGTTTTTAAAAGACGATGACTTATAGCTTGTATTTCGACCAACTTTGCGATGCCTGTATGTGAATAGATTTAATAGATTCTGTTCAAATCTATGATATCTCCTTTAAAAATTTTAATTTAGAGTTCAAATTTTGTAACATAAGATTCGTAACGAACCCACTTTTTTCCGTGGGTTTGTGGCGTTTAGTTTCGTATTTCTTATTTTCCTACATTTACAACAACAAATACAAGATTTTACGGCAAAATGGGATTAAGAACTATTTTAGGAGACTAATGTATTTATACCATTTATTTGTTGATCGGGATATTCCTATATTAGCTTGTTTTATAAAAATAGCATTCATGACTTTCTATTTCAAACGATCATTACTCCTTTGTTCTCTTTTTTGGATTGTTTCTTGCAAATCGCAACCAGCTATATCTGATATTGAAGGTGAAAATAGCCCGCTTATCAGTGATACTACATTTGTAAATTTAAAAGAATACAGTCCGGATTTTGTATATGATATGAAGTATGCAACTCCTGATAATTTTCTGAAAGAAAAAGTCTATGATTGTTCGGAATGTTTTTTGCGTTTAAAAACTGTTCGGGGACTTGTGGAAGCTAATAAAAAATTCATTGAAAAAGGATATAGAATCAAAATTTTTGATTGCTACCGCCCTTTAGATATTCAGAAAAAAATGTGGAAAATTGTTTCTAACCCTGAATATGTTGCAAATCCTGCTAAAGGCTCCATTCATAATAGAGGAGGAGCAGTAGATATTACTTTAGTTGACTACAATGGAAAAGAATTGGATATGGGAACTTCTTTCGATTATTTTGGAATCGAAGCCAGTCATAATTATCTAAACTTATCTGAAAAAATCAAACGAAACAGGAAATTACTTAAAAAAATAATGGTTCAAAAGGGTTTTAATTCTTTTGATTCAGAATGGTGGCATTACAACTTAAAATCGGGTTTGAATGATGAAATTTCTAATACAAAATGGGATTGTGATTAGTTTTCTACGCAATGCAGGTTGTTAATGAAATAGGCTTCAGGTTGATAAACCTCGTTGTTTAGCTCCGATTTAAATTCTTTTTTAAGAATATAATCTTCAGTATCTGTTAAATATTTAATTCTCATCATGGATACAGGAGAACTTTTTAAATCCTCAAAACTATCTTTCACAAACATAAATGAGCCGGATATTAGCCTGTTATCAAAACCTTTATCGTCTCGAATCATAGTGCCACAATTCTCCTGATTTATGTGGATTAATGTTATGATTTTTCCATTATTTAGCTGTAAAAATAATTTTGAATTTTTATCAAAGCAATTCGCTTTCATAAATTCTTTACTTTTTTGAATCAATTGTACATTCAATGTTGGTAAACCATCAGTCAGTGCTAAGGAATAAAAGATATAACTGGAATTTCCAGCAAAATTTTTCTCGGAAATCATGTATTCCTTAGTTGATTTGTAAGTTCCTATAGAATCGGTAACGTTCACGCTATAATCACATGTTTTTTGAGCAAATAGGGTAACGCTTAATAAGAATAGTATAATTGTAAATTTAGCTTTCATTTTTTATTTTATTTTGGTGCAAATTAAAACTATTTTATGATTATTTATATCAGTTGTGAAAAAACAATATGCATTTCCTCCTTCTTTTATTTTCCATTTTTTCCGGATGCTATCCACGCTATCAGGAAAATTTCTGGTCGTAATATTGGCTTGAGTATTTTCTAAATACTTTTTCATTTCTGTTTTACTGTAAAGAATTGTTTTTTGAATTTCAAAAACGCGTCCGGGGAAGGGAATTAAATTTTCTGAAGTATATAGATGGGAATGTTTGTGCAGTTTGTTTAGGTTGTAAAACAAACCAACATGATCAAATCCACCGGACTTCATTATGGCGCTATTGGCCTCATACAAATATTTAAGAGGTAAGCTAAAGAGAGGTAATTTATCCTGTTCGTCCAAAATAAAATCGAATGTTTCTATTTTTTCTTTCAAAATATTAGCTGTTTTGATAGTTATATTTCCACAATAGGATGTATGCAATTCCCATAATAGTTCTTTAACTTCATTTTCTAAAGCTATAATATGTATTGCTTTTACATTTTTTAGTTCAGATAATCCAGCTGATATATCGAGTAGAGGAGCAGTTTTTATTAAAATAGCATTTGAATTTTTAAAGTATAACTCTAGATTTTCAGGAACATTAGGCAAACAATCTTTGAGCATAAATACCTTTCCTTTTGCATCATTTCTTCTGGAAGGATCGATATAAATCCAGTCCCATTTTGTGTTTAAAGAAAGCAAAGTTGCTAAACTATCTTCTGCATAACAGGTGATGTTAGTAACATCCAATTGTTTAAAATTGTGTTTTACTATGTTGGACAATTCTTGATTAATTTCGCAATGCACAACCTTTTTTATTTCTTTCGCAAAGTAATAATCGTCCACTCCAAAACCTCCTGTCAAATCAATTAAGCATTCACCTGAAACAATCGAGGCTTTATAAGAAGCCGTTTTTTCGGACGAAGTTTGCTCTAGCGAAATTTTAGTTGGATAAATTATGTTTTTGGAGGCAAACCAATTGGGCAATTTATCTTTTGCTTTTGTTTTAGCCTCAATTTGGTTCAAAATAGAAATCCAATCTACAGTTGGAAATGGATTTTTTTGGAGCGCTAATGTAGAGATGCTTTTACCAATATTGGCATTGATAAATTGTTGAATTTGGGAATCCAGAATCATTAAATCCAAAATTAGATGTCTTTCGTTAATAGCAAAATAATTTTGTTCTCTGGAAAGAATTCTTTACCCATTACTTTAATTATGGTATATAAAGGAACTGCCACTATCATTCCCAATATGCCAAAAAGGAAACCTGCAATTAGGATGACAAGAAATATTTCCAAGGGATGTGAACTTACACTTTTCGAAAAAATGATAGGTTGGGATAAATTGTTGTCAATAATCTGAACAATCCAAAAACCAATTAGTACATATATTGTAGTTGGCAAAATTTCAGATTGGAAATCGCTTCCTAAATTGCTCAGCATTGTTAAAATTGCAGCTAAAACGGATGCTATTAACGGACCAATATACGGAATGATGTTTAGGACTGCACATAAAAAGGCAATGACAATGGCATTTGGAACTCCAAAAATCAATAAAACAATCATATACAACAGGAATACTATGAATAATTGAAGTAATAATCCAATGAAATAACGAGACAATAGGTAGTTTATTTTATCTAAAGAGTTCAAAATTTGGTCTTCATGACTGTCCGGAATTAATTTTTTTGCTCCTAGTATAAATTTTAATCGATCTTTAAGAAAGAAAAAAGTAATAAATAGTACTGCACCCAATCCTATTCCAAAACTGCTGAGTGTACCAAGGATTGCATTTAAAAAATTAGGGATGATATTGAAATTTATTTTAGAAGTAATATTGGCTTCCTTTAGCACTTGGGAGGAATCAATATGATGGCTTTCTAAGAATGCAGAAATTTGATTTATCAACTGGACTATATTGTTTTCGATTGCAGATGTGTTAAGAAGCGATAAGTTTTGTCCTTGCGATAAAATCAAAGGAATAAACATCATTATGAAACCCAATATAATTAATATGAAAATAAATAAAGTTGTTATCGTCGCAAAAATGTGATTGAATTTCAATCGTTTTCTGAAAAAATCCAAAATAGGATTTCCAATCAATGTAAGTATAAATGATACAACAAGATAAATCAGCACGGTTTGAATTTGATAAAAAAAGAACAAAATTAAACCGCTAACTACGATTGTCAACAATGCTCGAAGAATACCATTAGAAATGGTTTTTGATGTAATCATATCTTTATTTTAGTTTATAAAGATAAAAAAACTCGCTAATAAGTAGCGAGTTTTCAATTCGAAAATCTAAAAAATTATATTCCAAAAGCTGCTCTTGCTCCGCCTGTCACAAAAATAGCATTAATTCTTGATTTTTGACCATTAGTAAACATATACATTCCTCTATCATCTGTGTAATCCATGTAGTTCATAGTCATTTCAACCGGGGTTCCTGAACAAGTACTGTAATGGGGATAAACAGGAACGCCAAAATTGGCAGTATTGTGAGTAGGCGTGTCAGAAACTAAATCACTTCCACAAGTCGTATCACCCCAAATATGACGCAAATTCATCCAGTGACCCACTTCGTGAGTTGCAGTTCTTCCCAAATTGTATGGATAGGCGCCTGAACCTGATAATCCAAAATATTTTGAATCTACAACTATTCCGTCAGTTGCTATTGGGCCGCCAGGAAATTGCGCATAACCCAAAATTCCACCGCCGATAGTGCAAACCCATATATTTAGCATTGTTTCTGGGGAAGTAGGACTTATACCGCCTTGTTTTGTTTTTTTCATGGCGTCTCGGGTTCCCCAAGAACTTTTAGAGCTCTTTTTTTTAATTATGTCCTCGAGTACAAATGTAATTCCAACATTAGCAGCGACTCCTGAGAATAAAGCAGGTATAGTATTAAAATCGGAGTTTGTGGCGTTAAAATCGTGATTTAAAACATTAATTTGAGTTTGTATTTGAGCCTCCGAAATATTTTCAGCTGTAGTTTTGTACAATACATTCACTACAACAGGAATTTCAATTTTACCGTTTACAAAACGACCCGTTAGCATTGCTTTTTGTGTAAAGGCTTCAATTTGGTTCCTCCTAAAAGCTAATGTGGGGTCTGCTTTCAATTGTGCTTCAAGCACTTCTTGAGAAGCACAAGAACGTAGGGTAATCTGGTCTTTAGCTGGATTTGTTGACTCGGTCTGCTCATTTTGACAGGAGAAAAGCATTAAAAATACTGCTGCAATTAAAATAATTTTTTTCATAAGAGTAGTTTTTAAGGGTTTAAACAACTGTTTGTTAGGTAAATAACAAGCAATTTACGATTAATATTTGTGATATATTAATCCTTTAGTATAATATTCAAAATACTACAATAGTAAGATGGCTGGAATAAGTCTTTGTAAAAGTTAGATTAATTTAAATTGCACAAAAAAAAACCCGCTAACAAGTAGCGAGTTTTAAATTCTAAAAACTAAAAAATTATATTCCGAAACCTGCTCTTGCTCCGCCTGAAACGAAAATAGCAGCCATTCTTGATTTCTGACCGTTAGAAAACATATACATTCCTCTATCATCTGTGTAGTCCATGTAGTTCATAGTCATTTCTACTGGAGTTCCAGTACAAGTGCTATAGTGAGGATAAGCTGGCACACCGTAATTAGCAGTGTTATGTGTAGGTGTGTCAGTAACTAAATCACTTCCACAAGTTGCATCACCCCAGATATGACGTAAGTTCATCCAGTGACCTACTTCGTGAGTTGCTGTTCTTCCTAAATTGTAAGGATAGGCTCCTGAACCTGATAATCCAAAATATTTTGAATCGATTACAACTCCATCAGTAGCAGTACTTCCTCCAGGAAATTGTGCGTACCCTAAAATTCCTCCACCGATAGTACAAGCCCACATGTTCAATTTGGTAGTTGGTGAAGTAGGATCTAAACCTCCTTGTTTTGTTTTTTTCATCGCGTCTCTGGTACCCCAAGAGGTTTTAGAGGTAACTTTTCTGTTAACTGTTTCTAAAACAAACGTGATGCCCACATTTGCAGCAGCTCCTGAGAATAAAGCAGGAACAGAATTGAAATCTGAATTAGTAGCATTGAAATCTTGATTTAATACATCAATTTGAGATTGTATTTGAGCATCAGAAATATTTTCTGCAGCAGTTTTATACAATACATTCACGACAACAGGTATTTCAATTTTACCGTTTACTAAACGACCAGTTAACATTGCTTTTTCTGTAAATGCTTCTATTTGGTTCATTCTTAAAGCTAAGGTAGGATCAGCTTTTAATTGTGCTTCAAGTACTTCTTGAGATGCACAACCACGTTGCGCAATTGCATTGGTTGCAGGATCTGTTGATTCTGATTGGTCATTTTGGCATGAGAATAGCATTAAAAATGCTGTTGCAGTTAAAAGAATTTTTTTCATAATAATAAATGGTTTTTGTTATAAAATAATGATTTGGGTTAATAATACTGCAATTTTATAACAATTTATTCGATTAAAAAAATTTTTTTAAATAAATTTTAACAATGAACTATATCGTTGTAGTTACAAGGGTTTGCAATTGCCAATTAGTAAATTATCTTTTATTTGTGAGTTCGTACAGCGCTATACTTGCAGCTTGAACCACATTCATACTGCTGTTTTCTCCAAACATATTAATATGGACTGTCTGATTTGAGATTGTTAAAATTTCGTTACAAATGCCGTTTATTTCGCTGCCTAGTACTAAAGCTATTTTTTTTGAAGGTGGAAAGTTTATTTCTTGGAGCGGCTTGCTTGCATTGGTAATTTCTAAGGCGATAATTTCATAATTATTTTCAAGTAAATAATCAATTAAATCTTTGGTTTGGACAATTACGGAATAGGGGACATGTAAATGGGTACTCCGGGAAGTTTTATTTATTTTTCTAGGATTAAGGGGTATATTTCTTCCTAAGAAAATGATCTTTTCAATACCAAAAGCCTCACTAATTCTAAATAATGAGCCAATATTCTGCTGAAAATAAATATTATCACATACTAATGTAATAGGAAATGTTTTTTTTTCAAAAGGAATATCTTTATGTTCTAATTGCACGGATTCAGATTAATTATTAAAGCTATAATTGATGATATTAGCACCCATTTTTAGTGCTTTTTCTCGAACGTCAAGTGGATCATTATTTACTTCAGGATCTTCCCATCCATCGCCTAAATCGCATTCGTATGTATATAGAAGCACTAATTTGTTTTTGATAAATATTCCAAAAGCTTGCGGACGTTTGCCATCATGCTCGTGTATTTTTGGTAGTCCGTTGGGGAATAGAAAAGGTTTTTGAAAAATATTGTGATTTGCAGGGATTTCAATCAATTCATTATCTGGAAATATTTTCTTTATTTCTTTTCTGATGTATTGATTCATGCCGTAATTATCATCAATATGCAGAAAACCACCAGCCAACAAATAATTCTTGAGATTGATCACATCAGTATCGCTAAAAACAACATTCCCGTGGCCTGTCATATGAACAAATGGGTAGGAGAGTAAATCAGGGCTTCCTGGCTCGACAGTTCCCGGTCTGAGCTTTATTTTGGTATTTATACTTGCATTACAGTACTTGATTAAATTAGGTAACGAAGTAGGATTGGCATACCAATCACCACCACCGCTATACTTTAATAATGCGATTTCCTGCGAAAATGAAGCGGTAGAAACTAATAGCAATAAATAATATATTTTTTTCATAACTATAAATTCAGCATTATTAATTCTTACTCTTCATTAATGAAAACTACGCTATGACATGCTACAATGGCTGCGGTTTCTGTTCGCAATCTCGTAGCGCCTAAAGATACCGGAACATATTTGCTGTCAAGTGCTAATTCGATTTCTTTTTCTGTAAAATCTCCCTCGGGTCCAATTAATACGGTAACATTTCTATTTGCCTCTAATGCGGATTTCAAACTTTTTTTATTTGTTTCCTCGCAATGAGCAATAAAATTTAACCCTTCCCGCTCTTGTTTAACAAACTCTTTTAAAGATACTGCATCATTCAATTTTGGTAGAAATAATATATTAGATTGCTTCATGGCAGTCAATATAATTTTATCAAATCTTTCATTATTAATCACTTTTCGTTCGGAACGATCGCAAATAATCGGAGTGATTTCATGGATGCCAATTTCAGTGGCTTTCTCTAAAAACCATTCAAAACGATCATTCATTTTAGTCGGAGCAACCGCTAAATGCAAATGAAATTTTGAAGGTGCCGACTTTTCGAAAGAAATGATTTTTACAGTACATTTATTGTCAGAAGCTAAAGTGATCTCCGTTTTAAATAAATAGCCTAAACCATTAGTAACATATAAAATATCACTATCCTTTTTACGTAATACTTTAATAATATGTTTGCTTTCTTCTTTGTCAAAAGAAAAGGTTTCAGTAGTGTCGTTAATAGTTGGATTGTAAAATAATTGCATAATTTAGAATTGTATTCTTGCTTTAGAAACAACAGCTGAAGTTTCAAAATTTCCGGTTAAAAATTTTTGGTAACCTACAATTCCAATCATTGCAGCATTATCCGTGGTGTACTCAAATTTAGGAACAAATGTTTTCCATCCATATTTATTTTCGGCTTGCGCCATAGCGTTTCTTATTCCTGAATTGGCCGAAACTCCTCCACCAATTGCTATTTGTTTTATTCCAGTTTCCTTTACCGCCATTTTTAATTTATCCATCAGAATTTCAATAATGGTGTATTGAATAGAGGCACAAATGTCAGTCAGGTTTTCAGCAATGAAATTTGGATTCTCTATTTTTTTCTTTTGAATAAAATAGAGAATAGCGGTTTTTAAACCAGAAAAACTAAAATCCAAGCCTGGAACTTTTGGTTTTGTAAAAGCAAATGCCTTTGGATTTCCTAGTTGAGCGTATTTATCTATCAGAGGTCCGCCAGGATAAGGAAGTCCAAGTATTTTTGCGCTTTTGTCAAAAGCTTCTCCAACGGCATCATCAGTAGTTTCTCCTATAATTGTAAGATCAAAGAAATCATTCACTTTAACAATCTGAGTATGTCCGCCACTTATTGTCAAAGCCAAAAAGGGAAAGGTAGGCTTTTCAAATCCTTCTTCATGAATAAAATGCGCTAAAATATGGGCATGCATATGATTCACTGCAATTAAAGGAATTTTTAAAGCTAAAGCTAATGATTTGGCAAATGAACTTCCTACTAAAAGGGAACCCATCAATCCGGGACCTTGCGTAAAAGCAATTGCCGACAACTGTTCTTTTTGTATATTTGCTTTTTTAAGAGCGGCATCAATAACGGGAACTATATTTTGCTGGTGTGCACGAGAGGCAAGTTCAGGAACTACACCGCCATATTGATTGTGAATCAGTTGATTAGCTACTATATTTGACAATACTTTGTCCTTTTGTAAAACAGCTGCTGCAGTGTCATCGCAAGAACTTTCGATAGCAAGAATAAAAACCTCGGGATTTTGCATAAAAAGGCACAAATTTTGAATTATATTTGACAATCCTATGTAAAAAATGTTTTTTTACATAAAAGGGCAAAATTAAAGAATTTTTATTAAAGCGGCCGTTGTTTCCAAAAGCAAAATAAAATTTTTATAAAAAATTAAACAAATAAATAAGTATCAAAAAGTTTAAAAAAATAGTATTTCGTTCTCTACTTGGACTTATCTTACTTTTATTGGTGCTTGGTATAGCACTTTCCACGCCTTATGTTCAAACAAAAATTGCTCAATATTTTGTTCGTAGCATAAATAAAGATTTTGGGACCAATATTGCTATAGATGGAGTTGCGGTATCTGTTTTTGGAGGAGTGAAATTCAAAAAAGTACTTATAAGCGACCATCATAAAGATACGCTTATTTTTGCCGATAGAATAAAAACTACAATTTTAGAAGGGAAAAGATTGTTAGATGGCGATTTAATTTTCGATGATTTGGATTTGCATGGTTTACTTTTTAATTTAAGAACGTATAAAAATGAGAAAGAATCCAACCTGGACAAATTTATTATAGCCTTTGAAACTGGCAAACCATCAGCTAAGAAGTTTTTGCTGAAAGCAAATAAGCTGCAAATTTATGACGGACATTTTATTTTGACTGATGATAATAGGGAGAATCCAAAAGATCTTGATTTTACTAAGCTTAACGCCGCAGTAAGTGACTTTCAAATATACGGCCCGGATGTGACAACCAATATAAACAAGATGTCATTTTTAGATTTTCGGGGTTTGTATGTAAAAAACTTAAGCTCAAAATTCAGCTATTCGAAAAAAAATATAAAACTTGAAAAGCTTGATTTATTAACAAAGGAATCAACAGTAAACGGGACCGTCATATTAAATTATAAAATAGAAGATTTCTCCAATTTTACGGATAAAGTCCAGTTTGATATTAAATTGAATTCTGCTTCCATATCTTCGAATGATATTCGCTATTTTTATAAGGAATTAGGTAAAAACCAACATTTTTACACTAAGACAAGTATTAAAGGAACTCTTAATGATTTAAAATTTAGCAACTTGGAATTGGTTGATGACCGGAAGACACAAATGAACGGTGATATCAATTTTAAAAATCTATTTGCCAAAAAAGGTCAAAAATTCTCCATGTATGCTAAATTTGATAAGTTAACTTCCAGCTATGAGGATTTGGTAGTCATACTGCCTAATATCTTAGGAAATAAATTACCAACTTCTTTAAAAAAACTGGGTAGATTTTCAGCCTCCGGAACCTCGAGTGTTTCCACTACTGCTGTTGAAGCTGATTTTTCTATGATAACGGCATTAGGAAAAGTGACTTCTATTTTGGAAATACAAAATATTGATGTAATTGACAAGGCTTCTTATATAGGAAATGTAATTTTAGAAAATTTTGATATTGGAACTTTATTCGAACAAAAAGATCTTGGAAGGGTGACTTTAAATATTGATGTTGACGGAAAAGGATTTAAACAAAAATATTTAGATACCGCTATTAAAGGTGATGTTACAAAAATAGATTATAAAAATTATACCTACACAAATGTTGTTGTAAATGGTACTTTCAAATTGCCGAATTACAAAGGTCAGATTTCTATAAATGATCCAAATTTGAGTATGACTTTTGATGGTTTATTGGATTTAAGTAAAAAAGACAGCCGATATGATTTTCATATTAATGTTGAAAATGCAGACTTATCTAAATTAAAGTTAATAAAAGATTCGGTATCTGTTTTCAAAGGGGATGTTGTAGTTCAGGCAACAGGAAATACTATAGAAAATTTTCAGGGAAATGTTTACATCAATAAAACCTCTTATCAAAATGCAAAGGGAACCTATAATTTTGATGACTTTACCATAATTTCCAGCTTTGACCAAAGTAGAATCAGAACAATAAACGTGAATTCTCCCGATATTGTTCAGGGTGAAATAGTAGGTAGGTATGAATTTAGTCAGCTTAAAAACTTAGTGACAAATTCTTTGGGGAGTCTTTATACAAATTACAAACCAAATAAGGTAAAAAAAGGACAGTTTCTGAAATTTGATTTTACTATTTATAATAAAATCATCGAAATATTTTATCCGGAAATTTCAATCGGATCTAATACGATTGTGAAAGGAAGTATTAACTCGGATAATCAAGAATTTAAACTCAATTTTAATTCGCCTAAAATTAGTGCATCAGATAATACATTTGATAATATCAGAATTTCAGTCGATAATAAAAATCCACTTTATAATGCTTATATAGAGTTGGATAGCATAAAAACTAAATATTATAAAATTCGGGATTTTAGTCTGATAAATGTAACTATGAAAGATACATTATTCTTCCGTTCGGAATTTAAAGGAGGGACGAGTGGGGAAGATTATTATAATTTAAATTTATATCACACTATAAATAAAGACAATAAAAACGTTGTTGGAATTAGTAAATCCGAAGTTAAGTTTAAGGACTATCTATGGTTTTTGAATGCAAAAGAGACTGCTGATAATCAAATTGTTTTTGATAAAGAATTTAAAGATTTCAATATTGATAATATCGTATTGTCTCACGAAGATCAGGAAATTTCACTCATGGGGGACCTAAAAGGGCCTGCCTTTAAAGATTTAAAGCTGAGTTTTAAAGATGTTGATCTAAACAAAATTACACCTGATAATGACAAATTTGTTTTTAAAGGAAATATAAATGGGGAAGTAAATTATAAGCAGGATAAAAATGTTTATCAGCCAACTTCTTCCATTGTAATTGATCAATTGAATGTGAATAATACGGATTTAGGTATTTTGAGTTTTAATATTGAGGGAGATGAAAGCTTCCGGAAATTTACAATAAATTCGAATATTGAAAATGAAAATGTAGAATCTTTCAATGCCAACGGTACTTTTGAAATCGTAAATAAGGAAACAATTTTAGATTTAAAACTGAAATTTGAGAAATTCAATTTGGGGACATTAAGCTCACTGGGAGGGGAGGTTTTATCAAATATTAGAGGATCAGTATCCGGTAATTCAGTTATTCAGGGAAATCTTAAAAAGCCAGAAATCAATGGGCGTCTTTTTGTAGACAATGCAGGATTGACTGTTCCATATTTGGGTACGGACTACGAATTAAAAGATAAAACAATCATTGATTTGGCCGATGAAAAGTTTTTGTTTAGAAATAACACCCTAACAGATACCAAATACGGAACCAAAGGAACTTTGAATGGAAGTGTGGAACATAATAATTTTTCGGACTGGAAGTTAGACTTAACCATTAATTCGAAAAGGCTTTTAGCCTTAGATACAAAAGACAGCGATGATGCCGCTTATTATGGTACTGCTTTTATAGATGGGACGGCAACAATAAAAGGGCCTAAGAACTCTTTATTTATTAAAGTTGATGCGAAATCAGAAAAAGGAACTGCAATAAAAATTCCGATTAATAATGCTGAAAGTGTAAGTGACAATAAATTTATTCATTTTGTGACCGCTAAAGAAAAGTACAATATCGAAAAAGGGATTTTTGAGAGTACCAGAAATTATAGCGGACTTGAATTAGAGTTTGATTTTGATATCACACCAGCTGCTGAAGTGGAAGTTATTTTGGATAGAAATACCGGACATGGGATGAAAGGAAAAGGTTTTGGATCGCTATTGTTTAAGATAAACACATTGGGTAAGTTCAATATGTGGGGCGATTTCCAGGCCTATGAGGGAACGTATAACTTTAAATACGGTGGATTTATTGATAAAAAGTTTGCTGTCAAAAAAGGGGGGTCAATTTCTTGGGAAGGCAATCCTATGAAAGCACAACTGAATCTGGAGGCCGTATATAAAACAATAGCAAATCCAGCAGTGTTGTTAGAAAATTCTTCCTTTAATACTAAAGTTCCTGTTGAAGTAATTATAGGTCTTCGTGGTGATTTAACAAGTCCTGAACCTGATTTTAATATAGAGTTCCCAACAGTAAGCAATGTTTTGAAATCAGAAATTCAATACAAGTTAAATGATAAGGATGTTAGGCAAACTCAAGCATTGTATCTGTTATCTTCCGGTGGTTTTTTAAGTCCGGAAGGGGTAAATCAATCTGATTTTTCCGCAAGTTTATTTGAAACAGCGACAAGCTTATTAGGAGGCATAATTCAAACGGAAAATGAAAAATTCAAAGTGGGAATCAATTTTGTTTCTGCAGATAAAAGAATAGGTAGAGAAACAGATGGAAGATTTGTGGCAACTATTTCGTCAAAAATTAATGAAAGGATTACGATTAATGGTAAAGTTGGGGTTCCTTTTGGCGGAATAAATGAATCTGCAATTGTAGGGGATTTAGAGGTGCTTTACAGGGTTAACGAAGATGGAACAATGAATCTGCGTCTTTTTAATAAAGAAAATGATATTAATTACATAGGGCAGGGAATTGGATATACACAAGGTTTAGGGGTTTCTTATGAAGTAGATTTTGATACTTTTAAAGAATTAGTGAATAAAATATTTAAGAAACATCAACTTGAAATCCAGTCGGAATCAGCAGCTGAAGATCAGGATTCCAACTTGTCTCCGGACTATATTAATTTTATGAAGTCTAAAAAACCTGCTACAAAAAAACAGAAAGCAAATCAGGATGCTGTACTTCCTGAAGAGGAGTAATGTTTTTGGTCTGTTTGTTCTACACCTGAATTTCGATAGAAGATTTATAAGTGTTCCTTTATAAATACTGATATAGGTATTTCGTTATTTCTTGAATCAGTTGCGATAACACTGTACCTAAATCGGGGACTACCGGGTAGTTATAGTTATTTTAAGCTTTTTGAATTGCGAGTTTAAAAATCTAAATAATTGTTAATTATCAAATAATAATTGATTTTTTTTTAATTTTGTTAAATAAAATAGGTTTTATTTTGGTTTTTTAAAAACTTATTAACGAAAACGTTTGAATTTGGAGCGCTTTACTAATTTATAAAAAATGCAGCTTTAAAAGTGCTGAATGTTTGCTAATTTTACACTTTAATACTTAAATAATGCCAAAAACAATAAAAAAGGTTGGTGTTCTAACCTCTGGTGGAGATTCGCCAGGAATGAATGCAGCAATACGCTCAGTTGTTCGAACATGTGCTTATCATAATATAGAATGCATAGGTATATATAGAGGATATCAAGGAATGATTGAAGGTGACTTCAAAGAAATGGGACCTCGCAGTGTAAATAACATTGTAAATAAAGGTGGGACGATTTTAAAATCGGCTCGTTCTACAGAATTCAGAACTCCTGAAGGCAGAAAGAAAGCACATGAAAATCTTGTAAAAGCTGGAATTGATGCCTTAGTTGTAATCGGAGGTGACGGAACCTTTACCGGAGGATTATTATTTAATACTGAATTTGGTTTTCCAGTTATGGGAATTCCAGGTACTATTGATAATGATATTTTTGGTACCAGCCATACTTTAGGATATGATACGGCTTTAAATACTGTGGTTGATGTAATTGATAAAATTAGAGATACTGCAAGTTCTCATAACCGTTTATTCTTTGTAGAGGTAATGGGGAGAGATGCTGGACATATTGCATTGAATGCAGGGATTGGTGCAGGAGCTGAAGAGATTTTAATTCCAGAAGAAGATTTAGGATTGGAAAGGTTATTAGAATCATTACAAAAAAGTAAAGCTTCGGGAAAATCATCCAGTATCGTTGTTATCGCAGAAGGGGATAAAATTGGTAAAAACGTATTCGAATTGAAAGATTATGTTGAAGCTAATTTGCCTGAATATGATGTGAGAGTATCTGTTCTGGGTCATATGCAAAGAGGTGGTTCTCCATCTTGTTTCGACAGAGTTTTAGCGAGTAGATTAGGAGTTAAAGCGGTTGAATCATTATTGGAAGGCAAATCAAATTATATGGTTGGTCTACAAAGTGATAAAGTGGCCTTAACACCTTTGGAACAAGCCATAAAAGGTAAAACAGAAATTGACAGAGAGTTATTAAGAGTTTCAGATATAATGTCAACATAGAAGTGGTTAAAGTTTATTGTGAGGAAATTAGACTTTATATAAGTTAAATAAATACAAACAAAAATTAAAGTAAAATGTCAAAAGTAAAATTAGGAATAAACGGATTTGGAAGAATTGGAAGAATTGTATTCAGAGAATCTTTCAACAGAGATAATGTAGAGGTTGTAGCTATCAACGATTTATTAGAAGTAGATCATTTAGCTTATTTATTAAAATATGATTCAGTTCACGGTCGTTTCAATGGGACTGTTGAAGTGAAAGAAGGAAAACTTTATGTAAACGGAAAAAATATTCGTATTACTGCAGAAAGAAATCCTGCTGACTTAAAATGGAATGAAGTAGATGTTGATGTTGTTGCTGAATGTACAGGTTTCTTTACAACTATTGAAACTGCAAAAGCACACATTGCTGGTGGAGCAAAAAAAGTAATTATTTCTGCACCATCTGCTGATGCTCCAATGTTCGTAATGGGAGTAAACCATGACAAAGCTTTGGCAAGTGATACAGTGGTTTCAAATGCATCTTGTACTACAAACTGTTTAGCTCCATTAGCAAAAGTTCTTAATGACAATTTTGGAATTGTTGAGGGGTTGATGACTACAGTTCATGCAACTACTTCTACTCAAATGACAAATGATGGACCATCAAGAAAAGATTACCGTGGTGGTAGATCAGCTCTTGTAAATATGATTCCTTCTAGTACTGGTGCTGCAAAAGCAGTTGGTATGGTTATTCCAGAATTAAACGGAAAACTAACAGGTATGTCAATGCGTGTTCCTACAGTTGATGTTTCTGTTGTAGATTTAACAGTGAAATTAGCTAAAGAAACTTCTTATGCAGAAATCATGTCTGTTATGAAAACAGCTTCTGAAACTACTATGAAAGGTATTTTAGGATATACTGAAGATGCAGTTGTATCTCAGGATTTCGTTTCTGATTCAAGAACGTCTATAGTTGATGCTAATGCAGGAATTGGTTTGAATTCAACTTTTTTCAAAATTGTATCTTGGTATGATAATGAATATGGATATTCTAGCAAATTAATTGATTTATCTGTACACATTGCAGGTTTAAAATAATTCTTTATATTTACAAATCCCGTTATATTATATTTAACGGGATTTTATTTTTTGTTTACTTTTTTAAAATGGAAATTTTTTTACAGCATACTTTTTAAAGAAGAAAAAAACGAAACAGAAAAAAACCAAAAAAACCAAAAAAAATGAGATTATTAGTTGATAGTGGTTCTACCAAAGCCGATTGGATTGCGATAGATGACGATGGAAAAGTATTGTTTACAACACAAACTTTAGGGTTGAATCCGGAAATTTTAGATGGAGATGAAATTGTTGAACGTTTAAATGACCGTTTTGACATTTTACAAAATAAAAAGGAAGCGACTCATTTGTTTTTTTATGGAGCAGGTTGTGGAACAGACAGAATGAAAATATCACTTTCTCAAATTTTTCAAAACTATTTTACCAATGCAATTATTGTTGTAGAAGAGGATACTTATGCTGCGGTTTATGCCACCACACCTAAAGGTGAAAAAGCAATTGTCAGTATTTTAGGTACAGGTTCTAACTGTAGCTATTTTGATGGAAAAGAATTGCACCAAAGAGTACAATCATTAGGTTATATAGTAATGGATGATTGTAGCGGTAATGTTTTTGGTAAAGAATTAATCCGAAAATATTATTTCAACAAAATGCCAAAGGAACTGGCAGCTGAATTTGAAAAAGAGTATGATTTAGATCCAGACGCTATTAAAAGTAAACTATACAAAGAAGCGAACCCTAATGCTTATTTAGCAACATTTGCTAAATTCTTAATTCAACATAAAGAGACTGAGTTTTGCAGGAAAATTATATTCAAAGGAATGAAATCTTTTGTCAAAAATTATATTAAACAATATGAGAATTGCAAAGAAGTACCTGTTCACTTTGTAGGTTCTATTGCATTTTATTTGAAAGATGAGTTGCAAGAGACTTTCGATAAATATGAATTAAGATTAGGTAACGTACTAAGAAGACCAATTGATGGACTTATTGCGTATCATATTGCTAATAAATAAATTTTATGGAGATTGCAATTATTGCGCATGATGGTAAAAAAGCAGACTTAGTTCAGTTTTTAGAAAAAAACAAAGTGATTTTACAAGAAGAAAAAATTAAATTGATTGCAACCGGAACAACTGGTGGCAAAGCTGAAAATTCTGGTTTTAAAGTAACAAAAATGCTTTCAGGCCCGTTGGGAGGCGATGCTCAAATTGCAGCCAGAGTTGCAGAAGGTAAGACTAAAATGGTTTTCTTTTTTAAAGATCCATTGTCAAGTCACCCTCATGAAGCGGATATCAATATGTTAATTCGTGTTTGTGATGTACATAATGTGCCATTGGCTACAAATGAGGCAACGGCACAATTACTGCTAAATGCTATAGCATTGCAATCATAGAAATTTCTATATTTACATTTCTTGGCAAACAAGCCACTTGAACCGTTTCACGAGCTGGAGCGGTTTTTTCGTTAAAATAAGAACCATAAGTAGTATTTATTTTGGCAAAATCATTCATATTCATTATGAATATTGTAGTTTTTACTACGTTTTCAAATGTCATTCCAGCAGCCTCTAAAACTGCTTTCATATTTTGCATCACTTGTTCTGTCTCAGCTTCAATTGTAGCGGTAACTAGTTCTCCATTAGCTGGATTTAGTGCAATCTGACCTGATGTAAAAAGCATATTTCCTTTTAGAACAGCCTGATTGTATGGACCAAGTGGCGCAGGTGCGTTTTCGGTAAAAATTATTTTTTTCATAAAAATTGATGTATTAATTGTTGTTTTAGTCTCCTTAAATTATTTCTGTTAAATAGAATAATAGAATATAGTGGAATATTTAGTCTATTCAATTGATTAATCAAGTGTAATTACCTATTGGTACTACTTCGTTTGTCGAACTTAATATCACTTAAGACACCCGATTTAATCCCAATGAAGAATCCCCAATTTGCATTTGTTCCAAATGGCGTCCAATTGAAATCCATTCTCCAGCTCAACAAATCTCTTTCGAAACGAAGTTGGGTGAATGTAACTCCTTTTTGTACAAAATCATAACCCGTTGATACGCCTGCTTTCCATTTAGGAGTTATATCTGCATTGGCAGAAATCATTATGGAATTCCCTATGATTTTTTTTTCTCGATTGTTGTTTCCATAGGTTAGGGAATAGGCAAAAGTCATATCCCAAGGCAGTTTTGCACTAAAAAATTCTGAAATTACATCATCGCCTTCTTCTTCACTTTCATCGAATTGGCTTCTTCTATTATCACTTAAGTCAGTATTTGTTCCAAATAGATCATCTTCCCGACCACCATTTCTTTCACTTTGAACGTTTTTGTCTTTCTTAACTTTGTCTTTTTCTTTGCTCGATATAGCATAATTTAAGGTCATATTTGCACTAGTCATTCTAAAAAGACTTCCACCATTATCAATATTAAAAACATTAATTCTCGTGCCTGCATTATCAATTGCATAAGGGTCTAAGGTCGCACCAAAATTTACATTCATTTTGTTGGCAAAAAGTTGCGTTCCTCCGCTAACTCTAACGGGAGAAAAAGCAAGGGAAGTTACCCCGTCAGCGTTAAGATTATAACTAGTCGAAAGATTTAAATTGTTTAGCAACATTATTTTTTTTGGCTCAACCTTCGTACTGTCTTTATCTGTTACTTTAGCCTCAAAAGTATTGCTCAAATCAAAACCTAAATTATTTGAGTTTGATATCCCTGGAGCTCCAAAAATCCCACCTTCAAATCGAGAATATTGTTTTATCATAGTCCCGGTTGCATCTGAGGCGTAGGTGTCGTAATATTTCTCAAAACTGGGAGTATAGCCATATGAAACCGATGGTCGCATGACGTGTCGAATAGATTTTATTTTTTTATCCGCTCCAAAATTAAAAGTACCATATATGGTAGTTCCTAAACTTGATGAAAACGAGTACGTTCTAAAAGCATCAAATCCATTTACTACATTATCGACTACTTTACTTTGCTCGTCGTTATAGCTTCTAGTAATAGTTTTGGTGTACCAAACTTCTTTGTAATTAAAGGAGGAGGAAGCACTGAAGTATTTAAATAATTTAAAATTGGTGCTTAATGGGATAGTGTGTTCAATACCTGTTTTTGCATTTCTAAACATTTCAGGTTTAAAAAATAAAGAATCGTTAGTTGTAATGCTGTTTTTACCGCTTAAATTATATTGTAGATTGATATTTTTAAAGAAGCCTTTTTTAGCGCCATCTTTTCCAACAAAAGGATACAACCGATCCACACTTACTTGAAGTGTTGGTAAAGTCATATTGATTTCTTCCGTTTGTGTGTTTTGAGAATGTGTTGCGGTTAGTGACATTCTAACCTGTGGCACCGAATTGAATGTTTTGCTATAAGAGACAGATGAGCTTAATGTATTATTAAGATTCGAACCTATATTGGCTTGATTTATAGATTGTTTGAAATATTTACTACTCCCAAGGTTTACAGAAGCTGAAAAACTGGAGTTTGGGTTCGATTTTGAATCTTTTGAATGAGACCATTGTATGTTGTAAATTTTTTGTTTTGAATAATCAGGATAACCTCTTTCACTGTTAATTAAATTTTCAAATCGTACATTCAAATTACCTCGATATTTATAGCGCTCCGCATAACTCGACTCAAAACGCATTCCGTAACTACCGTTGGTATAATAATCGCCTAAAACAGTTAAATCATAATTATCGCTAAGGGCAAAATAATAACCTCCATTTTGTAAAGAAAAGCCTCTGGTGTTAGAATCATTATAACTAGGTAAAATCAATCCAGAAACGCTGGTTTCCTTACTCATTGGAAAAAAAGCAAAAGGTAAAGCCACTGGAGTCGGTACATTAGCAATAACCATATGGGTTAAGCCGGTTACTACTTTTTTACCAGGAATAAATTTAACTTTATTGGTTTGAAAATAATATTCTGGATTATCCACATCTTTTGATGTGGTGAATCGCGCTTTTTTTAGAAAATAAACCGAATCGTTTTCTTTTTTGGTAATAGCTGCTTTTATTTTAAATTCTCCTTGATCTGATCGTGAATTCCAAATCAAGGCTTTTTTAGTTTTAAAATTAAAACGAATGGAATCTGGTTCTACGACATTGGATCCTTGTTTGAAGTTAGGATATTGTGTGTATGCTCCGGTGGAGTCTTTTATTCGACCAGCATAGACTTCGTTTTTTTCATAGTCCATGACGATAATCCCTGATTTTAATTCAACATCTTGATAATACAGTTCCGCTTTATTATATAGGGTGATAAGTTTTTTCTTCTGATCAATTTTGGCATAGTCTTCAGCGGTGTATTTTACTTTACCATCAAGAAATGCTTTTTTGAGTTTGACAGTGTCTTTTTTTACTGAATCTGTCTCTTTTTTTATATCTGTAATTGAATTTTTAGGATTCCCGGCGACGGTTTTGGTGCTATCTGTTTGTTTTTTAGTAGGTATAACTGTTGTTTTTTTTGTTATATCTTGTGAATATAATTTAGCAGATCCTATTGTTAGGAAAATTGATAATAAAACGATATTAAATAAGTTTGTATGCAAAGGTTTAAATGCTATTTTTGTAAAATTATGGCCTGTTTTTTGAGATGTCAAACTTACATATAATTTTTTGTCAAAAATAATCAAATAAAGAATTTATAACCTTAGTGTTTTAATTAAAATTAACTATTAGATTTATGCATATCACCTATAAAATTAAAATAATATTTTTTCTCCTGCTCGCGACAGTTTCTTTTACAAGTTATAGCCAATCCAATATATTTAGAGTAACCTTAGATGCGGGTCATGGTGCGCATGATTTTGGTGCTGTATATGAAGGTCGTGTTGAAAAGAATATTGCTCTGGCTGTAGTTTTAAAAGTCGGAAAGATATTAGAGGCAACTCCTAAAATTAGTGTTACCTATACCAGAAAAACGGACGTTTTTATTGATTTAATTGAAAGGGCGAATATCGCCAATAGATCAGACGCAAATATTTTTGTTTCGATTCACTGTAATGCAAACAGAAATACAGCGGCTGATGGTACCGAAACGTATGTTATGGGTATGAATAAAGTAGCCTCTAACCTTGAAGCTGCCAAAAAAGAGAACTCTGTAATTACCTTGGAGAAGGATTATAAACAAAAATACGAAGGGTTTGATCCGAACTCTCCGGAAACAATGATAGGAATGACTTTGATGCAGGAGGAGTATTTAGACAACAGTATTTCTCTGGCAAGCAAAATAGAAGAAGAGTTTGGGGATTTAGGGAAAAAAATTAGAGGCGGAGGCGTTAAACAAGCTCCTTTTATGGTACTGCACAAAGCGTACATGCCAAGGGTATTGATAGAAATGGGTTTTATTTCTAATTCCATTGAGGGCAATACTTTAAATTCTGAGGAAGGTCAAAATGAAATTGCTAAAGCCATTGCAAAAGCTATTGTAAGTTATAAGACTGATTATTATGGAAATGGAGAAACTGAGATTTTTGATGAGAAACCATCTCAGAAAATTATTGAGAAGCCGATAAAAGACACTTCAACCGCAATAAAGCCTAAAGCAAATTTAAATTCTTCGGAAAAAACAGTGAAAAGTGCAGGCAATTCTTCTGCTTTATTCAAAGTGCAACTTTCTGCCAGTGTTAGAAAAGTGGAATTAGCGCCTAAAAATTTTAAAGGACTGAAAAATATTTCTGTCGCTTATGATAACAGAGTTTACAAATATATGTATGGTGAAACTCCGGATTATGATGAGGCAAAAAAGCAATTACAGGAAGCAAAAGAAAAAGGATATGATTCGGCTTTTTTAATTGCATTTAAAAATGGAGAAAAAATTAGTATTCAAGAAGCGCTTAAATAATAATAACAAGTTAAATATTTTATATTAATTTTGCACAAACATTTATATTTTGAAAATAACAAGAGAAATTAAAACTGCCATACTAGTCATTGCATCTATTTTATTATTCATTTGGGGCTACAGTTTTTTAAAAGGAAGGGATCTTTTTACTAATTATAAAACATTTTATGTAGAATATGAAAGTGTAGAAGGATTAGCAGCCTCAGCACCAGTTACCCTGAACGGTTTGGTTATCGGTAAAGTAAACAGTATTACAATAAATGAAAATACAGGAATATTATTGGTTGAATTGCAATTAAAAACGGATTTCCCTATATCGAAATCCAGTACCGCTTCTATCTATGAGCCTGGATTTATTGGCGGAAAACAAATTGCAATCAATCCGAATTTTAATGATAAAGCCCTAGCTGTTGATGGTCAAAAATTACTGGGAACCACAAAATTAGGACTTACGGATAAAGTTGGAGATAAATTAGCTCCTCTGCAGGAAAAATTAGAAAGGGTTATGGCTAATACTGATAAACTTTTATCAGGGATTAACAATGTTTTGGATAAAAACGGTCAGGAAAATTTGAAGGTTAGTTTAGCAGAGCTAAGCAAGACTATAGCGCAATTTCACAAAACTACCATAAGTGTCAATGCATTGTTAGATGATAATAAAGCTCAAATAAAAGTAGCTGTAACGAACTTTAATAAAATAACGGGTGATTTTTCTAAAATATCGGATTCACTAAGCAAAGCAGATCTTGGAAAAACGGTTAAAAATCTAAATAAAACCCTGGCAAGAGTGGATGGTATTATGAGTGGTTTGGAATCAGGAAAAGGTTCAATGGGTAAGTTGTTAAACGATGAAGCTTTCTACCAAAATATTAAAGCAACAACAAAAGAATTAGAATTGTTATTGCAGGACATAAGATTATCTCCGACAAGGTATGTTAACGTTTCTTTATTTGGAAAGAAAAATAAGCCGTATGTTACACCGATAAATGATTCTATACTAAAAGAAAAAAACTAGCAATATGAGCTATTTAGACAATATATTATTTGCCATATTATTAGCTATCGGTTTCGGGTATTTTTATAGTAATATAAAAAAAATCATCAGGAATATTAATCTTGGTGCAGCCGTAAATCGAAAAGACAACGCTGCAATACGTTGGAAAAACATGGCTATGATAGCTCTTGGTCAGTCTAAAATGGTAAAAAGACCTGTTGCAGGTGTACTTCATATTATTGTTTATGTAGGTTTTATAATCATCAATATTGAATTATTGGAGATAATCATAGATGGTCTTTTTGGTACGCATAGAATTTTTGCTTTTTTAGGGACTTTTTATAATGTATTAATTGCCTCATTTGAAATATTGGCACTTTTAGTTTTAATTGCGGTGTTTACTTTTTGGATAAGAAGAAATATTATCAAATTAAAACGATTTTCAAATTCTGATTTAAAAGGTTCTCCTGAAAAGGATGCTAATTATATTCTTTATTTTGAAGTAGTTTTGATGACGTTGTTTTTATTAATGAATGCTTCAGATTTGCACTTGCAAAATATACCTGGTGGTTTTTCTCATTTTATCAAAGCAGGTTCATTTCCTATAAGTCAGTTCATCGAACCATGGTTCAACGGAATGTCAAATGAGTTAGTAATGCTTCTTACAGAAATATTTTGGTGGTTGCATATTAGCGGAATTTTGATATTTATGAACTATCTCTATTTTTCAAAACACTTGCACATACTATTAGCATTTCCAAATACGTATTTTGCAAATTTAAACCCACAAGGTCAATTTGATAATCTGGAATCTGTTACTAAAGAGGTGAAAATGATGATGGATCCTACTGCAGATCCATTTGCTGCGGCACCAGTTAATGAAAATGAAGTGCCGGCTAAGTTTGGCGCTAGTGATGTTCAGGATTTAAATTGGGTACAATTATTGAGCGCTTATACGTGTACCGAATGCGGGCGTTGCACTTCGGCATGTCCTGCCAATATAACAGGGAAAAAATTGTCTCCTCGTAAAATCATGATGGATACAAGAGACAGACTGGAAGAAGTTGGAAGAAATATTGATGCTAATAAAGGTGTTTTCGTTCCGGATAATAAAGGATTGTTGAACGATTACATTACACCGGAAGAACTATGGGCCTGTACTTCCTGTAATGCTTGTGTAGAGGAATGTCCGGTAAGTATAAGTCCGCTGTCTATTATTATTGATATGAGACGCTATCTGGTAATGGAGCAAAGTGCCGCGCCAATGCCTATAAATGCTATGATGACCAATATAGAAAATAATGGTGCACCTTGGCAATACAATCAGCAAGATCGATTGAATTGGAAAAATGAATAAAGTAGTATATAAATTAAAATAAAAAGTTTCTATAAAGCGAGGTTAGGAGTTTTTTAATCATTTTTGACAAAAATAAATTAGAAAAAAACGTAAGATGAACACAGAAGATTTAGACAAAAAATTAGTTGAGGCAACAGAAAATGGACAACACATAAGTCCAATATTGCCAGATGGTGTAAAAAATTATTTGATTGATATTGACGGAACAATTTGTGATGATATTCCTAATGAAGAACCAGAAAGAATGGCAACTGCTGAAGTATATCCTGACGCATTAATTACATTGAATAAATGGTATGATGAAGGTCATATTATATTCTTTTTTACTTCAAGAACAGAAGCGCACAGAGAAGTTACTGAAGAATGGTTGAATAGATTTGGATTCAAATATCATGGAATGGTAATGGGGAAACCAAGAGGAGGAAACTACCATTGGATTGATAACCATTTAGTAAAAGCAACTCGTTACAGAGGGAAATTTACCGATTTGGTTGATAAAGAGGTTACCATTCAAGTTTTTGATGACGGTCAGCACGAATAGATAATAGATTTCAGATTTCAGAACTTGAAACTTTGAACTTAAGCTTTAAACAAAAATATATGTCGGAAAGTTTGATAGTGCCTACCATGGCCGAAATGTTAGCTCAAGGTAAACAACCAGAAGTTTTATTTTGGGTAGGTTGTGCAGGAAGTTTTGATGATAGAGCAAAAAAAATAACTAAGGCATTTGTACGAATTTTAAATCGTGCAAATGTCTCTTTTGCCGTGCTTGGTACTGAAGAAAGCTGTACCGGTGATCCTGCCAAAAGAGCGGGTAATGAATTTTTGTTTCAAATGCAGGCCATGATGAATATTGAGGTTTTAAATGCATATGAAGCTAAAAAAATTGTTACGGCTTGTCCTCATTGTTTTAATACACTAAAGAATGAGTATCCTGAATTAGGCGGTAAATACGAAGTCGTTCATCATACAACGTTTTTAAAATCGTTGTTGGATACTGGAAAATTGACCATTGAAGGGGGACAATTTAAAGGAAAGAGAATCACTTTTCATGATCCTTGTTATCTGGGAAGAGCCAATAATGTGTATGAAGCGCCAAGGGATTTGATTCTTAAGTTGGATGCCGAATTAGTGGAAATGAAGCGTTCTAAAGCAAATGGATTATGTTGTGGTGCCGGTGGTGCCCAAATGTTTAAGGATGCCGAGCCTGGAAACAAGGAAGTCAATATTGAAAGAACGGAAGATGCTTTAGAAACA
The DNA here is from genome assembly GCF_048286515.1 of Flavobacterium rhamnosi. Taxonomy (NCBI): domain Bacteria; kingdom Pseudomonadati; phylum Bacteroidota; class Flavobacteriia; order Flavobacteriales; family Flavobacteriaceae; genus Flavobacterium; species Flavobacterium rhamnosi. Next base: position 25,848 of record NZ_JBLVPS010000023.1, on the reverse strand, counting down.
AAGCCAGAAATAATAGCTGCTGGTTGCCCTTTTTGTAATACGATGATGACTGATGGTATTAAAAATAAAGAAAAGGAAGGCGAAGTAAAAGTTATGGACATCGCAGAATTGATTGCAAATGCTCAAGATTTGTAATATAGTATTGTTTCAATATTTATTACTTTCATTTTAAATTTATAGTTCACAATTTATACTTAAATATCATGTACGTTCCATTTGAAAATTTACCCGAAGAATCCAAAATCTGGATTTATCAGTCGAACAGAAAATTTTCGGATGCCGAATTTTCCGAAATCGAAACTGCCTTGCAATCTTTTCTTGAAGGTTGGGCTGCTCATGGTAACAGTTTAGAATCATCATACCAATTGAAATACAACAGGTTTATTATTATAGCTGTAAATCAAGATGTTCAGGCTGCCACGGGCTGCTCTATAGATTCGTCTGTAGAATTTATCCAAAGCTTGGAACAAAAATATGCTGTTGATTTATTGGATAAAATGAATGTGACTTTTAAATTAGGCGAACATATTGCGCACAAGCCTTTGATTGATTTTAAAAAGATGGTAAAAGACAAAGCAGTTACTGAAAATACTATAGTTTTCAATAATCTGGTTAATAATATAGAAGAATATAATGAATCGTGGGAAGTTCCAGCCATGGATAGCTGGCATAGTCGCTTTTTTTAATAAAAATAGTTCAATGAAAAAAATAGGCATCAAAATTGTTTTTTTTTATGTCTTATTTCTTTTTGTTGCTGCTGGTTGTGTTGGTACAAAAATTAATAAGAATAAAGTAATTTTAACCAACGTTCCGTCCAAGACAAAAGATTTGGACAGTATAAATTCTCGTACTGTTCCTAAACTTTTCGAATTGTCACCCGAAGGCAATAAGTGGGTTGATAGTCTTTATAATGCCATGACTTTAGAGGAAAAATTAGGGCAGCTATTTATGGTTGCCGCTTATTCTAATAAAGATACCGTGCACTTCAACGCAATTGATAAACTAATACAGGAAAACAAAATTGGGGGATTGATTTTCTTCCAAGGTGGTCCGGTTCGTCAATTAAAACTAACTAATCGTTTTCAGTCTAAATCAAAAACACCTTTGTTTATTGGGAATGACGCAGAATGGGGTTTGGGTATGCGCCTGGATTCTACGGCTGCCTATCCTTGGAATATGACACTTGGAGCCATCCAGGACATGAAATTGTTAGAGAAAGTTGGTGTTCAAATGGGATTGCAGAGCAAGCGATTGGGGCTGCATTTTAACTTTGCTCCAGTTCTCGATATCAATACAAATCCCCGAAATCCCATAATAGGCTTTCGCTCTTTTGGCGAAGATAAGTTTAAGGTTACACAGCACGCTGTTGCTTTAATGAAAGGAGTTCAAAGTCAGGGAATATTTTCGACAGGGAAGCATTTTCCGGGTCATGGTGATACGGAAACAGATTCTCATAAAGGATTGCCAACAATTAATTTTTCTAAAGAAAGATTGCAGGAGGTAGAGTTTTACCCTTACAAAAAAATGTTTCATGAAGGACTTTCTTCTGTTATGGTGGCACATTTAAACGTTCCCAGCTTAGAATCAAGACCGAATTATCCGTCGTCGATTTCTTATAATGTGGTAACAAATATTCTTCAAAAAGAATTGGGATTCAAGGGACTTATTTTTACCGATGCCCTGAATATGAAAAGTGTAAGTGCCTCCAGGTTACCTTCTGAAATTAATATGGAAGCTTTTATGGCTGGAAATGATGTATTGTTATTTCCTGCAGATGTTCCAGAGGCAATCGAAAAATTTAAACTTGCCTATTCGGCTAATTTATTCTCAGCTGAAAGATTAGCTTTTTCGGTTAAAAAAATATTAAAGTTCAAATATAAAGCTGGTTTAAGTTCTTATAAGCCTGTTACAACAGCTAATTTATATGCTGATTTAAATTCACCTGAAAATAATGCTTTACAGTATGAGTTGTACGAAAATGCAGTTACAGTTCTAAAAAACACCGCTGCTATTTTACCAATAAAAAGTTTGGACAAGCAAAAAATAGCCTACGTTAAAATTGGAGATGACGACAATGATGCTTTTGTCTCAACTTTGAAAAAATACTCTGATGTCACTGTAATTGCAGATGCTAATCTGGACAGCTTGCAAGTAAAATTGCAACCGTTTACAACTGTAATCGTTGGTTATCATAAATCAGATGTTGCTTTTAAAAACGATGATTTAAGGTCAAATGAGTTGTTTAAAATAAATTTTTTAGCCAAAAATAACAATGTCATTTTGGATATTTTTGCTAAGCCGTATTCTTTATTACCAATAACAAATTTTGATGCTATAGAAGGATTGGTCGTTTCTTATCAAAATAGTGCTATTGCACAAGTTGTTTCGGCGGAACTAATTTTTGGAGCGATTGAAGCCAAAGGAAAACTACCTGTTTCGATCCATACAAGCTTCAAAGTGAATGATGGATTAGTAACCGAAAAATTAGATCGGTTGGGATTCACAACTCCTGAAAATGTAGGAATGGATTCTAATATTTTGTCGAAAATTGATGGTATCGCCAATAAAGCAATTAGTTCTCGCATGACTCCGGGAATTCAAGTTTTGGTCGCGAGAAAGGGGAAAGTAATTTATCAAAAATCTTTTGGACATCACACCTATGATAAAACTATAAAAGTTGAAAATTCAGACATTTATGATGTTGCGTCCTTGACAAAAATTCTGGCCACTTTGCCTAATGTAATGTTGCAATACGATCAGCAAAAAATAAATTTGGAAACGACATTAGGATCGATGTCTCCCATTTTTAGAGATTCGAATAAGGCGAATATTAATTTTAAGGATTTATTATCTCATTATGCAGGACTTGCTGCGGGAATTCCTTTTTATAAAGCTTCAATGGATAAATCAAAGTTTCCATCTGATAAATACTTTAGAAAAATTCCTGAAGAAATGTTTTCTAAACGATTGGCAGACAGTCTTTTTATTAGAAATGATTTTAGCGATACAATAATGAAAATGATAGTTAAGAGTAAACTTTCATTGAAAAAAGAATACAAGTACAGCGATCTTACTTTTATGATTCTGAAGGATTATTTAGAAAAAACAACCGGCAAAACATTAGATGTTTTAATTCAGGAAAACTTTTATCGCTCACTCGGAATGAATAATTCAAGTTTCAATCCATTGTCAAAATTTGATAAAAACAGAATTCCTCCAACGGAAACAGATACCTACTTCCGTCATCAACTTTTGCAAGGGTATGTCAATGATTTGTCGTCGGCTTTAGAAGGCGGAGTTTCAGGTCATGCCGGAGTTTTTTCGAACGCCATGGATGTGGCTAAAATAATGGAGCTTTACCTGCAAAAAGGAAGTTATGGCAATCGGCGGTATTTTTCCGAGAAAACATTTGAAGATTTCAATACCTGTTATTTTTGTGCTGCGGGCAATAGGAGAGGTGTTGGCTTTGATAAACCACAATTGGGTGCTGAGGGACCTACATGTGGCTGCGCCTCCATGACAAGTTTTGGACATACTGGTTATACCGGGACGATGGCTTGGGCGGATCCTGAAACGCAAATCGTCTATGTGTTTTTATCCAACAGAACTTTTCCAATTGCTGCCGAAAATAGATTATCCAAAGAAAATATCCGGGAAGATATACAAAAGGTGATTTATGAGGCAATTGTAAATTAGTATAATTGCGGAATAAGTAGTCTATAGGCCAAAGTGAAATTAGTAAAACCATTTCATTTGGCCTATTTTTATTAAAATAGCTTCTGTGAATTTTATTTGAAGTATTTAGTTCCAAAATTTATCTTGCATTATGCTATATTTGATATAAAAAGCGTTTGATGAGAAATATAAGGAAGCGTTGTGCAATAGTAAATTTAATGCTACTGCTTTTTTGCATCACTTTTGTAAATGGACAAAATATTGATATCGCTATTTTACGTGATGTAAATAAGGACAGGAATAAGAGCTTAGATGGTGCTTTTAAGGTAGTTACCAATAGTGCTGTTCCCTTTAGCATTGCAACACCTATTATTATTTATTCTGTAGGATTGATAAAGAAAGAAGGAACCATTAAAAAACAAGCTGTTTTTATTGGTGAAACTTTCTTAGTGAATGGGTTCATTACATTTGCACTAAAACATGCTGTAAAAAGAGCCAGGCCATTTGAAACCTATCCTGATATTGAGCAAGCTTCATCAGCATTCGGTGATTCGTTTCCGTCAGGTCATACTTCTTTAGCTTTTGGAACGGCTACATCGTTAAGCATGGAATATCCTAAATGGTACGTGATCGCACCGTCTTTTGTATGGGCCGGAGCAGTAGGGTATTCAAGAATGCATTTGGGTGTACATTATCCCAGTGATGTAGTGGTAGGCGCAATAATTGGAAGTGGTTCAGCTTATCTTTGTTTCAAAATGAATAAATGGTTGAATAGGAAACGAGCTAAAGAGAATGCGGAGTATGCAGAATAATGTAATGGAGTCTTGAAACAACAAATTGATTTTCTGTTTTTGATAAAAATAAATTTTTTGAAGTAATGGATAATAATAGCAAAGATAAAAGTTCTTGTTGTTCTTTAAAAGAGAAAGGGAGTCCTAAACAACAGGAGAACGACTGCTGTTCTTCTGCTGCTGATTTTGAAAATCAGCAAGCGCACAATCACGACCATTCAGACCCTGGCAAAAGTGTTTTTACAATGTTTGTACCTTCACTATTAAGTTTAGTAGTATTGCTGATTGCGTTACTTTTTGATAACTATTTTCCGCAATCGTGGTTTAACGGTTGGATTCGAATTGCCGGGTATATCATTGCTTATATTCCGGTAGGTTTTCCGGTTTTAAAAGAAGCATATGAAAGCATGCGCAAAGGCGATATTTTTTCAGAATTTTTTCTAATGGGTATTGCTACAATTGGTGCATTTGCGATTGGTCAATATGCAGAGGGTGTTGCTGTAATGTTGTTTTATTCTATTGGAGAATTATTTCAAATGTTAGCAGTGAATAGCGCTAAATCAAGTATCAAATCGTTATTAGACCAACGACCTGATTCAGCAAATGTTATTAAAGGATTTGAAACCATTTCGAAAAAAGCATCGGATATTGCTATTGGTGAAATCATCCAGTTAAAACAAGGCGAAAAACTAGCTTTAGACGGGAAACTGCTTTCAGATTACGCCACTTTCAATACAGCAGCATTAACAGGAGAAAGCAAACCCGATACGAAACGAAGTGGTGAAATAGTTCTTGCCGGAATGATTAATCTTAACACTGTAGCTCAAGTTGAAGTTACTGCTCTTTTTACGGATAGTAAATTATCCAGAATTCTTGAAATGGTTCAGGAAGCTACAGCTAAAAAAGCAACAACCGAACTGTTTATTAGAAAATTTGCCAAAATTTATACGCCAATAGTTGTTTTTCTGGCCATAGGAATCTGTTTACTGCCATTACTGTTTGTAGAAAATTATGTTTTTAATGATTGGTTGTACCGAGCCTTAATTTTTCTGGTAATTTCGTGTCCTTGTGCTTTGGTAATTTCTATCCCATTAGGTTATTTCGGAGGAATTGGCGCAGCAAGTAAAAATGGAATTTTAATCAAAGGGTCTACTTTTCTGGATATTTTGGCCAGTATTCAAGTGGTGGTTATGGATAAAACGGGAACAGTGACTAAAGGTGTTTTTAAAGTTCAACAAGTGGTAGCCGTGGGCATTGCTGAAGCTGATTTAGTTAAATATACTGCAGCAATTGAAATTAAATCAACACATCCCGTTGGTTCGGCTATAGTTGAATATGCTAAGGGTATTGTTATAGACACTACCGTTACTGAGGTCCAGGAAATTGCGGGTCATGGTATGAAAGGGGTGGTGGATGGAAAAGAAATTTTGGTAGGAAGTGCTAAGCTGATGAAAAAATTCAACATTAGTTATGATGCCGAAATTGACACAATGCTATTTACCATTATAGTAGTTGCTATTAACAAAAAATATGCAGGTTACTTTCTTATTGCCGATGAAATTAAAGAGGATGCAAAAGAAGCAATTCAGTGTTTACACAAATTGAAGGTTAAAACTATAATGCTTTCAGGGGATAATCAGGCAATAGTTTCGCTTGTCGCAAAAGAGTTAAATATTGATCCGGCTTTTGGATCGCTTTTACCCGAGAATAAAGTTCAAAAAGTTGCAGAACTAAAAGAACAAAATTTAAAAATAGCATTTGTGGGTGACGGCATAAATGATGCTCCGGTAATAGCTTTGGCTGATGTAGGAATCGCAATGGGAGGATTAGGAAGCGATGCAACTATAGAAACCGCAGATGTTGTTATTCAAAATGATCAGCCAACTAAGATTTCTACAGCAATAAATATTGGAAAAAAAACAAAACAAATCGTCTGGCAGAATATTACTTTAGCATTTTCAGTTAAAGTCATTGTTTTAGTTATGGGTGCCGGTGGATTAGCCACGATGTGGGAGGCCGTTTTTGCAGATGTCGGCGTGGCTTTATTAGCAATTTTAAACGCTGTAAGAATTCAACGAATGAAATTTTAAGTTTGATAGTATTTAACTTAAATTTCCATAAAACCCATTCCTATTTTTATTAATTTCGTTTCATTAAAATAGATACATGAAAATTGCAATTGTTTGTTATCCTACCTTTGGAGGAAGTGGTGTTGTCGCTACAGAATTAGGTCTTGAATTGGCACGTCGTGGTCATGAAATACATTTTATAACCTACAGTCAGCCCGTGCGACTGGCTCTTTTAAACCCCAATGTGCATTACCACGAAGTTAATGTTCCGGAATATCCATTGTTTCATTATCAACCATATGAACTGGCTTTGTCAAGTAAATTGGTCGATATGGTAAAGTTATATAAAATTGAATTACTGCACGTTCATTATGCTATTCCGCATGCTTATGCGGGGTACATGGCTAAACAAATGTTGAAAGATGAAGGAATCAACATCCCGATGGTAACAACACTTCACGGAACTGATATCACTTTAGTCGGGAATCATCCCTTTTATAAACCAGCGGTAACTTTCAGTATCAATAAATCTGATTTTGTTACTTCAGTTTCCCAAAGTTTGAAAGATGACACCCTTAAATTATTTGATATTAAAAACGAAATTGAGGTTATTCCAAACTTTATAGAATTGGATAAAAATATAAATGAGATCAGTGCCCCTTGTCAGCGTTCGGTAATGGCAAAGGAAAATGAAAGAATTATAACGCACATCAGTAACTTTAGAAAAGTAAAAAGAATACCGGATGTGATCAAAATTTTCTATAATATTCAAAAAGAGATCCCTGCTAAATTAATGATGGTGGGTGATGGTCCTGAAAAAGAGAAAGCGGAATATTTGTGTCAGGAATTAGGTATTGTAGACAAAGTGATATTTTTTGGAAACAGCAATGAAATCGATAAAATTCTTTGCCTGACAGATTTATTTCTACTTCCCTCTGAAACCGAAAGCTTTGGTTTGGCAGCTCTTGAGGCAATGGCATGCAGGGTTCCTGTTATTTCTAGTAATTCTGGCGGCTTATCAGAAGTGAATTTTGACGGAATTTCAGGATATTTGAGTGCTGTGGGTAATACTGATGAAATGGCTCAGAATGCGCTAAAAATTTTAAAAGACGACGTGACGCTTGCTAAATTCAAAGAAAATGCATTATCGGTAGCAAAAAGATTTGACATAAAGAACATTTTGCCTTTGTATGAAAAGTTATATCAAAAAGCAATAAATAAATATCTATAGGCTTACCTTTTCAAAAGAGTTCTTAATTAATGTATAAAATCAAAAAAATAAAATGAAAAAATTACCGTTGTTATTTTTGGGTGTACTATTAGTTTCCTGTGGAGCTTCTACTACAAAAAGTACGGCTAAAAGACCTTTGTTTGAAGTCTTGACACAACAAACCGATGGAGGAGCAAGCATTCGTTTTTTTGAGATTCTTTCGGAGCCAAATGAAATTAAAATGTTGCAAAATGACGAAAATCTAAAAGATAAAATTAGTTCAAGTGATATTCAGACTTCTAATTTTATTGTTTTAAATATGGGAGAAAAAACATCAGGAGGGTATTCTATAGGGGTTGAGACTGCAGTTGAAACGGATAAAAATATTATAGTTACTATAAAAGAAACTAATCCTGAACCAGGAGGAATGGTTACCCAGGCTTTTACAAATCCTTTTTGTGTAGTGAGAATAAATTCAAAAAAAGAGATTATTATTAAATAAAAAAAACGCCACAAATAGTGGCGTTTTAAGTATATTTATTGGGATAAATATTAGAATTGGTATCTAAGACCTAAAGCAATATCAGAACCATAATTGTTTTCATAATATCCATTTCCTCCAAACTCAGGTCTGAAATCTAATGAAATTAACAAAGGAATGTCGAAATTATATTCTATACCAATATCTCCAGCTGCAAATGCAAAAGTATCATTGTAAGAATTTCCATCATTATCATCATAACCGTAGCTACCTAGTCCACCACCTACACCAGCATACCAATTAAAACCACCATCGATATTCCATACCCATTGGTACAAAGCTGCTAATTTTATTGCATTATCATCGTAACCATTGTTGTTGTAATTGTTTCTATTTCTCCAACCTAAATCAAGTTCAAGTCTATTGTTGCTGCCTAATGCTCTTTGGTAAGAAAGTTCTCCACCAAAACCATTATTGCCACCTAAACGTAATCCTAATGCATTTTTCGAAATGTCTTGTGCTTGTGCGGTAAATGCTAATCCAATTAACATTATTGCTGATAAAATAATTTTTTTCATAAGTGAGTTTTTGTTAGAGCAAAAATAGAGTTTACTTAGATATGAAAGTTTATAAAATTATACAGAAAAGTTATATAATTTACAGTTTTTGTAATTTTTAAGATTTTAATAACGGTATTTAAATATAAATATTTGCCTGTAAAAATTTATGTAGCAACCAATTTATTGTTAAACATATGCACATTTTAAAAGGAGATCTTGTCTCTTAGGGCAATAGATTGGGGAATCATGGTATACTCTTTATTGCTTTTTTTGTTGTGTTTCTATCCGGGTGCGTTTTAACTTACTTTCCATAGCTCAAGCTATTCTTATCTATAAATATTAATTTGGATTTTCTTTTTCAACAAATATAAGTAGAGGGTAATAAATTAATAGAAGAAGTATTTAGTATCAGTATACGGTCAATAATTTCCTAATTTTTTAAACTTTACCTTGAAATCTTGGGATAAAGTTTTAAACTTTAAACTAAAATAGTACTTTTGCTCAAAACTTAACATAATGGCAGGAAATAGCTACGGAACACTATTTAGAATAACCACTTTTGGAGAATCGCACGGAGACGCTTTAGGCGGAATAATTGATGGTTGTCCTTCAGGAATAGCAATAGATCTAGAAGCAATTCAATTAGAAATGTCAAGAAGAAAACCAGGTCAGTCGGCTATTGTTACCCAAAGAAAAGAACCGGATGATGTACAATTTCTCTCTGGAATTTTTGAAGGCAAAACCACCGGAACACCAATAGGATTTATAATTCCTAATACCAATCAAAAATCAGATGATTATTCTCATATAAAAGATAATTACAGACCGAGTCATGCTGATTATGTATATGAGAAGAAATACGGAGTGCGTGATTATCGCGGTGGTGGTCGCAGTTCCGCTCGTGAAACTGCAAGTAGAGTAGTTGCGGGAGCTATAGCAAAGCAAATGTTGCCCGAAATTAAAATTAATGCTTACGTTTCTTCTGTTGGCCCTATTTTTTTAGAAAAACCATACCAAGAATTAGATTTCTCTAAAACGGAAAATAATCCTGTTCGTTGTCCTGATGAAGCATTGGCAATAGTGATGGAAGAATATATTCGCGATATTCGCAAAGAAGGGGACACCGTAGGTGGAACCGTAACTTGTGTGATTCAAAATGTACCTATTGGTTTAGGAGAACCCGTTTTTGACAAACTTCATGCTGAACTTGGCAAAGCAATGCTTTCGATAAATGCTGTAAAAGGATTTGAATTTGGAAGCGGTTTTTGTGGGTCGAAAATGAAAGGAAGCGAACACAATGATTTGTATAATCCCGATGGAACAACTAAAACCAATCTTTCAGGTGGGATCCAGGGTGGAATAAGTAATGGAATGGATATCTATTTCCGCGTGGCTTTCAAGCCAGTGGCAACCATCATGCAAAAACAAGAATCACTAGACAATAAAGGAAATATCACTGAAATGACCGGAAAAGGGCGTCATGATCCTTGCGTTGTTCCCCGTGCAGTTCCTATTGTAGAGGCTATGGCGGCAATTGTACTGGCTGATTTTTATTTGATTAATAAAACGTACATAAAATAGAATTGCATACTCCGTATTTTGACGAGCTAAATACGGAATCATAACCTTGAAAATAATATGCTAATTTAATGACTTCAACTACAACCAAGAAACCATCTTTTTTCTCAGGCCTTACAGGACAAATTCTAATTGCAATGCTATTAGGTGCTGTTTTAGGAATAATTATTCATAATTCAATTTCTGCGGAATCAGCCCAATCTTTTAGCAACAAAATAAAAGTATTAGCGACCATTTTTATTCGATTGGTTCAAATGATAATTTCCCCGCTAGTATTTACAACTTTAGTTGTTGGAATAGCTAAATTAGGGGATGTTAAAGCGGTAGGTAGAATAGGTGGAAAAGCATTAGCTTGGTTTTTTACAGCCTCCTTTATTTCCTTGTTATTGGGAATGCTTTTTGTAAACTTACTTGAGCCGGGTGTTGGGCTTAATTTGACAAATGTCGATTTAGCTGCTGCATCGGAAGTGACAGCAAAAACTAAAAATATATCTTTCGATAATTTTATAGAGCACATTGTGCCGAAAAGTATTTTTGAGGCAATGGCAACAAATGAAATTTTACAAATTGTTGTTTTTTCTATTTTCTTTGGCTTAGCGGCAGCTGCCTTAGGAGATTATGTAAAACCAGTTGTAAATGCTTTAGACAAAACTTCCCATATTGTTTTGAAAATGGTGAATTATGTAATGAAATTTGCTCCGATTGGTGTTTTTGGAGCTATAGCGGGTGTATTTGCGGTTAGAGACTTTCAAGAATTAGCAATCACCTATTTTAAATTTTTTGGTTCTTTCTTAATTGGAATTTCATCAATTTGGTTTGTCTTGATTCTTATTGGCTACATTTTTCTTAAAAGTAGAATGACAGTTTTGCTTAAAAGAATTATAGGTCCTATAATTATTGCTTTTGGAACAACAAGTAGCGAAGCCGTTTTTCCTAAGCTTACAGAAGAACTAGAACGTTTTGGAATAAAAGACAGGATCGTTTCTTTTATGTTGCCACTGGGTTATTCTTTTAATCTGGATGGAAGTATGATGTATATGACTTTTGCCAGTATTTTTATCGCTCAAGCCTATGGTATCGACTTAGATTTAGGAACACAAATGACAATGCTTTTAGTTTTAATGCTTACCAGTAAAGGTATTGCAGGTGTGCCAAGAGCAAGTTTGGTTGTGGTAGCTGCAACATGTGGAATGTTTGATATCCCAATTGAAGGAATTGCTTTGATTTTGCCAATAGATCATTTTTGTGATATGTTTCGTAGTGCAACTAATGTTTTAGGAAATGCTTTAGCGACATCAGTTGTAGGGCAATGGGAAGTTGAAGATGAGCATGAAATGGCAGCGTCTGAATAATAGTAAAAAATTTATTTTATAGAAACAGTAAGCCTATTTAATCTTTTTAAATAGGTTTTTTTTTGTTCATTATACTAATTCATTCCGGTTCTGAGTGACTGCTGTATTTTTACTTTTTGCTTTTATTTTTTTTAAAATCCATATTTTACATTCTGATTTTTGATTTTATGATATTATTAACAGATAGAGCTCTTTTCTTATTAATATATTGTATATTTGGCTCAAGAATAGCAACATATGTATCAAATTAGAATCGTTTTATTACTATTGACATTAAATATATTTAATGTTAATTGTTATTCTTTAACTCCAACTCCCTCAAAGAAAGAGATTTCAAAACTTACTAAAGAAGCATCTAAATACCTGCGTAATGCTAATTTTGAAAAGTCTTTAATTACTTCAAGACTTGCATTACATCATGCAATAAATGCTAAAGACAATACTCTTATAGCCAGTTCGTATAATACAATAGCATCCAATTATGAAAAATTATCAGAGTATGATAAAGCTATCTTTTTTTATAAAAAAGCTTTAACCTATGCTACTAAAACTCCTAATGATACCATAAAATCCTGGATCAATAATAATTTGGGAAACATCTACTGTTTTGAGAAAAAACAATATAAAAAAGGAATAAATTATTATAAAAGCTCCTTACAACACAGTAATAAAATTGCGGATTCAAGTGAAATTGTCCTGACGAAACTCAATATCACCTGGGCTTATTTTGATATAGGGCATTTTGAAGAAGGTTTTCCACATTTACAATTTATCAATAAGTACCATAAAAAACATGGAGATGAATCATCCGTTGTAGCCTTAAATATGCTCAATGGAATGTATTATGGCTTTAAGGGGGAAAATGAAAAAGCAAACGCTTCTTTTGTGCAAGGCATAAAATTAGGAAATGAAGGAATTGAGAAGTCAGATCTGTCCTTTACGCACCAGGAATATTCTAAGTATTTATCAAAAATCGGAGATTACAAAAAGGCCTATGAGAACCTTGTTCTATATGATAAAATATCAGAAGAGATTTTCAATAAAGAGATCCTCAAGAAGGCAAATATGGCAGGCCTTAATCTCGAGTTAGATGAATATAAAAGAGAGATTGAGAAAATAGAAATAGAGAGGGATTCGCAATATCAAAGTTTGAGAAAATCCAGAATAATCGTTGTATTGTTTGTCATTATATTAGGTATTTTATTATTGCTGCTCTATACGTTGTATAAAAATAATAATTTCAAGAAAAAAACGAATAATGAACTTACGCTGGCCAATGACAAATTGTTTATTGCCAAAGAGAAGGCAGAGGAAGCCTCAATACTAAAATCACAATTTGTCTCTACTATAACCCATGAATTAAGAACCCCTTTATATGGAGTTGTAGGAATTACCAATATGCTTTTAGATGAGCATAAAGAATTGGTAAACAGTCCCCATTTGAGCTCCCTTAAATTTTCTGCAAGGTATCTGCTATCGCTTGTTAATGATGTACTTCAAATTAATAAAATAGAAGAAAATAGGATAATACTTGAAAATTTAACGTTCAATATATCCGATGAAATAAACATGATTAAAAACTCATTATCATTCCTTGCCAAGAATAATAATAATTTTATCATTGTCAATATTGATCCGGCAATTCCTGAATATTTAATCGGAGATAAATTAAGACTTTCCCAAATACTTATAAATCTAGTTAGTAATGCATTAAAATTCACTAAAAATGGAGAAGTATTTATTGATGTAAATTTAGAAAAAATTGTAGATAAGTCCCATTTTATCGAGTTTAAGATTAAAGATAATGGAGTAGGTATAGCAATTGAAGATCAAGATAAGATTTTTGAAAAGTTTGTTCAGGTTGGTAGAAAAGAAGTTGATTATCAGGGTACTGGTTTAGGATTGTCTATTGTAAAGCGCTTACTGGGGCTATTTGGCAGTGATATTTCGTTGGAAAGTGCAATAGGTGTAGGAACAGAATTTACATTTACAATTGCATTTGAATTTGATCCTGAGAAAACCAATGAAATCATTAATAATATTCCAGTGGATCTGTCCTCAAACAAACAATTGAAAGTTTTAGTAGTTGAAGACAATAAGATAAACCAAATTGTTACCGATAAAATTCTCAAAAAAAACAATTATAAATGTACTCTTGTTGACGATGGATACCAGGCTATAAAAATATTGGAAGACGAAAGTTTTGATATTATTTTAATGGATATTAATATGCCTTTGATTAATGGTTTTGAAACATCAAGAAGAATTCGATTTAAAGGGATTGAGACTCCTATTATTGCATTAACGGCATTTGATAAAGAAGAAATTACCGAAGAAGCCATTTCAGCCGGAATAGATGATATTATAGTAAAGCCTTTTGATTCGGCTAAATTATTTAAAATCATCAATGTTTTGATTACAAAAAAAAGTAAAAGACGAGATTTAGTAACTGTTTTGTAGTTTTTGATCTATTAGATAATGGGGCAAAAATTTCAGAATTTTTACTGTCATAGATAAACAAAAAAATGGAGTCGTAAAAGCTCCATTTTTTTATTGCAGACTATTTAAATTAAATAAAAAGGACTTCGTTTTCTTTCGAATACATTTGCAACAATAAGGGATGTGGTGTTTTTTTATTTCCCGAAGCATCAAGAGTGATTGTTATTTCAAGTTTTGGATGAGTCAATTCGAACGCTTTATTTTGAACGTTTCTGTAATCTATTAAAGATTGATTTTTTTTGAAAAAATATTTTGACGGTTTCATAATATCACTTTTTGATGTTATTTTTAATTGCCTTTCAATATAAGTTGCGTAGAGAAACTAAGGAGTCAAAATTAAAATCGTTAAACCAGCTGCTTAAAATGGCTTAACGATTTTAATCTATTGTTTAATATTAAGGATATATTAAAAATAAATTTTATTTGATAGCAATAGTTTTATGTGCTTTTTTCTTAGAGCCTTCTTTTTTAGCAATAACAACATGAAGAATTCCATCTTTGTAACTTGCTTCTATCTTACTTTCATCTATATATTCTGGTAGATTGAAAGATCTGAAGAAAGATTGATAACTAAATTCTTTTCTAATGTAATTATCTTTTTTTCTTGTTTCTTCTTTCTCCTCTTCTTTTTCTGAAGAAATCATAAGAATGTTGTTGTCAATTTCAACTTTGAAATCTTCTTTTTTCAAACCTGGAGCAGCCAAATCTACTTCTAATTTATCTTCTGTTTCTTTTAAGTTTACAGAAGGTAAATTACTGCCAATTGCAGTGAAATTTTTATCTGCCCAATCAAAGAGATCTCTAGATACAAAATCATCAAAAAATGTGTTCACTGACGGAAATAAGCCAGTATTAATCAAAGGGAATGAGCTGCTTCTTTTAACTAAATTTTCCATAGTTTTTATTTTTAAATGTTTTAAATAAGTTAAGTAAATTTAGTGAAATTATTCCCCTAAAATATGGTATTTAACATACAAAACGTTGAAAACAAGACTATTAACGGCAAAATGCCTTTTTAACAAAAGTTAAAAAGGCATTTCTTACAGTAGAAAATTTAGTTTTGCGGAATTATTAATACCAGCGTTTCTTATTCTGTTTTGAAACCTCTGATTTCCTGGATTTATGAGCTCCACCACTTCGATTTGAATTTTTTTGTGCAGCTGCAGGAGCTGTTTCCGGACTCCCTGAATGCCAAGGATACGGATGGTCGTTTACGTTTTTTACATCCACTTTTATTAGTTTCTGAATGTCTTTCCAATAGGCATGTTCGTCTTTACTGCAAAAAGAAATGGCAATTCCACCATTTCCGGCACGACCGGTCCTACCGATTCGATGTACATAGGTTTCGGGAATGTTTGGTAAATCAAAATTGATTACAAACGGTAATTGATCAATATCTATTCCTCTCGCTGCAATATCCGTAGCTACCAAAACACCGACTTCTTTATTTTTGAAAGCATCCAAAACACGTTGTCTTGCATTTTGAGATTTGTCACCATGTATGGCCTCAGCGGCAATATTATTTTTTCGCAATGCTTTTACAACATTATCTGCACCATGTTTGGTTCTGGAAAAAACCAATACATCTGCTAAATTTTCATTTTTAATCAAATGATACAGTAAATTTCTTTTTTCTGTTTTTTCAACAAAATAAACACGTTGTTCTACATTTTCTGCCGTAGAAGAAACAGGTGAAACAGTTACTGTAGCGGGATCCGTTAGAAACATTTCAGCTAATTCTCTAATAGCGATAGGCATTGTTGCAGAGAAAAATAATGTTTGTCTATTTTTTGGCGTAAGCTTTACAATTTTTTTTACATCGTTTACAAACCCCATATCAAGCATTTGATCGGCCTCGTCAAGAACTAACGTATGCAAATGATCTAAATCAATAAAACCCTGTTTGTGTAAATCAAGTAATCTTCCTGGTGTTGCTATCAAAATATCAACACCATTCCTCAAGGTATCAACTTGTGGGTTTTGTGAAACTCCACCAAAAATGGTCAGTTGGGTCAAATTAGTGTATTTTCCGTATGTATCGAAGCTTTGTCCAATTTGGACTGCTAATTCTCTAGTTGGAGTTACTACTAAAGCACGAATTTGCTTGGCTTTTTTTGAAGAACCTACAATTCGGTGTAACTGATGTATAATTGGGATAGCAAATGCAGCTGTTTTTCCTGTTCCAGTTTGCGCACAACCTATTAAATCACGTCCCGATAATACTAGCGGGATAGCTTGTTCTTGAATAGGAGTTGGGTTGGTGTAGCCTTGTTCAAATACGGCTTTTTGTATACTTTTTGAGAGCGATAAATCTTCGAATAACATAATTTTGGTATTAAATATCTTGTATTAAGTACATAGATAGTTTTGCAAAGATACTATTAATATTTTTGATGGCTATTTATGCGGCCTTCTGGAAAGAATTTCTGGAGTTTCAAAGAAGAAATTCAACAATAAAACAGACTATTGATTATTAGATTTAATAAAATCGGTTACAAGATAGCCAATAAGTTTACCTATTAAATGATTGTTTTTTTCTTCACTTAAGTCCGGTGCACCTTCACAAATGTGCAAATAAGCAGCATTTTTATTTTTTGCAAAATAGGATATAAATTGACGTAGTTGTTCCACTGAGAAACCACTTAAAGTCATCGCACTGCACGCAATGTTTGGAATTGCATCTAAGTCAATTTCAATTCCGAAATAATCGTCATTTATAAATTCTAAGGCTTGGGCCATTTCCTGGTTGAATTCTTTTTCTTTTCGGATGTTTACACTATCATAGGTATTATAGCGAACACGGTCTTCGATTTTTTTTATGATGTCCAGGACGCTTTTAGAAGTGTAATTTTCATGCAAACCGAAAATGAAATATTTTTTTAAAAAACCTTCTTCAAAAGCGTATGAAAAACCGTTACCGCTGTGACGTCCTTCTAAAATTCTAAAATCAGAATGAGCATCAAAATTTATTGCATTTACTGGTTTTCCTTTGGCAAGTGCCGCACCTTTTATATTTCCATAGGCGTTATTATGTCCTCCACCGATAACTATTGGTGTTTTTCCTAATTTTATAATGTTAAAAATTATATGAGAAACATCCTTATCAATTTTCTCCACCAGTTGACTTAATTTGAAGCGATCATCAATGTCATTAAAATCTAAATGCTCCACTTCTTTCATTTCTGCGGTCACATTTAATTGTCCCAAGACAACTAATTGACTTCCCTTACAAAAACGGTTGTGCTGAATGTTGGCAATGCTTTTTATCGCACTATCCCAAGCTGATGCTGCCCCAGGTCTGCCAAAATTAGCTCTTATTCCTATGTCTTCAGGTATTCCTAACAATACATATTTAGCGTCGCAAGTTTTTAGAAACGCAATAGGGTCAGCCTCTTTTGGAACTGTTATCATTTTTTCTCCAAACTTTATTTCGCCACTTCTGTGGTTTGTAATTTTTGCAAGATCATTGATAGTAAACGGGATAATTTTTTCCATTAAAAAAAATATTTTTCCCAAAAATAATATAATTGTATTAACTTACGTTATTACCTAGTTATATATTGTTAAATTTGTATAAAATAAAAATTAAAATCAAATTATGGAAAATCAAAAAAGCAGTTCAAGTCTTAAAGCGGTTATAGCGGTTTTGGCAGTTTTATTAGTGGGAAGTTTAGTGTATATTTTTAAAATGACGTCTGATGCCGATGTAGTTAAAACAGAATTAAAAACTACATTGACCGAGAAAGAATCCGTTATGAAAGATTTACAGGAATTAAAATCTACTTATGATGCGGCAATTGCGGAAAACACATCAATGTCTGATGAACTAATTCAAGAAAGAGATAAAGTGGTAAACTTAATGTCTGATTTAAGTAAGTCTAAAGGAGATGTAGCTTCTATGTCAAAGTACAAATCACAGTTCGTTGCTTTGCAAGGGAACATGAAAGTTTTAATGGCTGAGAATGAAGGTTTGAAAAAAGAAAATACGACTTTAACGGTGCAACGTGACAGTACGGTTGTAGTATTAGGAGAAACTAAAAAGAATGTAGAAGCGTTAACAGGCCAAAATGAAGAATTGGCAAAAGCAGTTGAAATAGGTTCGAAATTAACAGTTCTAAACACTAGAGGATCCGCTTTTAAACTAAGAAGTTCTGGTAAACAAATAGAAACTGATAAAGCAAGTAGAGCTGATGTTCTTAGAGTTAGTTTTACAATTCCTGAAAACCCAATTGCTAAATCTGGTGATAAAATGTATTACGTTCAGGTAATTGATAGTAAGAATAATGTTTTAGGCGATAAAAAAACAGAAACTTTTGGAGATAATACTTTAACCTATAGTTTTACAACTAATGTTAAATATGAAAACAAAACAGTTACTGTTTCAGAGGACTTAAGAGGAAAAGATTTTGCTAAAGGAACGTATTATATTAATATTTTTGACAGAGATATATTAGTTTCAAAAACAAGTTTTATTTTGAGATAATATTTCTAAATTTTTGCATAAAAAAAGAGAAACTTAGCGTTTCTCTTTTTTTATGCAAAAATTTCACCTTCAATTACAACACTGTCAATTAGATTACTTCCAAAAGCATACGGCAATTGAAAGTAGGAGGGAATAGGTTTCGTAATAATCAGATTCGCTTTTTTTCCAATGGTTATACTTCCATGCGTATCGGAAATCCCCATCGCATAAGCTCCATTGATTGTAGCTGCATTTATAGCTTCTTCCGGAGTCATTTTCATTTTAATGCAAGCAGTTGCTACTACAAAGTTCATATTTCCAGATGGAGTGGAACCAGGATTGTAATCCGTTGCGAGCGCCAGGGGGAGCCCGGCAGCAATCATTTCTCGTGCAGGCGTATAAGGAATACTCAAGAAATAAGAACAGGAAGGTAAAGCAACAGGCATTGTTTCGGTATCCTTTAAAGCTTTAATATCTTCAGTTGTCATCACTTCAAGATGATCGACAGAAAGTGCGTTGTACTTTATCCCAGCTTGAATTCCTCCAATAGAGTTGAACTGATTGACATGAATTTTTGGTATTAAGCCAAAACGAATTCCAGCTTCCATGATTTGTTCTGTCTCTGCTACAGTAAAATAACCGGTTTCACAAAATACATCAATGAAGTCTGCCAGTTTATTTTTGGCAATTTCAGGAAGCATTTCGTTAATGATTAAATCAATATAGCCTTGATGGTTTGCTGCATATTTCAATGGGAATGCATGAGCGCCCAGAAAAGTTGCTTTTATAGTTATGGGATAGTTTTGCGCCAAACGTTGAATTACGCGCAGTATTTTTAGCTCTCCGTCGAACGTCAGGCCATATCCTGATTTGATTTCTACTGCTCCAGTTCCCAAACGGATAACTTCTTCCAATCGCATTTTAGATTGTTCGTAGATTTCAACTTCGGTGGATTCGTTGAGTTTTTTTGCCGAATTTAAAATTCCACCGCCACGATTGGCTATTTCTTCATAGGTAAGACCATTTATTCTATCGACAAATTCTTGTTCTCGATTACCAGCATACACAATGTGGGTATGACTGTCACACCAGGTAGGTAAAACCATTTTTCCCGTCGCGTCGATAGTTTTATCAGCATTTATCTGAGGCAAATTATTCATCGAGCCAAAATCAGCAATTAAGTTGTCTTTAAGTACTAAAAAGGCATTTTTAAGTGTTGGGAGAATGGCCATTTCTGCACCGGAAACTTTAGAAATTAAAGTTTCCCGAACCTGAAGTAATTCTCTTATATTGATAATTAGCGTTGTCATTTTTTTTTAATTACTCTGAAACTTTTATTTCAAACATTTTATCCCAGTTTTTTCCAGTTACAAAAATAGTTTTAGTTTTTGGGTTGTAGGCAATTCCGTTTAAAAAGTCGTCCGGAGTTACATTAATCAGTTTTCTCAAGCCAGAAAGGTCTAAAATAGCTTCCACAGCCCCATTTGCAGGATTTACGACAGCAATCGCATCTTTTTGCCAAACATTAGTGTAAATTTTGCCGTTAATCCATTCTAACTCGTTGATCGATTTGATTTTTGACTCTCCGGAATACACATTGATGTAATCAATCATTTTTTGAGTGTTTGGATCCATTTTCCAGATTTTTTCCGTTTTATCTGTTTGGTAAATATAGTTACCGTCATTTGTCATTCCCCAACCTTCTATATCTTTATCGTAAGCAAAAGTTTTTTCCAGTTTTAAAGTAGCAGCATCATAGATGAAACCAGTTTTTTCCTGCCAAGTCAATTGGTAAATTTTATTGTTTAAGATAGTGATTCCTTCTCCAAAGTATTTTGCGTCAAGGTCGACCTGTTTGTATATTTTTCCAGTTTTATAATCGTATTTTCTAAAATAAGATTTTCCGTGTTGGCCAGTGCTTTCAAATAAAGTGTCTTTATAAAACTCTAAGCCCTCGGTAAAAGATTCTTTATCATGGGGAAATGTATTGACAATGGTATATTTCAATAATTTGGGCTTAATATTAGAAACTAATTCTACTCTCACAGTAGCTTCTGAGTTTTCTCCTTCATAGTAGACTAATGCTTTTAAGTTTTGATAGCCTAATTTTTGATCTTTCAATTCAAAAGTGTATTTGTCAAGTCCCTTTTTTGACGTTATTTTTTTGTCATTTATATAGTAAATAATACTGTCGACCGCTTTCGAATTTGGGTTTGAAATTCCTAATTCTATCGCTTCTTGAGGCTGATATCGCTCCTTAAATTTAGAAATATTAAAGGTAAAGACTGTATTTTCACCTTTTTTTGTATCGTTGCAGTTTGCCAGAGTGATTCCTAATAAAATGATAGATAGGAAGTTATAATTTCTCATAGTTTGATTTTTTGATGCGCCAATATACAACGTTATTTTTATAGGAGCAAAGCACTTGCAAAAATATAAAAAGGTTGTATATTTGCACCGGCAAGTCCTACACGACCAGCTCCTGCAGACTCCCCCAGGATGGGAACATAGCAAGGGTACGTGGTTGAGCGGTGCGATGTAGGTCGCTTGCCATTTTTTATTTTTTACAAGTAGTCTTCCTTCGGGAGGCTTTTTTTATTTTTGGGCTATCCAAAAAATGTTGCGTTTTTAGTATTTGATTGGGTTTCAAAATCTTTACGTTTTAAATTTAAAGTAAAAAACATGAATAAAGTAGTCTTAATCACAGGCGGTTCTTCAGGAATAGGAAAGTCTATTGGAGAGTTTTTGCACCATAAGGGTTTCGTTGTATATGGAACCAGTAGAAATCCGGAGCAAATTTTCAATTCGGTTTTTCCCTTAGTAGCGTTAGACGTTAGGGATACGGATTCCATTCATAAAGCTGTGGCCAAAGTGATTTCGATATCTGGAAGGCTTGATGTGGTTATTAATAATGCAGGGGTGGGGATTACCGGACCACTAGAAGAAATTCCAATGCATGAAATCAAGAATAATTTTGAGACTAATTTCTTTGGGCCAATTGAAGTAATCAAAGCTGTTTTGCCTCAAATGCGCATCCAAAACACAGGTCTAATCATTAATATTACTTCAATTGCCGCCTATATGGGTTTGCCGTATCGAAGCATTTATTCAGCTTCTAAAGGAGCTCTTGAATTGATTACAGAAGCCTTACGCATGGAAGTTAAATCCTTTGGTGTTCATATTACTAATGTGGCCCCGGGCGATTTTGCCACTAACATTGCTTCAGGACGTTTTCATACTCCAGTTATAAAAGGTTCTGCATATGAAGGCCCTTATGGCACTACTCTAAAAACAATGGATGAGCATGTTGACAGCGGAAGCAATCCAAATGAAATGGCGGAGGCAGTATATAAAATTATCCAAACGCCGGAACCTAAAATCCATTACAAAGTAGGTGTTTTTATGCAGAAATTTTCGATTGTCCTGAAGAGAATTTTACCTGATAAAGTATATGAAAAAATGCTTATGAACCATTATAAGTTGTAATTTGCACCGAATTTTAGCAGCGGGAAGGATTATAGTGAAAATCATTATGCTTTTACTTTTAAAAAACAAAAGAGTGAATGCCGGCTTTTCAGCAGGTTACGCCCAAATTATAAACACACAATTTAATTAGATATATTATGAAATTTTTTATTGACACGGCTAATTTAGCTCAGATTAAGGAAGCACAAGCGTTAGGCGTTTTAGATGGAGTTACTACCAATCCATCATTGATGGCAAAAGAAGGAATCACTGGAAAAAATAGCATTTTGAAACATTATGTTGATATTTGTAATCTTGTAGATGGTGATGTAAGTGCCGAGGTAAATGCATTGGATTATGATGGAATGATCAAAGAAGGTGAAGAATTAGCTGATTTACATGATCAAATCGTTGTGAAATTGCCAATGACTAAAGAAGGAGTTATGGCTGCTAAATACTTTTCGGATAAAGGAATTAAAACCAATGTAACTTTAGTATTTTCTGCTGGTCAGGCTTTATTAGCTGCAAAAGCGGGAGCTACTTATGTTTCTCCGTTCATTGGTCGTTTGGATGATGTATCTACAGACGGTTTGGCTTTGATTGAAGAAATTAGATTGATTTATGATAACTATGGTTACGAAACGCAAATTCTTGCAGCTTCTGTACGTCACACCATGCACATTGTTAACTGCTCAAAAATTGGCGCTGATGTTATGACTGGACCACTATCAGCAATTTATGGTTTATTGAAACACCCATTGACTGATATTGGATTGGCACAGTTTGTTGCTGATTTCGAGAAAGGAAATAAATAAAATAGTTGTCAATTTAAGTTCCTTTGATTAGCTTAAAGGTTTAAATAAAAAAATCCCATTTCAAAATTTGAAGTGGGATTTTTTATTGGTTTGGTTTTTGGTTTTTTGGTTATTATATTTTATTAAAATTAGTGTCCTCCACCAACTTCTACGTCGTGTCCGATTCCTTGTTTTTGTAAAATTCCAATCACTTTCCAACCATAGAATGCGATGAATGCAAAACACAATACAGGAATAAAATAAGAGGCGTGAATTCCAATGATATCAGCTAATTTTCCTTGTAATGGTGGGATAATTCCACCACCTAAAATCATCATTACTAAAAATGCAGATCCTTGTGAAGTATATTTTCCTAAACCGGCAATTGCCAATGAGAAAATACACGGCCACATAATACTTAGAAACAATCCACCGCTCATAAAAGCAAAAATAGCTATATTTCCAGTTGTGAATAAACCAATAAGCATCGCTGCCATTCCCATTAAACCAAAAATCATTAAGGTTCTTGAAGGTTGATCTTTACCTAAAAAGAAACCTGCAATTTGGAATAAAATTACGAATGCGTACGCATACAATGGCGTAATATCTTGTCCTGAAATAGCATTAGCAGCCAAAACTACACCAAAAGCTAAGTACGGTATAACGATAAGTAAAATCTTTTTTAATTGTGATGATGGATTAAAAACAGAAATAGCTCCTGCCCAACGACCAATCATTAAACTTCCCCAATACATAGACATGTAAGGCGATAACTCAGGGCCAGAGATGGAACCAAAATCAGCTGTTACCAATAATTCTCCAAGATTACTTCCAATTGTTACCTCTACACCAACGTAGGCGAACAATGCTAACATTCCTAAAACTAGTTGTGGATATTTCATTGCACCCCAGCCTTCAGCATTTTTTTGTGCTGTAGTGTTGGCGAAAAATAATCCAATAACTACAACCAGTAAAGTAGAAACAGTTAAGGCTAATCCCAAATAATCTTTTTCTTTATTTTCTATAAAACGACTAATAAATTCAGGGTCTTCATAACGAGAGAATATATAAGCAAAGATGGCTACTAAAACTACTGTAATTGCGATAAGGGTTTTCATCGCTTTGTTTGCTGTTTCAAAAGTTGAGTCGCTTTTTCCTGATGGTAATTTTTTAGAAAAATGAAACAAGGTTGCAGCCAACAAAAACAGACCTCCAACAAATACATATAGAATTCTCATGGAATCCAATGAATTTTCTTTTTGAGCGAACTCTTCAATACTCACGCCAGAGATAACACCAAATAAAGCAAATGAAACAACTATTGGCCCTATTGTAGTTCCTAATGAATTGATTCCACCAGCAAGATTCAATCTGCTTGATGCTGTATGAGCTTCTCCTAATGAAGCTGCAAAAGGTTGTGCAGAAGTTTGTTGTAAAGAAAAACCAAGAGCAACTATGAATAATGCACCAAGGATGAATAAATAACTTCCCTGTGTTACTGCTAATATCATTAAAACAGCTCCAAAAGTACTAATCAATAATCCATAAATGATTCCTTTTTTGAATCCCCAAGCATTTAATATATCTTTTTTTGCTATGCTGCTAAAAATGAATAGGAGTATAGCGCCAATATAATAAGCACCATAGAAAGCAAAATCGATAAGTTGACTTTGAAATTGATCTAAGCCAAATTTGGCTTTACAAAAAGGTATGAAAATACCATTTGAGGCTCCAATAAATCCCCAAAAGAAGAATACTGTAATTAATGTATAAAGAGCCGAATTATTCGACTTGGTTTGTTCTGAATTCATAATTTTTTTTTGGTTTTTTAAAATTTTATTATTTATTTTTTTGCTGTAAGACGGTAAATATATTTGTTAAGTAAATTAAAAAAAAATAATTTAGAATAAATATTGTCAAAATTACTGAATAATCACTTTTTGTTACAAAAAGATGATTTTTTTTTGAAAATTTTATCGATTTCAAATAAAGTATTGAACTGAATTTTATTCTAGAATTTTGCTTTTTACACCTTTGCTATAATTTCTCCCTATTGGTAGGGTATACGAAAGTATTTGTATTCTATTTCCTTCTATGGATTTTACTTTGTCAATTGCAATGGTATACGATTTATGAATTCTCACAAATCGATCCGGTGGCAGCTCTTCCGATAAAGAGGTTAAAGATTTGTGTGTAATGTAGGTTTTGTCCGTAGTCACAACTTTAATGTATTCTTTCATTCCTTCGATAAACAGAATTTCATCAATTGTTACTTTTACCATTTTTTTATCTACTTTGATGAAAATATGTGGTTCTATCCGATGCATTTCAACCTTGCTATTATTCTTTAAATTGATTTCGGTTGAAATCTTAGTGATACATTTAATAAATCGTGGTAACGGTATAGGCTTTATTAAATAATCTAAAACGTCTAACTCATAACTTTCGGCAGCAAATTCTCTAAAGGCGGTAGTGATTACAATTTTAGTTTTATACTCTATTAATCGGATGAGTTCAAAACCAGTCATCATTGGCATACTTATATCTAAAAATACAGCATCAACAGTATTGTTATTTATAAAATCCAATGCTTCCAATGCATTATTGAATGTACCAATTATTTCAAAATCTGAAAAATTGGTAAAATAATTCTGCAATATTTTTATCGCTAGTGGTTCATCATCAACTAAAACACATTTAATCTTCATTAGGAGTAGGTATTTGCAAACGGATGATATAATAATTGAACTTTACCAGCTGTTCTAAAGTTTGACAACTCCTCCAGCTTAAGCGAGGAGGATTCTTGGAAAAAGCTTGCCTCAACAGGCTACTTTAGCTTCCATGAGAAATTGCCCTTTCTCCAAAATATTATTTGCGGCGTTTAGATCCGCATTACCTACATGTCCACAAGA
>NZ_JBLVPS010000022.1:0-65965 GCF_048286515.1 Flavobacterium rhamnosi | reverse complement strand
CCATCCCGAACAGAGTAGTTAAGCCCGCCTGCGCAGATGGTACTGCAGTTATGTGGGAGAGTATGTCGTCGCCTTTCTTTAAAGAATCCTCATCATTCATTTGATGAGGATTTTTTTTTGTTTATACCTTTTTTAAAGTCCCCAGTATCTCATGTTTTAGTATATTAAGATTAGATTAATTTAAGATCCTTAAGAATTTGTTCATGGTTGAATCAAACATTATGTTGTATTTTTGTTTTAAATATAATAGTATAATATGAAAAAAATTATCTTGTTTTTGGCAGTGATTATGTCTTTAAACTCCCAATCTCAGCAACGACCTAAATTAGTGATAGGTGTCGTAGTGGATCAAATGAAAATGGAATACCTATATCGGTTTTCAGAAGATTTTTCGTCTAATGGTTTTAAAAGAATCATGGATAATGGTTATACATTTCATAATATGCATTACAATTATGCACCTACTTATACTGCGCCGGGACATGCTAGTATTTATACAGGGACAACACCTTCTACTCACGGTATTGTTGGGAATGATTGGTTTAATAAAGCTACAGGAAAAGATATGTATTGTACTGATGATGCTTCCGTTAAAACAATAGGTGATGGTACAGAGAAGGAGGGGGCAATGTCTCCTAAAAACTTACTGAGTACCACTATCACTGATGAGTTAAGAATGGCGACTAATTTTAAAGGAAAAGTAATCGGTATGAGCATAAAAGATCGAGGAGCTATATTACCAGCGGGTCATTTTGCCAATTGGGCTTTTTGGTATAGTAAAACAGGGGCTTTTATTTCCAGTACTTTTTATGGTCCTGCATTGCCAAATTGGGTAACTGAATTCAATCAGGAAAAGCGGTATATGAATTATATTAACAAAGGTTGGGATTTATTGAAACCGGTTGCAACTTATAATGAAAGTCTTTCTGATGATAATCCATATGAAGGAAAATTAGATAAAAGAAAAGCACCTATTTTTCCATATGATTTAAGTACTATTTATAAAGAAAAAGGGGCAGATATTTTGCGCACAACCCCTTTTGGGAATGATATTTTGGCTGAATTAGCCATGAAAGCAATAGAAAAGGAAGAGTTGGGAAAAGACGATATTACGGATTTTCTGACAGTTAGTTTTTCTTCGACAGATTATGTAGGTCACACCTTTGGACCGCGTTCTATAGAGTTACAAGATACGTATTTACGTTTGGACCAGACTTTGGCGGTGTTTTTAACTTACCTGGACAAAACGGTTGGGAAAGATAATTATTTGCTTTTTCTAACTGCTGATCATGCCGGAGCAGAAAACTCCAATTATATGAAAGATAATAAATACAATGTGGCAAATGTCTCCTCAACTGATATTGTTAAAGCATTGAAAAAACACTCTGAAGACACTTTCGGAGTAAATTTACTATTGGATTATTCTAATTTTAATCTTTTTTTCAATAAAGAGGTTATAAAAAAGAAAGGCTTAGAATTGACAAAAGTAAAAGAGAGTTTTGCATCTTTTTTAATGTTGCAAGACCAAGTGAAAAGGGTATATACAGAAGAGGAGATTTTAGCTTCTTCAGGTGATGACTATTTCTTAAGTTGTATTTCTAAAGGTTATGATCCTAAACAAAATGGTGAGCTTGTTGTACTGGACAAAGCGGGGTATATGCAATATCAGAATACAGGAACCACACATGGATCTCCCAATAGTTATGATACGCATGTTCCATTACTTTTTTATGGGTATAAAGTACCAAAGGGAGAATTGCATGCTAAAAAGTACATTACACAAATAGCTCCTACGCTTTCACAGATGTTAAAAATTACATTTCCAAATGGAACAGAGTCTGAAGTATTGGATTCTCTTTTAGATAATAAATAAATATTATAATTCAAGTATCTTTTGAAACAGAAAATCCCGCTAAGGCGGGATTTTTGTTTTTTTAATGCTCTTCAAATCGTGTTTTGTTGGCGCTAAAGGTCGTTTTATCGATCAGTGGAATCTGTTGAATGTGAACCTGGATTTGTGTTTGGAGGTGCGTTTTCAGGAGAGACCGTTTATAAAAAGAAATCCCATCTAATTGGAAGTGAGATGGGATTTGTATTTTAAACTGTTGCCATTGCTAATGGCAAAGGAATTTGATTTTTTAGTAAATCTTCAAAGGTTTCGTGCGTTCGGATTAAATGTCCTTCACCTTTTAACCACAATACTTCTGCTGGTTTGTATCTTGAATTATAATTTGATGCCATAGAGAAACAATAGGCTCCGGCATTTCTAAAACATAAAATATCACCTTCTTTTATTTCAGTAATTCTCCTGTTATTGGCAAAAGTATCTGTTTCACAAATATAGCCTACTACCGAATAAAAACGTTCTTTCCCTTTTGGGTGTGATATGTTTTCAATATGATGTTGCGAACCATAAAACATTGGTCTTATTAAGTGATTAAAACCACTATCTATTCCTGCAAAAACGGTTGATGTAGTTTGTTTTACCACATTAACTTTTGCGAGAAAGAAACCGGCTTCACTTACTAAAAATTTGCCAGGCTCAAAAATTAATGTCAATTCCTTACCATATTCTGAACAAAAAGCATTGAATCTTTTTGAAAGTTTCTTTCCTAATTCTTCAATATCAGTTTCGATATCATCCTTTTTGTAGGGTACTTTAAATCCACTTCCAAAGTCAAGAAATTCAAGATTCTTGAAGTTTTTTGCCGCATCAAATAAGATTTCCGCTGCATATAAAAATACTTCAATATCAAGAATATCGGAACCGGTATGCATGTGAATACCTACAATATTCATTTTTGTGTTTTCAACAATACGAACCAAATGTGGTAATTGGTGAACAGAAATACCAAATTTACTATCAATATGACCGACTGATATATTTGCATTTCCTCCTGCCATTACGTGAGGATTTATTCTAATACAAACAGGTACTGATGGGTATTTTGTGCCAAATTGCTCTAATATGGATAAGTTATCGATATTTATTTGAACCCCCATGGCAGAAACTTCTTCAATTTCTTCCAAGGAAACGCCATTTGGAGTATAGAATATTTTTTCGGGCTCATATCCTGCATGAAGTCCTAACAATACTTCTTGAATAGATACAGTGTCTAAACCAGATCCCATTTCTTTTAGTAATTGAAGTATGGCTACATTTGAAAGTGCCTTCATTGCATAATTAATACGTAACTTATCTACTTTTGAAAAAGCTTTTGTTAATCTATTGTATTGAGATTGTATTTTTTCAGCGTCATAAACATATAACGGGCTACCGAATTGCTCTGCTAATTGTAATAAGTCTTTTCCTTGCATTTTGGTTCTATTTTTAGGCAAATTTATTATTCTTTATCAATACAAACAAATAAAAACGCGTGTTTTAACAAATTATAACAAAATGTTATAATTCAAACAAATAATGTGCTTTTATAGTTTTTTATAACTATTGTTAAAATAAAAATCCCTTGATAGTTATTGTATCAAGGGATTATTAAAACCTATGTATTATTATTATTATAAACTTGGTAAGTCACCGTTACCTTTAGTTGGTAAATTGGTAAAACCCATTAGATAGTTATCTACCTCTCTTGCCGCTTCACGACCTTCAGATATTGCCCAAACAATTAGGGATTGACCTCTTCTCATGTCACCAGCAGTAAATATATGCGGGATATTTGTTTGATAATTTGTTGCTTTATAATTGCTTCTAAAATCAACTTCCAATCCTAATTGGTCACTTAATGTTTTTTCCGGACCTGTAAAACCTAAAGCCAGTAAAGCTAAATCGCAAGGCCAGATTTTTTCTGAGCCTGCTTTTTCAATTAATTCAGGTCTTTGTCCCGGTGTCATTTTCCAAGCCACTTCAACAGTTTTTAACCCTGTTAATTCTCCTTTTTCGTTCGAGATGAATTCTTTGGTATTAATTAACCAGTTTCTATCACAACCTTCTTCATGAGAAGAGGAAGTTTTTAATTGTAAAGGCCAAAAAGGCCAAGGAGTAGTCTCACTTCTGCTAACCGGTGGTTTTGGTAAAATTTCAAAGTTAGTAACCGATTTTGCACCGTGTCTGTTTGAAGTTCCAACACAATCAGAACCGGTATCACCACCACCAATAACGATAACATCTTTACCGGTTGCTTTGATTTGATCTGGAATTGATTCTCCGTATAATACTTTAGTTTGTTGCGTTAAAAAGTCCATTGCCTGAACAACTCCTTTGCTTTCAATTCCTTTTGTTGGTAGGCTTCTCTTTTCAGTTGCACCACCACATAATACGATTGAGTCAAAAGAATTTAATTCTTCAATGCTGAAATTTACACCTACGTTTACATTTGTTTTAAAAACAATCCCTTCTGCTTCTAAAATCGCAACACGTCTGTCGATAATTCCTTTTTCTAATTTGAAATTTGGAATCCCGTAACGTAATAATCCACCAATTGCATTGTCTCTTTCAAAAACGGTAACGGTATGTCCTGCACGATTTAATTGTTGTGCAGCCGCTAAACCAGCAGGACCAGAGCCTATGACAGCTACCGTCTTACCTGTTCTTGTTGCTGGAATTTGTGGTTTTATCCATCCCTCTGCGAAACCTCTTTCGATAATATTTTTTTCAATATTTTCAATAGCAACTGGTTCACTGATTATACCCAATACACATGATTTTTCACATGGAGCCGGACACAATCTGCCTGTAAATTCAGGAAAATTGTTTGTTGATTGCAAAATCTCCAATGCACTTTCCCATTCTTCCTGATGCACCATGTCATTGAAATCAGGAATTAAATTTCCTAATGGACAAGCACTATGGCAAAAAGGAATACCACAATCCATGCATCTTGAACCTTGTTCTTTTATTTTATCTTTTGCTAACGGAATTGTAAACTCATTATAGTTTGATACACGTTCTACAACAGCTATATTATTTTCGTCAGTTCTACTATATTCTTTAAATCCACCTATCTTACCCATGACTATGCTATTAGTTCTTCTATTTGCTTTTCTTCTGCTAATCTTTTCAATGCTTTTTTGTAATCTGTTGGCATCACTTTAATAAAGTGTTTTTGTTGATTTTCCCAATCTTCCAAAATTCTTTTTGCCAAAGGACTATTTGTATACATAGAATGATTTTTAATTAAACGTCTCAGTTTAGTTATATCCTCATCTTCCAGCGTTTCAAAAGCAACCATTTCCATATTACATACGGTAGCGTCGAATTTTTTATTTGGATCAAAAACATAAGCAATACCACCACTCATACCAGCAGCGAAATTTCTTCCGGTTTTTCCTAGAACCACTACAGTTCCACCAGTCATATATTCACATCCGTGATCTCCGATTCCTTCAACAACTGCTGTTGCTCCGGAATTTCTTACACAGAAACGTTCTCCAGCCATACCGTTGATATAGGCTTCACCGGTAATTGCTCCGTATAACGCAACGTTACCAATGATGATGTTTTCTTCTGGTTTGAATGTTGCAGTAGGAGGGACTTTGATAATTAATTTACCTCCTGAAAGTCCTTTACCTAAATAATCATTACAGTTTCCATGAATTTTGAATGACAAGCCATTGGTTGCAAATGCACCAAAACTTTGTCCAGCAGAACCTGTAAAGTCTACTAATATTGTGTCCTCAGGCAAACCTTGGGCACCATATATTTTTGAAATTTCATTACTCAATATAGCTCCAACTGAACGATCTGTATTTTTGATGTCAAAAGTAACTCTTGTTTTTTCTTTTCTATATATAGAAGGTATAGCCGCTTTTATAATTTCAAAATCAAGTACATTATCTAATGCATGATCTTGTACAGTAGTATTATGATTTGGAACTATTTTAGCTTTCTCCGGTTTATATAAAATAGTAGATAAATCTAATCCACTTGCTTTGTAATGTTTGATGGCTTTGTTGACATTTAATTTTTGAGATTGTCCCACCATTTCTTTTAGTGTTCTAAATCCTAGTTGCGCCATTATCTCTCTTAACTCTTCAGCAATAAAATACATAAAGTTAATGATGTGCTCCGGAGTTCCTTTGAAGTTTTTTCTCAATTCAGGATCCTGTGTAGCGATACCAACTGGACAGGTGTTCAGGTGACATGCTCTCATCATAATACAACCAGAGGCTACTAACGGTGCTGTGGCGAAACCAAATTCTTCAGCTCCAAGTAAAGCAGCAATAGCTACATCACGTCCTGTTTTTAATTGCCCGTCACATTCTAAAACCACACGGCTTCTTAAATCATTTAAGATTAAAGTTTGTTGTGCTTCGGCAAGTCCAAGTTCCCATGGAATACCTGTATGTTGTAGTGACGTTAATGGTGCAGCACCAGTTCCTCCATCGTATCCTGATATCAAGATCACATCGGCTTTTGCTTTAGCAACACCGGCAGCGATAGTTCCAACACCAACTTCAGAAACTAATTTAACGTTAATACGAGCTTCACGATTGGCATTTTTTAAATCAAAAATTAACTGTGATAAATCTTCAATGGAGTAAATATCGTGGTGTGGAGGAGGAGAAATTAGTCCAACATAAGGAGTTGAGTTTCTAACTTTTGCAATCCACGGCACCACTTTCTCTCCTGGTAATTGACCACCTTCTCCTGGTTTTGCACCTTGAGCCATTTTTATTTGAATTTCTTTGG
The DNA here is from genome assembly GCF_048286515.1 of Flavobacterium rhamnosi. Lineage (NCBI taxonomy): Bacteria > Pseudomonadati > Bacteroidota > Flavobacteriia > Flavobacteriales > Flavobacteriaceae > Flavobacterium > Flavobacterium rhamnosi. Next base: position 59,316 of record NZ_JBLVPS010000022.1, on the reverse strand, counting down.
CATTTGTCAAATAATTGATTGAGACACCAAATCTTCCGGAAGCTACTTGTTTAATAGCACTATTTCTAGAATCTCCATTTAAGTCTTTTTGGAAACGTTTAGAATCTTCCCCACCTTCTCCAGAATTACTTTTTCCACCAATTCTGTTCATGGCAATTGCCAGATTTTCATGCGCTTCCTGACTGATAGACCCATAAGACATGGCTCCAGTTTTGAATTTTTTTACAATTTCTGTCCAAGGCTCTACTTCGTCAATAGAAATTGGATCCAAATTATTGAATTCAAACAGACCTCTAATAGTCATTAGGTTTTTACTCTGGTCATTAACCATATCGGAGTATTCCTTATAACTTTCCGGACTGTTTAATCGTACAGCTTGTTGTAATTTAGAAATTGTAGTTGGATTGAACATGTGTTTTTCACCAGTTCTTCTCCATCTGTAGATTCCTCCAATTTCAAGTGACAATAAATTGGCCACTTTTGAATTTGGGAAAGCTTTTTGATACCTTTTTTTGATTTCTTTTTCTACTTCGATTAACCCAATTCCTTCGATTCTGGAAGGTGTGTAAGGGAAGTATTTAGAAGTGAATGTTTTATTTAATCCTAAAATTTCAAAAATTTGAGCAGCTCTATACGAATGTAAAGTAGAGATACCAATTTTATTCATGATTTTAAGGATTCCTTTTGCAATCGCTTTATTGTAATTTTTAATTGCATAGTCCGCTTTTACACCAGTAATAAAACCTTGGTTAACTTGGTCATGAATGATTTCATTCACCATGTAAGGATTTATTGCACTTGCGCCATAACCAAATAATAATGCGAAATGATGTGGTTCACGTGGTTCAGCAGATTCAATTATGATTCCAAATTTCGAGCGAACCTTTAAAATATTTAAGGAATGATGAATATAAGAACAAGCCAGCAACATTGGTATTGGAGCCATTTTATCACTTACGCCTCTATCGGAAATAATTACAATATTACATCCTTCTGAAACAGCTTTAAAAGTAGCCTGAACCGCTCTCTCCAAAGCGCGTTCCAACCCATTTACTCCTTTTTCGATATCGTATAAAGTAGAAATTGTTACCGATTTAAAATCAGCATGATCAATATTTCTTATTTTATCTAAATCCTCATTAGAAATAACTGGATTTTGAATTTTTAATTTTTTACAATGCTTTGGAACAATATCAAATATGTTAAAATCACCACCAATTGCTAAACTAATATCAGTAATGATTTCTTCACGTATACCATCCAGTGGTGGGTTGGTAACTTGAGCAAATAATTGCTTGAAATAGTTATATAAAAGTTGTGGTTGATCTGATAGAACCGCTAACGGAGTATCGTTACCCATAGAGCTTAAAGCTTCATTACCTTGAGCTCCCATTGGGTTTATTATTGTTTTTAAATCCTCAATTGTGTAACCAAAGAGACGTTGTCTTGTTGCAAAGTCAATATTTTCAGTTGGTATTGGATTATTGGTATACGGAATTTGAGCTAATTGCAATAAATTCTCATCTAGCCATTTTTTATACGGACGTTTGGTAGCGACAGCATTTTTTATCTCATCATCTTCAATGATTCTGCCCTCGTTCATGTCAACCAAAAACATTTTTCCTGGCTCTAAACGACCATGTTGCACCACATCTTCTGGTTTGATATCAAGGACACCAATTTCTGAAGACATAATTACGAAACCGCTTTTTGTCAATGTATAACGAGAAGGTCGTAAACCATTTCTATCTAATAATGCACCAATAACGTTACCATCTGTAAAAGGAATAGAAGCTGGACCGTCCCAAGGTTCCATAATACAAGCATTATATTCGTAAAATGCTTTTTTCTCTTCTGACATTGTTTGGTGTTTTTCCCATGCTTCAGGAACAACCATCATCATTGCTTCTGGTAAAGAACGACCAGTCATCAATAACAGTTCGACAACCATATCCATGGAAGCTGAATCTGATTTTCCTTCTAATATAATAGGAAATAATTTTTTCAAATCATCACCAAAAACATCACTTTGCATCAATTCTTCACGAGCACGCATTCTGCTAATGTTACCACGTAAAGTATTGATTTCTCCATTGTGACACATGTAACGGAATGGCTGAGCCAATTCCCATGATGGGAAGGTGTTCGTTGAAAATCGCTGGTGAACTAAAGCGAGTCTGGTCACCAAGTCGTCGTCCGATAAATCAGTATAATAACGGCTAATATCTTCCGGCATCAACAGACCTTTATATATAATGGTAGTTGTTGAAAAACTGGAGAAATAGAACATATGACTTTCTGAAGTTCTTGAATTTCTTATAGTGTGTTCTGCAATTTTTCTTGCAGCAAACATTTTGGCGTTAAATTGTTGTTCCGTAAGGTCCAATCCATTTTTACCAACAAATACTTGTTTTACGGTTGGTTCTTTTTCGGCAGCAATTTCTCCTAAATTAGAAACATCTACTGGCACGTCTCTCCATCCTAGAATTTCTAGATTCTGATTGCGTATAGACTCCTCAAAAGTTGTTTTACAAAAAGCGACCTGGTTTACACTTTTTGGCATAAAAACCATCCCTACTGCATATTGTCTTGCTTCTGGGATTTCAAAATCACATACTTTCTTAAAAAATATATGAGGGATGTCAAATAAGATTCCTGCTCCATCTCCTGTTCTTCCATCTGCACTTACAGCTCCACGATGCTCTAGCTTTATTAAGATATCGAGTGCTTTATGGATAATATCATTAGACTTAATTCCATTCAAATTACAAATAAATCCTGCGCCACAATTATCATGTTCAAATTCGGGCAAATAAAGGCCTTGTTCTTTAACTTTCATGCTTAATATTTTTTTTACAAAATTAAAGATTTAGTAACATATAATGAGTGTAAAAGCCAAAATGGGTGTATTTTTACAGTAATAGTAGAAAAAGGTACTATAAATCACAATAATTGTATTTAAATACATTTCAATTGATTTTTCGACAAAAAGAAAACCGATTAAAAGGCATTAAGTCAATAATTTTGAAAGAATTATTTTACTGATGATTTCTCTTTTAGAATTATAACAAAATGTTTGTTATTTTTTATATTATTTCAATTTAGATATCCGTTATTGCGAGTTGAAAATATTCAGATTCAGTGCCCATATAAAATTAAAAAAAAAATAACAGTTAAGTTTAATTTTGCTATTTTTGTGCCACTTTTATTCTGAAATAAATTCAGAATCCAGACAAATTCTATATTATGAACATACACGAATATCAAGGTAAAGAGATTTTAGCTAGCTACGGAGTTCGCATTCAGCGCGGAATCGTTGCTAATAGTCCAGTAGAAGCGGTTGCTGCTGCAAAACAATTAACTACCGAAACAGGTACAAGTTGGTATGTTGTAAAAGCCCAAGTTCACGCAGGTGGACGTGGTAAAGGTGGTGGGGTTAAGCTTGCCAAAAACTTACAACAAGTGGAGGAAATTGCAGAACAAATCATAGGAATGCAATTGATAACTCCTCAAACTTCTGCTGAAGGTAAAAAAGTACACAAAGTTTTAATTGCTGAAGATGTTTATTATCCTGGTGAAAGTGAAACTTCTGAGTTTTATGTTTCTGTTTTATTGAACAGAGCGACAGGTCGTAACATGATTATGTATTCTACTGAAGGTGGAATGGATATTGAAGAAGTTGCTGAACACACACCACATTTAATTTTTACTGAAGAAATTGATCCTTCTGTTGGATTGCAAGGTTTTCAAGCAAGAAGAATTGCTTTTAACCTAGGTCTTTCTGGAAATGCTTTCAAAGAAATGGTAAAATTTATCGACTCTTTATACAATGCATATATTGGTTCTGATGCTTCAATGTTTGAAATTAACCCAGTTTTAAAAACATCTGATAATAAAATCATGGCTGTAGATGCTAAAGTAAATATCGATGATAATGCTTTATACAGACAAAAGAAATATGCTGATATGCGTGACGTTCGTGAGGAAAATCCAATCGAAGTTGAAGCAAAAGAAGTTGGTTTAAACTATGTTGATCTTGACGGTACAGTAGGATGTATGGTAAATGGAGCTGGTTTAGCTATGGCAACTATGGATTTAATTAAGTATGCTGGTTTCGAGCCTGCAAACTTCCTTGACGTAGGTGGAACTGCTGACGCAAAACGTGTTGAAACTGCATTTCGTATTATCTTAAAAGATCAAAATGTAAAAGCAATTTTGATTAATATTTTTGGTGGAATCGTTCGTTGTGACCGTGTGGCGCAAGGTGTTGTTGATGCTTACAAAAATATGGGTGATGCTATAAAAGTGCCGATTATTGTTCGTTTACAAGGTACAAATGCAGCTATTGCAAAAGAATTAATTGATAATTCAGGAATGCCAATTTTATCTGCTGTTGAATTCCAAGAAGCAGCAGACCAAGTAAAAGCAGCACTTTCTTAATTAGAAATAGTTATATATTAAAAAAATCCTGAGTGAAATTGCTCAGGATTTTTTTTTGCCTAGTAAACCTGTATTGGTATCCAAGTGTAAATTGAGTTTTTAATGCTTATAAATAAAATAATCTTAGTTATAAATTAAAAGTATCATAAGCGCTGAATTTAATCTGGGATATGAAATACCTTTATAGTATACTGTTTTCAGATTTTATATTTAATTCTTTTTAAAGATATGAAACTTCATTTGCAAAATTATTTTATAACCGAGTTGCCTGCTGACCCCAATGAAAGTAACATGCCTAGGCAGGTTGAGCAAGCTTGTTATTCCTATGTATTACCCAAAAAACCTTCAAATCCTTCCCTAATACATGCTTCAGTTGAAGTAGCAAAGGCCATTGGTCTTTCTCCTGAAGATATACTTTCAACTGATTTTTTAAATACTTTTTCAGGGAGTAGCGTTTATCCGGAAACAAAGCCCTTTGCATTGCCTTATGCCGGACATCAATTTGGTAACTGGGCAGGGCAATTAGGAGATGGGCGGGCCATTAATCTAATGGAAGTTGTTCATGATGCTGCTACGTATACTTTGCAACTAAAAGGAGCAGGGCCCACACCATATTCCAGAACAGCGGATGGTTTTGCTGTTTTACGCTCTTCTATACGAGAGCATTTGTGTGCCGAAGCGATGCATTATTTGGGTGTTCCGACAACACGCTCGCTTTCATTAATTCTGTCCGGTGATCAGGTATTACGTGATGTATTGTATAATGGAAATCCTGCCTATGAAAAAGGAGCAATTGTTTGTAGAGTAGCCCCTTCTTTTATTCGTTTCGGAAGTTTTGAATTGTTTTCTTCTCGAAAAGATTATGTTAATCTCAAATTATTAACGGATTTCACGATTAAACATCATTTTCCTCATATTCAAGGTGAAGGTATCGGGAAGTATCTGGACTTTTTTCAGGAAGTAACCCAAACAACACGCAACATGATTGTGCACTGGCAACGCGTTGGTTTTGTTCATGGAGTGATGAATACCGATAATATGTCCATTCACGGCATTACTATTGATTACGGTCCATACGGCTGGTTGGAAGATTATAATTCCGGTTGGACACCAAATACAACAGATAGGCAGCATAAAAGATACCGTTTTGGAAATCAACCTGAAATTGCGCTATGGAATTTGTATCAATTGGCGAATGCTTTGTATCCTTTAATTCAGGATGCCAAACCTCTTGAAACTATTTTGAATGCTTTTAGTACTGATTTTGAACGGGAGTATTTGGATATGATGCGAAGCAAACTGGGCCTTCAAATCAAAAAAGAAGAGGATGCTGGTTTAATTGAGTCCCTGACGCAATTGCTGGAGAGGATAGAAACAGACATGACCATTTTCTTTAGAAATCTGAGTAATGTTACTAGAGAAGATACCGCAGTAACAGCTTTCAATACCATAAAAAATGCTTTTTATAATGAAAAGGATTTGAATGAAACGGTATTGAAAGATTGGCATGGCTGGTTTGAGAACTATGGTATTCGAATTAATCAGGAAACGCTTTTAGATCCTGAACGAAAAGCACAAATGAATGTAATAAACCCTAAATATGTGTTGCGAAATTATATGGCACAATTGTGTATTGATGACGCTGATAAAGGTGACTACACTTTGCTAAATGAAATGTTTGAAATGCTTAAACATCCTTACGACGAACAACCAAATTTTCAAAAATGGTTTGCCAAACGACCGGATTGGGCCAGAGATAAAGTTGGATGCTCTATGTTAAGCTGTAGCTCTTAAAACTACCTTTTAAAATTGCATTGAATTTTTTTATGACAAAACAAAGCCTGAATGTGAGTTCAGGCTTTTGCTATTATTATTGTAAGATGGAATGACATTGAGGGCGGGAGAGCAGCCTCTCTAACTGCTCATTTATTTTCCGATTTCTTGAATCGCATCCGATTCATATAGTGTAAAACCTTTAGTGTTTCTTGCTGCAATAGTCAAAAGTGCCTTAGCTACGGTTTTGCTTTCAATTGGTCTGTATTTTTTTAAATTTCCAAGAAAGGAGAAGGAAAGTGTTTTCATAAAAAAAGCACCTATTTTTTCTCCTAATCTAAATTCTGTTCGATTTCCTAATAGGAGTGAAGGTTGCAGTACAGAAACGCTTTCGAAATTGCAATCTCTAAGAAAATCTTCAATTTCTCCTTTTGTTTTCAAATAAAAATTAGAAGAATTTACAGCTGCACCAAGGGATGAAATGATCAGAAATTGTTTGATTTTATTTTGCAATGCAAAAGCGGCAAACTGGCGAGGATATTCAAAGTCTACCTTTCTAAAGGCTTTTCTGCTTCCTGCTTTTTTGATAGTTGTGCCTATGGTACAAAAGAAATCATCTCCAACGATTAGATCTTTATAGGTTTCCGGCTTGTCAAAATCAATGATGTGTTGCTTTAATTTTGGATGTATTATTCCGGCATCTCTTTTTACGAAAGTGATTACTTTATCGTAATTTTTACTTTCTAAAAGTAGATTTAAAAGGTCTGAGCCAATTAGACCAGTACTTCCGATAATTAGAGCCGTTTTCACAGTTAGGATTTTTTATTCTTGCCGAAATTAAATTTCACTTTCTCCACTACTTGAATTTTTGGAGTTCCTTTGGAATTTTGTTTTTTGAAAGGTTTCTTAGCCGCCGGTGATTTACCAGGTTTTTGGTCACCTCTGGCTCTGTCTTCATCTTTTGGTTTTGCCTTAAATTCAGCTCTTTCTGAAGCTCCCTCTTTTACAGGAATTTGAGCTTTGTGTTTGGCTAATACATCTGTTGGATTTTTTGGATTTTCTTTGGTTCCGCGTAAATGAATTACCAGTCCATTTAGGAAATTACGCAACACCTGGTCACCACATTCCATATAATTTTCATGTTTTTCATCACGGAAAAAAGCACCTAATTCTGATTTAGTGATTCTAAAATCCACCAATTCTAATATTTCAACTATTTGATCGTCACGCAACATTAAAGCCACGCGAAGTTTTTTAAAGATATCGTTGTTAGTCATCATTTTTATTTTTTACAAAGGTACGGTTAAAAAGCAATTGCACCGCAATTTTAGATTCCGAATTGGCCTTGGTTTAAAATGTGAATTATTTTATCCAAATCTTCTTTTTTATGATTGGCAGTAATTACAATTCTATTTAAATCCCTGTTGTCGGTTGGGTATTTGAAATTTGTTACGATGATCTTATTATTAGCAAAAATTTTATTTATTCCTTTGATTTCAGGATAAATTAACGGGTAATCTGGGTCAAAATGAACAGCTTTACTTTTAATTAAATGAGCATCCACATAGTGGAGATTGTCTGTTAATTTTTGATGCTGTTGCAAATAGATTTGTTTTGCATCCGCCATGGTTTGTACAAATGCAGGATTCATTCCGGCACTGGAAACAAACGTATCGTTCGTTGCCATTTGATTCATAAAATCAGATTCGCTGGCAATAACACCTCCTGTCAGTCCAAAGGCCTTACCTAATGACGCCACCATTATTTTCCTTTTGATAACAGGAAGATCAATCATCGAAAAAATACCGCAACCATTCGTTCCCAAAATCCCAAGAGAATGGGATTCGTCAATAACTAAAGTAATTTCTTTAGTAGGCGGAATGGAATTTAGGATAGAAAGATTGATAGGTTTTATATGAAAAGAAGGAACTGCATCGGTTAGAATTGTAATTTTTTCCGTTGCACTATCCAACAAGCGTGGGTTTAAATTATTTCCAATAAAAACAGGAAGGCTATTTGACGTTTTGATGGCAGGATGTGTATCCGGAAAATGAAAAAAGGTATTGCCTTGCGATGTTAAAACTTCAGAGACTAATTTTCCTGCTAACACACCTGAAGAGACGGTGAGAACTTTAGCTGCTTTTGTGTAGTTGGCTAAAAATCGTTCTCCATTTTCATAGGCAGTAAGTTGAATATTTGCACTTCTGGAACTTCCATATGCCGTTCCCCATTGTAAAATGTTTTTGATGAGTAGTTTTTGAAATTCGGGATGAGTTGGTAAACCCAAATAGGCTGTTCCTCCAAAATACAAATAGTCTTCATTGTCGATTTCAATTATTCGATCCGGAAATTGGTTGACTTTCATTGTAGCATTAAATTAAAGTTACGCCGGTTCCGTTTACTTTTGAATAGTTTATTTTTCCAAAATCTATGGTTACACCTGTTGCTATATCTTCTGCCAAAAGTAATGCACCGTCCATATCTACGTAGTCCAGTTGGGGTAATAAATGTGCAATTGCAGAAATTCCGACAGTAGATTCGGTCATACAACCCACCATGGTTTTTAAACCCAATTTCTTAGCTTCCTGGATCATTCTTCTACCGGGAGTCAGGCCGCCACATTTTACCAATTTGATATTTACTCCATGAAAATGATTGTGACATTTGGATACGTCATCTTCTATTATGCAGCTTTCGTCTGCTATTATTGGTAAAACCGAATGCTTGAAAACTTCTTTATGTCCCTCCCAATTGTCCGCTTTCATAGGCTGCTCCAAGAATTCTACGCCTAGTTTTTTTAACGCGATTGCATTATTGATGGTTTCTTCGACGTCCCAACCACAATTCGCATCAATTCTAAATATGGCGTCGGTATGTTTTCTAAGTTCAGTCACAATGGCAATATCTTCCTTGGTTCCTAATTTGATTTTATATATAGGCCAAGGCAGTTCCTTCATTTTGGCAACCATTTTTTCGATGGGTGCAATGCCAATAGTATAGTCAGTCAATGGATTTTTGTCTGTGGTGTAGTTCCATAGTTCATATAATCTCTTTCCTTTTTTGCGAGCGAAGAGATCATTATATGCCATGTCCAAAGCACACAAAGCAAACATGTCGTGTTGTAGATATGGATGGATTTTTGTCCAGAAAACTTCGGGAGTTTGATCTGTTGCGGATTCAATTATGGTCCGAATTTTTTCTAAATCCTGCATCATTACCGGAACTGTTGTTTTGTAATAGGGATTGGAAGTGGCTTCTCCAAAACCGGAAAACCCTTCGCTTTTTAATGCTACAATCAAAGAAGGCTGGAAGTCAATTGATTCCCTGGAAATTGTAAATGTATGTTTTAATTTAAGATTGTATTCTCGTAAGATTAGTTGCATCAGGGCTTAATTTTAATGTTTAAAATTTATGCGTTTATTTTTAAAGGCCGGACGATTTAATTACCTAGCCATGAAAGGGCTTTTACAAAACCGTCGCGCCATAATTTTTCGTTGTGCTGTCCGCCTTTCACAATTTTAGTGGTATTCAGATGGAGACAAGAACATCTATTTGTATTTAGTAAATGCTCCATTTTATTCAAGTCCGAAACCATTTCATCACTTTCACTATCTCCACAGAGGAAATAGATTTTTGATTTTATTTTTTCTGATTTTTCAGTTAGAATGTAAATGTCTTTTGTAAACCAAAACGAAGGAGAAAAAACACCCGCTTTCCCAAATACTTTCGGGTATTTTATAACAGCATAGAAAGAAGCCAGGCCTCCAAGTGAACTTCCCATAATAAAGGTGTTTTTCTTTTTTGCTTTAGTTCGATAAGTTTGGTCAATTTGAGGCTTTAGCGTTTTCACGATGAACTCTAAATAATTATCGGCATTTCCACCGCCATATTTTTCGTTTTTAAAAGGCGTCAGTTCATCGATTCTTTTGTCATTTCCGTGTTCTATTCCTACTACAATAACCTGCGCATTAATACTGTCGAGTTTTTCATCGACATTCCATTCTCCGCTATAGGATGTTTTAGTATCGAATAAATTTTGCGCATCATGCATATAAATTACAGGGAATTTCTTTTTTGAGGTCGAATAATTTTTAGGTAAATAAATCCAAATTTTCTTAGACATTTTGAGTTGCGGCGCTTCGATAGTAAAAGTAGAAACTTGTTTTGAAGCAGTACTCTCCTGAGCTGTTATTTTTGTAACTGTAAAAAAGAAGAATAAAAGTAATAGCAGTCGTCGCATCATTAGGTTTTGTATTTTGATTTAAAAACAATATTTTAGCTAAAAATAATAATTTGATGAATACATTCGAAGAAAAGAGAGGTTTACTTTTAGAGATGATTGCTTTTTCTACAGTTGACGGGCATTTGCATAAGAGAGAATATGATTTTTTGGCAATTGTAGCGAATGAGCTGGGTTTCGAATCCGATGTTTTTAATGATTTGTTTCATCAGGAAATACCACAGATTCCAATTAAGTCAGAGTTTTTACGTATTCAGCAATTTTACAGATTAGCTTTGTTAATGCACAGTGATGGGGTTTTACATAAAAAAGAAGCTGTAGCGATCCAACAAATGGCAATCAATATGGGTTTAAGTCCCATGGCAACGAAACGTATTTTGAAATTGATGAAGGAAGCACCAAATGCAATTATTGACGGTGCGGTTTTATTGACTGTTTTTCAAGAACAACACAATTAAGTCAATTGCCCCTGTAACGCTTTTATTTCATCACGTAATTTGGCAGCTTGCATAAAATCCAGTTCTTTTGCAGCTTTTTCCATATTTTTTCGTTTTTCACGAATTCGTTTTTCAATATCCGGTTTTGACAGGTATTCTGTAACAGGTTCGGATGCAGTTGAAACAGTATAGCCTAGTTCATAATCTGCCAAAGGATTCTTGGTAAATGCGCTTTCTATTTTTTTATTTAGCGCTTGAGGCACTAAATTATTTACAGTATTGTAATTAATTTGTTTGGTTCTGCGATAATTGGTTTCGTCAATTGTTTTTTGCATGCTTGCCGTAATTTTGTCCGCATACATGATTGCTTTTCCATTAAGATTTCTTGCAGCACGTCCTATTGTTTGTGTAAGCGAACGATGGCTTCGCAAAAAACCTTCTTTGTCTGCATCAAGTATGGCAACTAATGAGACTTCAGGTAAATCCAAACCTTCACGAAGTAAATTAACTCCAATTAACACATCAAAAATCCCTTTCCGCAAATCCTGCATGATTTCAATACGTTCCAATGTATCTACTTCAGAGTGGATATAACGGCAACGAATATTTACTTTTGTTAAATATTTGGCCAATTCTTCCGCCATTCTTTTGGTTAAAGTTGTCACCAAAACGCGTTCGTCGATTTCTGCCCGAACCTGAATTTCTTCAATTAAATCATCAATTTGGTTTAAACTTGGTCGAATCTCTATAATTGGATCCAATAGTCCTGTCGGACGAATCACTTGCTCTACAACTACACCTTCGGTTTTTTGCAATTCATAGTCAGCCGGCGTTGCTGAAACGTAGATCACCTGGTTTTGCATTGCTTCAAATTCCTCAAATTTTAAAGGACGATTATCCATTGCAGCAGGAAGTCGGAAACCATATTCTACTAAGTTTTCTTTTCGGCTTCTGTCTCCGCCATACATAGCACTAACTTGTGAAAGTGTTACATGACTTTCGTCTACAACCATTAAGTAATCTTTTGGGAAATAATCCAGTAAACAAAAAGGTCTGGTTCCTGGTAAACGACCATCAAGGTAACGGGAATAATTTTCAATTCCGGAGCAATAACCGAGTTCACGAATCATTTCCAAATCAAAATTGGTGCGTTCTTCCAATCGTTTTGCTTCGAGATGTTTACCGATTTCTTTGAAATAATCAACCTGTTTTACCAAATCCTGTTGGATTTCCCAAATAGCTCCTTGCAAAACATCTGGTGAAGTCACAAACATATTGGCAGGATAAATCGTCAGTTTATCAAATTTTTCAAGGACTTTAGAATTCTGGATGTCGAAACTTTCAATTTCCTCGATTTCATCACCAAAGAAATGGATCCGATAGGCTTCATCTGCATAACTGGGATAAACATCCACTGTATCGCCTTTTATCCTGAAGCTTCCAGGGTTAAAATCAGCTTCGGTTCTGGAATATAAACTTTGCACCAGTTGATGTAATAATTTGGTTCGGGAAATGATTTGTCCTTTCTCAATCGGAATTAAGTTTTTCTGAAATTCTATCGGATTTCCGATACCATACAAACATGAAACCGACGCAACTACTAAAATATCTCTTCTTCCGGAAAGTAATGAAGCAGTTGTTGACATTCGCATTTTTTCCAGTTCTTCATTGATGGATAAATCCTTTTCAATGAAAACGCCTGTTACAGGCATAAAAGCTTCCGGCTGGTAATAATCGTAATAGGAAACGAAATATTCAACTGCATTGTTGGGGAAGAATTGTTTGAATTCCGAATACAATTGCGCTGCTAAAGTTTTGTTGTGTGCTAAAACTAATGTAGGTCTTTGTATTTCCTGGATTACATTGGCCACCGTAAATGTTTTTCCGGATCCCGTAACTCCTAATAAAGTTTGGAATTTATCACCATCAGCAATCCCTTGAACTAATTTTTCAATCGCTTGTGGTTGGTCGCCTTTGGGCTGGTAATCGGATACTACTTGGAAATTCATTTTATTGGGACAAAATATCAGTTTGCAAAGTTAATTCATTTTTAATCGTTTACGTATTTAGAAGATGTTAATTTAGATTGTAATTGTAGTTGAACTTTAGCTAAAGCTTTCTTTATGAGGGTTACTTTTAATAGTAAAGAGGATGTCATTTGAATCACGGCAAAAAAAAACCATCAACAAAAGTTGATGGCTTTTCAATACAACCTATTTTTTTAGAAACTAAAGTTTAATCTGGCAAAAACAAAACGACCGTTTTGACCAAACTGAGATACGTTTCTTGAGTATACAAATTGATTCGCGTTTGATAAATCTATAGTTGCAGGAGCGGCAGTATAGTCGATAGCTCCGGATACTAATCTCGGTCTGATTGCAGTTTGTGTTCCAAGATTAAAATCTGGAAAAATATCAAAAATATTATTAGCTCCAATAACAATTTTAGCAGCCTCAGTAATTTTGAAACCCACAGACAAATCAGTAATGATTTTGGCGCCCCAAATCGGATGTTCAATTTCTACGGCCTGGTTGTTGACAATTATTCCTTCAACTCTTCCATCTCCATTTACATCAGCAGTATTTGGATCTGTAACTTTGCCAAAATAAACATTTCTCAAGAAGAAATCGAATTTTTTATAAGTAACAGAATTCGTTAAATTAGCTTTTACTCTTGGTATTGCTTCTTGTAAATACACTCTGGAAGTTTCAGAATAATAGCGGTTTACCTGACCGGCAGCCTCTAATACTGGAGAAGCATGAATTTCTCCCACTCTGTAGGTTTTAGAAAAGGTTCCTGATAAATCTGTTTTTAAAGAAATATTATTTCCAAAACTTGTTTTACGGCTAATTACAATGTCTATTCCTTTTGATTCCGTATCAATTGCATTAGCAAAGAAAGTTGCTGCAGTGGCTCCGGCAGTATCAAATAATGCATTTAAAATGGCATTTGGAGTTCCGGCTGCAGGAGTTCCGCCTGGTCTTGAAAATTGGTCTGTAAGAACCACTCGGTCGTCTATTTTTACAATATAAGCATCTGCTGTCAGGGTTAGATTTGCAGCAGGGATTTTAGCTGTAAAACCAATACTGGCACTTTGAGATTCCTCTTGTTTCAATGTAGGAATTCCTAATAATTGTGCAGCTTGAGAATCATTACTAAAGGTACCTACTTCAAAAGGGACACCACCTACAAATTGTGTAGCGGTTGAATTGAAATAGATTTGGTGTAACGATGGCGCTCTGAATCCAGTAGAAATAGCACCACGTAAATTGATATTATCGGTCACTTTATAACGTGTAGCTAATTTGAAATTAGTTGTGTTTCCAAAATCAGAATAGTTCTCAAAACGAACTGCTCCGTTTACGAGCCATTTGTCAGTAACGTCTAATTCTAAATCGGTATAAAGTGCAACGCTGTTACGGTCTTTATCGATTGCATTTGCGGGTCTGAAACCGGGAAAAACTTGTGAACCATTTGGTCTTGCCGCACCATAAAAGTCAGTAACTTTAATGTTTGCCGCTGTTGATGCAGTAACCACTCCTCCGTTGATGTCATATAAATTATAGGATTCCGGCTGTCCTGCATTGATAGCGAAGTTTTCATGGCGGTACTCAGCACCAAAAGCAACGTTTAATCCTTTTAGAACATCAAATTTTCTGTTGATATCAAAATTTGTGGTGTTTTGGGCGAAAGCTAAACCACCAGCATCAAATTCAGTAGGAGAGTTTTCCCTCAAAGAGGCGTTTACCGTATTTTCGACACCATAATCAAAAGCATTTCTTCCAAAAGTATTACTTAAGTCAAAATTCCAATTTTCAAATATAATTCCTCGAAGGCCAGCAGCAATTGAGACGTCATTGATTGTAGAATGTATTTCCGGTAAAAATCCGTTTGGATACAATCCCGTGTAGGATCTGGCTTGATTTGGTCTTCTGTAAAAACCTGCAGCTTCTCCATCTCTAAAACTAGTTCCACCAAAAGCGTATGCTTCCAGTTTGTCATTTATTGGATAAGCAGCATTCAAAAAGAATTGAGCACTTTTCAAAGAAGATTGTCCCACTCTCATATTGAAATTTTTTCTTTCAAGACTTCTGTACGCTAATTCTCCTTCTGTGGCATCAAAATTCAATGCAGTTTGCATTTGGGAGATGTTAGTCGCGTTACTTATTGCTGTTTGTTGTGCCCCTGTGAAATATCCTACCTGTGGAGCATAGGTTTTTATATCAGAAAGAATTTGCGTCGTATTTGGAGTATTGGTTATGTTTCCAAAAAGAGCATTAATATTAGTTCCGGCCTCTGCAGCTCTTTGTTCCACCGCATTATAGGCATTAAATAAAGTTCCTGTAACATCTTTTGCTCTGCTTGTAGCATCTCTAAGTTGGAAGCTAGCCGTTGCATTGATAAAACTTTTTTCTTTACCAAGACCTGTTCCGTAGTTTAAGTCCAATTGGTAATTGCCACCGTCAAAACCACCGTCATGATCATTAGCACCTTTTGAAAGATTTCCGCCTCCAAAAAGGTTTACTTCTAATTTATTAGTGTTTTTCTTAACATTAATATTGATTACACCTGCAATAGCATCAGAGCCATATTGCGCAGAAGCACCGTCTCTTAATACTTCAATTTTTTCTATGGCAAAGGCAGGAAGGGCATTCAAATCCGTTCCTACGGATCCTCTTCCTGGAGATCCATTAATGTTTACTAGTGAAGACGTATGTCTCCTTTTTCCGTTTACCAAAACCAATACCTGATCTGGACCCAAACCTCTTAGTTGTGCAGGATCAATATGATCTGTTCCATCCGCTACAGTTTGAGTATTTGATGTAAACGATGGCGCAACCATGTTTAAAATTTGATTTAAGTTTACCTGAGCCCCTTGTGAAGCAATTTCTTTCATACTGATCACGTCAATGGGTACGGCAGATTCTGTCACTGTTCTCGTTGGATTACGGGAGCCTATTACAACAACATCCTGAAGTGTTTCACCGCTTCCTGTTAAAGTAACATTTACAATGCTTCCTGTTACAGTTACTGATTTGGTTTCCAATCCCACATAAGAAAATTGTAAAACATCTCCCATTTCAGCACTAATTGTATAATTCCCATCGCCATCAGTTGTAGTTCCTTTTGCAGTTCCTTTTACAAGAATCGTTACGCCGGGTAAAGGTTCGCCGTTGTCATCCACTACGCGGCCTTTAATAATTTCAGCTATTGTTTCATTTAATGAAGCGTTAACTTCTCCAGTATTCCCGAGTCTTTGACTTCCTTCCTTTTGCAATATTATTTGATTGCTTACTTCAGTATAGTTAATTTTAAGTGGTTTTAAAATGCGAGTAAGTACACTAGATAATATCTCATTATTGGCATAAATAGTCACCTTTTGGTTCAATTGTGTCATTCTCGAATTATATGAAAATTTCACATGTGCCAATTTTTCAAGTTTGTTTAGTGCAGTATTTAAGTTCAAATCAGTCAGGGTAACGGTTACCTTTGTATCCAGTTTTCTTTGCCCTGTGATATTATTCGCTATCGTAACACTTGAAAAGACAAATGCTAAAACAAATTGAAATAAGGTTATTTTCATGATTCGAAAGAGTAGTCGTTGTTTAAGGACAGTTTTTTTCATAATTTTGGTTTGTTTTATTAATATTCTTTAGTTTGGTTATTGAGAAAACGCACCAATTACGCTTTACAGAGCGGTAATTGATTTGATTCAAGGCGTCGAGAATGTTACAGCATTTTCGGCGCTTTTTTTGTTTTTATGCTTTAATTCATAGGCAAAATTAGATTAGTTGCATCCATCTGATATAATAATAATTTGGTTTCCATTCATTTCATAATTGGTATTGTTTCCAAGACTTTTACAAATAATTTTGAGTTTTTCCGGTAACGGCTGATCACTTAAAGACGTGGTGAGATAACAATCTTTTAATTTTACTTGATTAAAATCAATTTTAACCAAATAGGCTTGCTCAATGGTTTTGAAGATTTGAGCAACAGGGATATCAGTAAACTCAAATACCAATTGTTCTATATTACTTGCAGAATGACTTAAAGATTTATCTTGAGTTATGTCAGTAATCTTATTAAAAGTTAGATTTTGACGTACAAATCGTAGCGCTTGATTCGGTAATAGAACAATCAGTTCCTCTTTTGAGTTTGTTATTCGTTGGTTAGATCGTACTTTTACTTTACCGGTACGAACTACCACTTCTACATTTGGTTGATTGGCGTATGCTTTTATTCTAAAACTTGTCCCTACCACTTTAGTCACAATTTCATTAGCAAAGACAAAAAAAGGTTTTGTTGGGTTTTTACTGATTTCAAAAAAGCCTTCACCGGACAGGTAAACTTTTCGCTCATTCCCAACAAATATTTTAGGATAACTCAGTTTACTATTGGGTTGTAATAATACGGAGCTGCCATCTGATAAGGTTATTATTTGAGGTTTGTCTGAATTATTGGTTTGTTCAACCAGACCTTCATTGTTTTCAGTAATCAGCTCGTTGTAAGTAAGTATCGAATTGGTGTCAGCGATATGTTGGTCGTAAAACCAACCGAATAAAAGACTTAAAATTAAAACAGCGGCGACCCCGCTAAACCAATCGTTTCTCCAAAGTTTTAGTAGGGATCGGTTTACTACATTTTTATTTTCTGCTACCCTTTCAATTTTTTCCCATGTAGCTTCCAACGCATATTGAACGTCCTCAGTAGATAGTTTGGCAGTAGGAACTTTCATCGCTAACAACCATAGTCGCGCTTCTTCAACCAATTTGGCACGTGCAGAATTCTCTAATGTCCATTCTTCCCAGTCTTGCTGGTCGTCTTTGAAACAGACCCATAACTGGAATGATTCATCGGACAAAAAGTCTTCTATTTCTGTATAAGTGTTACGTTGTTGCATCAAAGAAAAAGTGGTTACAATACTATAGAGGACAGTTTTTTTATTTGATACTCATTAAAATTCAATTATTTTACTTTTATTTTTTACTAAAAGCAACTTTGAAATAGTAGTGAAATAAGAGCAATGTTTATTTCCACTCTTTGCGAAGACTTAGCAAAGCACGGTGTAAAAGGTTATTTGCAGATTGATAGTTAACCTCAAGGGTAGTTGCAATTTGCTCTACAGTAAGGTTTTGGTTGTAGCGGAGGTATAAGGCCTCTTTTTGTCGAGCGGGCAAAGCATTAATTAGGCGGTTGAGATGGGAGACTTTGGCAGTGGTAATCTCATCGGCAATGAGATGATATTCTATGGAGAAATCAAAGAGAAATTTAACAGAATCCATTGAAGTGCTAAGGCGAAAAATATGATCTCGTTCCTGTAACCGCGTAATGCGTTTACGAACACTTGACAACAAATAGGCTTTTACTATCACCTCTTCATTTAATTTATTTCGGTACACCCAAATGTCTGTAAAAACATCCTGCACGCAGTCTTGCACCTTTTCAGGAAAAGGAATAAACGAATTTCCATAACGAACTAAATCAGCGTAATGCTTTTTAAAAAGTGTTGAAAACGCTTTTTCATCACCTTTTTTCAGATTGCTCCAAAGGGTGGAGTCATCTTGTATTTGGGTATGTAGTATTTGCCTTTTCACAATTTTTGTCAGGATTAGTTAATTCTTTTCAATGCAAATTTTTGATGAGCGTATAATTTTTATTGAAGCCGAATAAATTTCAACAAAAAAGGATAGTAGTGGTGTTTTTGTGCTTAAATAATAGTTAATTTTTGCTGATTGTTTTAAGAATAGCAAAAGAATATTTTGTGTTTTATTTAAAATTTCATGAACAAATTTACATAATTATATGTTAAAACGTGTTTATTGTCTTGAAAATATAGAGAAATACAACTACTTGGGAATAGTTGTATGTTTTTTTTAGATAATTAAATTTTTAGGACTTTAATTATTGATTTAATAATGGGACTTTTTCTTTACGCTTGTGTTACGTATAGAATTCTTGTAAATCGCAAAAAAAGAGTGGACCACAATTATATTCCTTATGTGTTTGGAATTGCCGCGGTATTTGAATCTTAACAAAGTGTTTGTGTTTTTAAAACTTCCAGGCTTTTTGTTGTGCTTCACTCAGGAAAGTCCAGGCTACGATGCGACTCGTTTTTTGTCCTTGTGCCATGTCTATTGTTTTTACAGTAACAGCACTTACTTTGTTTAAGACTTTATATAGACTGGAAAGATTTTCTTTTTTGGAAACCAGGGTAGTAAACCACAAACATTGCATCGGGTACTTCGCGCTTTCGTAAATCATTTGGGTCACGAAACCTAATTCGCCGCCTTCGCACCATAATTCAGCGTTATGACCTCCGAAATTTAAAACAGGTTTTATTGTTTTTGTTTGTTCCAGATTATTAATTTTTCGCAATGTGCTCTTGGTGGCTTCTTGCTGTGAAGCATGAAAAGGCGGATTGCAAATCGTGAAAGTAAATTTATCTTCGGATGTGATGATGTTCTTAAAAATAAAGCGCGCTTCTGTTTGTTGCTGCAAACTAATGGCGTCAATTAATTTTGGATTTGCTTCGATAATTTTACTGCAGTTTTCAATTGCTTTTAAATCGATATCGGTTCCCACAAAACTCCATCCGTAAGCAGAATTACCAATTATCGGGTAAATACAATTGGCACCAATACCAATATCCAAGCCTTGAACGGTTTCTCCTTCCGGGATGATTCCGTTAGTGCCGGAAGCCAATAGATCGGCTATGTAATGAATGTAGTCTGCTCTGCCAGGAATGGGCGGGCAAAGGTAGTTTTTAGGAATGTCCCAATCTTGTATGTCATAGTGACTTATCAAAAGGGCTTTGTTTAGTGCTTTTACCGCTTCGGGATTACTAAAATCAATAGTTTCTATATTGTGCTCATTGACAGCGACAAAATCGTTTAATTCGGGACAAATTTTGATTAATTGTTGAAAATCATATCCAAATCTATCTCGATTTCTAGGATGTAAATTGGTCTTTTCGGTAATCGTTTTTATTTTTAATTTTTCCATTTCGGCGCAAAGATAGTCAATCTCTTGCTGTTATAGTAAAGGAACAGATTATATATAGGTTTTTAGTCATTAATCGGTGCATTCCATCAGCAATAAATCACCTTCACTGTGTTCTATTGTCACTATGCCGTCTTTGATGACGTGATTGCTGCTACCGGTTCTGTAGCCAATGGTCAGACTATCGTCTTTTAACGGGTAGAATAAATTATCGGAGTGTATTCCCGTTACATGACCGATGGGAATTAATGAAATAGGGGTATTAGCTGTGTACCATTTTTCGAATTTATTGGGCAATAAGAAAATTTTCGAATGGTCGTCTAAGATTACAATTTTCAATAGATTTCTGTACCGAACTATGTTGGTTAGATTGGTAATGGTATGATCGGCTCTTTTTCCTGTTGCCCAAACAACATTTACAGCTGGAATTTTACGATGGATCAGATAGTCAAAAGCTTTTTCTAAATCCGTTTTATTTTGGTCTGGTGTGTGGATAATTTCAATTGGGTATTGGGATGTCTGGTATTGCTCGGCATCAAAGCCCCTGTCGAAATCTCCTAAAAGAACATCCACTTTTATATCTAATTCCATGACTCTTTCTATAGCAGAATCCAATACAATGACTAAAGGGGACCATTCTAATAATTGTCCTAACAATTCTGGATTACAGGATGCGCCATTGGCAATTATTAAAGCGGGTTCTTGGTCGTCGCGAACGATATGATGTGAGGACATGGTTAAGTATGAATTTTAAATTGAAATTTACGAATGCAAAGATAGTGATTCATAATTCTGTAATTTGTAATTCGTGTTTTTTTAGACCAGATAGAAAAAAGAGCAGGTCCACACTTTAGTTTTGGATAGTCTAAAGGCAGCTTCTTACTGAATAGTGTAATTTTTAATATCGACTTCGCTAAGTGAAAAATAACCCAAAGGAAAATTCGCTGGATTTGTGGTGTTGACGATATTTCCGCGTACTGTTGCCGGTGGAGATTGAAACGGTCCTCCTCCATTATTACCAGCAATGCTTACTAAAACACTCAGGTAATTGTAATAGGATTTCGAAATTCCATAATGGCTGATTTCTATCGCATCACCTGATTTTAAATCGTCATTTTGGGAAATACTAAAGAATTTATTTCCATCAAAAAACTCATCTAAGTCCACGTAAAAATTAGACTTAACCTGATTGGAGTAAATGTATTTGTATAAATAATAATTAGGTTCGTCTGCAGGATCCGTGTAATACGATTTAATTTCTTTATTTTTTCCTGTAAAACCTCCTTCGTTATTTTGAATAATTTCTGTTATTGGCGCTACAGATTTTAAGGTTTCGGTGGCTTTGTATGTTGCGCCTTCACTAATAACAGTTAAGGCATAGGTTTCGTTAATCACTGGAATAAAATTGTTGCAGATGTATTCTCCTTTGTTGACTGATTCGACAAAATTAAAAATGATATTGGAACTGCTTTTGATGGTAATAATGGCTCCTGACACTTTTGGAATTTCGGTGCTGTAGTAATCTGTTGTGGTGGTTAATTTTATTTTTTGTTGATTGCCAGCAGTCGTTTTTTTCCAATTTATAGCGGCTTCGATAACCAGTTTCGGTGGTGCAGCATTTAGATCTACCGGAATAACATCTTCGCAACTGTGAAAGAACAGTGTTGTTATAACTACTAACAATAGTGTTGTTTTTCTCATGATAATTAAAATTTGAAGTTATAACTAACGGCAGGAACAATTCCAAAAATGGAAGTTTTTACCGCTTCATTAGAACCTGTATCTATATTTTGTCTAAAATTGATTGAAGCGGCATTCTTTCTGTTGTACAAATTGTAAATGCTAAAAACCCATTCTCCTTTCCAGTTTCTGCCGCTGTTTTTGCGCGGAGTCAATGTTGCAGCAATGTCGAGATGATGGTAAGCCGGAAGATGGTTTTCATTTCTTAATCCATAACTGGGAACCGTTATTCCAAGGTATTCGTATTGCCCGGTCGGGTAGGTTACCGGTTGTCCTGTCTGTAATGAAAAATTAGCTCCAAAAGACCATTTTTCGTTTAAAGTATAGGCACTGGTAATGGCAATATTATGCAATTTGTCATAAACGGAGTTGTACCAATTTCCGTTGTTAATTCCGGTCTCATTAAGTGTTCGCCCCGGAGTTTGCTGTTCTGATTTGGATAAAGTATAGGAAATCCAACCGTTAAATTTGCCTTCATTTTTACGTGCCATGATTTCCAGACCATAGGATCTTAATTCACCATTTAGGATTACCTGCTCGATCGCTTCATTGGCAATCAAATTTGCACCGTCAATATAGTCTAATCTGTTTTTTACTTTTTTATAGTAAGTTTCTATTTCCAGAGAATATACTCCTTCTTTAAAATTTTTAAAATAGCCTAAAGCCACTTGGTCCGCAATTTGTGGTTTTATGAAATTATCACTTGGTGTCCATACATCAAGGGGAGTAGGAGAGGAAGTATTGGAAATCAATTGTAAATACTGTACCATTCTATTGTAGCTGGCTTTGACCGATTGGTCTTCGTTGATTTGATAGGCAAATGAAAAACGGGGCTCCAGATTATTGAAACTTTCAATAGCTTTATTTTTCGCATAGAATTTAGTTCCAATTGGTGTCGCTTTTTCATAAATCTGTAAATCTGGGTTGAAGGTGACCGGGTTGTTGTCTGTATAAACGTTTATGGTGGATTGCCCTAAACGGTAAAACATACTGTAGCGTAAACCATAAGAAACAGTGATAGTATTTGAAATTTCATGATCCGCATTGATGTATAAGGCAGGTTCAAATGCATATTTCTTATCCAATTGATTAAAATTAATTCCAGAATCCGTATCAGATGGTTTTATGGTTCCGGGGTTAAAGTCATAATAAATGGTATTTATACCGTAATTCAATTTAAATTTATCTGAAATGTAATTCCTGAAATCGTATTTGATATTGTAATTCTTGATACCGGAATCCCATTTGAAGCCTACGAAATCCAAATCTAATCCATAATAATAGTCGCTGTAGATTAGTGATAAATTCGAAAATAATTTATCTGAAAATAAGTGGTTCCACCTCAGGTTTAAAGTGGAATTACCATAAATATTGGTAAAGCTTTTGTTTAAGCTAAACACATCTCTTCCGAAATATCCTGACAGGTACAAGCTGTTATTTGAATTCAATTTGTAACTTAACTTAGTATTTAAATCATAAAAATAAGCGGAGTTGTTTTTTTGTTCTTCAGAGAGTTTTAAGAATAAATGAGCATACGAACTCCTGCCGCCAACAAGGAAGGAACCTTTGTCTTTTTCTAATGGTCCCTCGATTAAAAGTCTGCTGGAGATTAGTCCGATTCCTCCATTGATGTGGAATCCTTTACTATTTCCGTCTTTTTGATAAATATCCAAAACCGAGGAAGCTCTGCCTCCAAAACGTGCCGGAATTCCGCCTTTGTATAATTTTAAATCCTTGATCGCATCCGGATTAAAAACGGAGAAAAAGCCAAAAACATGCGAGGAGTTGAATATGGTTGCTTCGTCCAGCAATATTAGATTTTGGTCAGCACCACCGCCACGAACATTAAAACCCGATGCGCCTTCTCCGGCATTGGTAACGCCAGGAAGTAATAAAATAGATTTGAGGACATCTACTTCGCCAAGTACCACCGGCATTTTCTTAATAGTCGAAATAGTGAGTTTGTTAACGCTCATTTCCGGTTTTCGAATATTGGTTTTTGTATTATGATCAATAATGACTACTTCTTTTAAAACGGTTTCGTTACTTAATAATGTAAAATTATTTTTTATGTTTTGGTCTAAACTTATGGATTCCGCTATAGTTTGATATCCCAAATAAGTTATTTCGATAGTGTAATTCCCTTTTGGGACCGTGATAGAGTAAAAACCATATTCATTGGTAGTTACGCCTGTTTTTAATTCTGGGACAGCTATGTTTACGCCAATTAATGTTTCATTACTGTTGGCATCAATAATAGTTCCGCTGATGGTAAATTTTTGTTTCGCCAGTTCGCTAAAGCTCGTTTGTTGAGAAAAAGAAGAAAGGGTGGGTAATACTACAATAAGAAAGGTAATAATTTTCTTTATAACCATTGTTTAAATTTTCTAAATGAAGAAATGCAAATTTCACTAAACGCAATATCAATTGAGGTATAACAAATGTTAAGGTATTGCTAATATAAAAAAAAGACAACTGAAAAACAGTTGCCTTTTAATGTAGTATTCAATTAAGAATTATTTTTGATTAAGCGATTTTTGCTAAAATACTATTAAATGTTTCGCTAGGGCGCATTGCTTTGGTTGTTAATTCTGGATTAGGCTGGTAATGACCACCAATATTTTGTGGTTTTCCTTGCGCTCCAATTAACTCCGAATTGATTTTGGTTTCATTTTCTTTAAATGCTGCAGCAATAGGAGTGAAGATAGTTTTCAATTCTGTATTTTTATCTTGAGCAGCTAATGCTTCTGCCCAATACATTGCCAAGTAAAAATGAGAACCACGGTTGTCAATTTCGCCAAGTTTACGGGCTGGTGATTTATCGTTTGCCAGGAATTTTTCCGTCGCTACATCTAGGGTTTCAGCTAAAATAATTGCTTTAGCATTGTTTAAAGTTTGACCTAAATGTTCTAAGGAAGCTCCCAAAGCCAAAAATTCTCCAAGGGAATCCCAACGTAAGTAACCTTCTTGTGTGAATTGTTCCACATGTTTTGGAGCTGACCCACCTGCGCCTGTTTCAAACAAACCACCACCATTCATCAATGGAACGATAGATAGCATTTTGGCAGATGTTCCTACCTCTAAAATAGGAAATAAATCAGTTAAGTAATCACGCAATACGTTTCCTGTTACAGAAATAGTGTCTAATCCTTTAATGATTCTTTCTAATGTAAAATTAGTAGCTTCAATAGGATTAAGAATACGGATGTCTAAAGCTGTTGTGTCGTAATCTTTTAAATATTTTGTTACTTTTTCAATTAATTCTCTATCGTGTGCCCTGTTTTGGTCTAACCAAAAAACTGCAGGAGTATTTGATAAACGAGCTCTGTTTACAGCTAATTTAACCCAGTCCTGAATCGGAGCATCTTTTGCCTGACACATTCTGAAAATATCATTTGCTTCAACAGCTTGTTCCATTAAAACGTTTCCATTAGTAGCTACAACACGAACAACGCCGCCTGCATTCATTTGGA
Source organism: Flavobacterium rhamnosi (assembly GCF_048286515.1). Taxonomy (NCBI): domain Bacteria; kingdom Pseudomonadati; phylum Bacteroidota; class Flavobacteriia; order Flavobacteriales; family Flavobacteriaceae; genus Flavobacterium; species Flavobacterium rhamnosi. The sequence continues at coordinate 34,210 of NZ_JBLVPS010000022.1, read as the reverse complement.
ACGTTTTGTCATGTGAACCGTACTCTTCCGCTTTTTGTGCCATCAAACCTACGTTTGGTACACTTCCCATAGTTGTTGGGTCGAAAGCACCGTGTTTTTTACAAAAATCAATAGTAGCAGTATATATTCCGGCATAACATCGGTCTGGAATAATCGCAAAGGTGTCTTGTCCTTTTCCTTCCTTGTTATACATTTGGCCCGACGTACGAATCATTGCGGGCATAGAAGCATCCACAATCACATCCGAAGGAACGTGAAGATTGGTAATTCCTTTTTCAGAATTTACCATGGCCAGTGCTGGTCCATTTTCTATTGCATGGTTTATTGCTGCTTCAACTTCAGCCTGCATAGGGTGTCCGGCAATTTTTGCATACACATCACCTAAGCCGTTTCTGGTGTCAATATTTAATTCATTAAATAACGCCGCGTATTTTTCGAAAACAGCTGCGAAATAAACTTCTACAATGGCTCCAAAAATAATCGGATCAGAAACTTTCATCATAGTAGCTTTCAGGTGAACCGAAAGTAGCACGTTTTGTTCTTTTGCTTCTGCAATTGTTTTAGCAACAAAAGCTTTTAATGCATTCAGATTCATTACTGAACTATCGATTATTTCACCTGCTTTTAGTGGTGTACTTGCTTTCAAAACAGTAGTTGAACCATCTTTACCGACAAATTCTATTTTCACATCAGTGGCATCAGCAAGGGTGATTGATTTTTCACTTCCGTAAAAATCTCCACTTTCCATAGACGCTACCTTTGTTTTTGAGTCAGAAGACCAAGCTCCCATCGAGTGCGGGTTTGCTTTAGCGTAATTTTTAACGGCTTTAGGAGCTCTACGATCCGAGTTCCCTTCACGTAAAACTGGATTTACGGCAGAACCTAAAATTTTAGAATATTTAGCTTTGATTGTTGTCTCAGCTTCGTTTTGCGGCTCTTCAGGAAAGTTTGGCAAATTATAGCCATGCGATTGTAATTCAGCAATAGCCGCTTTTAATTGGGGAACAGATGCCGAAACATTTGGTAATTTTATGATGTTTGCCTCTGGGGTTGTTGCTAATTGTCCAAGTTCTAACAGAGCATCTCCTGTTTTTTGATCTTCAGTCAAAAATTCAGGAAAGTTTGCTAAAATTCTTGCGGCTAAAGAAATGTCTCTAGTTTCAATTTCAATGTCAGAAGTTGATGTAAATGCTTGAACAATAGGTAGAAATGAGTAAGTTGCCAATAAAGGCGCTTCATCAGTAAGGGTGTAAAAAATTTTTGATTTTTGTGTCATTTTTTTATTTTTATAATCGAATCACGGTTAAATGTAGCTTAAATAAGGTGTTTCACTTGAAATAAGGCGGACAAATATATGAAAATCAGATGTAATAGAAGGTGGATTTTATATAGAAAAATACGAATTTTCAGATTACTAACTTGTTATTCTAAATTTGTTAGTTTTAGATGTGTTTAAGTTCTTGATTGGGGAACCAAGGAGGAAAAAAAAATCAAAAAAAAGTCCCAACATTGTTGAGACTTTTTTATAGTAAAGAGATAGTTGACTATCTTCTTTTGTCTTTAATTTTAGCTTTTTTACCAGTAAGTTCTCTGAAGTAGAAAATTCTAGCTCTACGAACTGCACCTTTTTTGTTGATTTCAACTTTTTGTAAAGCTGGTAAGTTTACTGGGAAGATACGCTCAACTCCAATAGCACCTGACATTTTACGAATAGTAAAAGTTTCTGTGTTACCAGATCCTCTTCTTTGAATAACAACTCCTTTAAAAAACTGTGTTCTAGTTTTTTCACCCTCTCTAATTTCGTAGTAAACTGTGATAGTATCACCAGCTCCAAAAACAGGGAAATCTTTTCTAGCTACTAATTCGTCTTGAACGAATTTCATTAAATCTGCCATGATAATTTTAATTATGGTTTTTTATTAAATCAACATTCACGGATCTCGCCAGAGGTTAATCTAAATTTGGGTGCAAATGTAAAAAATAATTATGATTTATAAGTTATTAGGTATGAATTATTTTGAGCAAAAATCATAATGCATATAATTTATAGCGCTTAGCTTTCTTCCAGCAAATCCGGTCTTCTGTTCTTGGTGTGTTCGTAGGCCGTGTCTTCCCGCCATTTATCAATTTTGGCGAAATTTCCGCTTGTTAAAACATCGGGAACTTTCCATCCTTTGTAATCTGCAGGACGGGTATAAATAGGGCCCGATAGTAATCCATCTTGAAAACTATCCGTTAAAGCGGAGGTTTCATCACTTAAAACACCAGGAATTAATCGGATTAAAGCATCCGATAAAACCAAAGCGCCCAGTTCTCCACCAGACAGTACATAATCGCCAATCGAAATTTCCTTCGTGATAAAATGGTCGCGAACACGCTGATCCACACCTTTATAGTGTCCACACAAAATGATAATGTTTTCATACATCGACATCGTGTTTGCCATTTTCTGATTTAGGGTTTCTCCGTCCGGTGACATATAAATGATTTCGTCGTAGGTTCTTTCGCTTTTCAAATGCGTTATACAAGCATCAATAGGCTGGACGGTCATTACCATTCCTGCACCACCACCATAAGGGTAATCGTCCACACTTTTCTGTCTGTTGGTCGTATAATCCCGTAAATTATGAATGTGGACTTCCACCAATCCTTTGTCGATGGCACGTTTCATAATCGAAGCCTCAAACGGGCTTCGCAATAATTCCGGGAGAACAGTTACAATATCAATGCGCATAATTTCTTTTCTAAGTTTCAAAGGTGCAAAGGTACAAAGTTTTTTTTCAGGAGCTATTTACAGTTTTTAACTGTACCTTTCCTTTGGGTAGTGAGCAGTGAAATTTAATAAGGGGTAGTTTTTTGCAGAATTATACCGTTATATTCTATACGATGTTACGGAATATGTTTTAATTGGAAGTTTATTAAGTTTTGGAATTGATATGATTGCTGAAGGCTATAAATATTAATCACAGGTTTGTGATAACAATCAACGGATCTCTCAATTCCCTTTTAAAATTAATTTCGTAAATTTGCCCTTCAATAAAAATTAAACAAAAATGGAAAACGGAATATATGCTAAATTTAACACTACAAGAGGTGCTATTTTAGTAAAACTAACACACGATTTGACTCCAGGAACAGTTGGTAACTTCGTAGGATTGGCGGAAGGAAACTTAGAAAATAAAGTGAAGCCTCAAGGGGTTAAATTTTATGACGGATTAAAATTCCATAGAGTAATTCCTGATTTCATGATTCAAGGTGGTTGTCCACAAGGAACAGGAACTGGAGACCCTGGCTATAAATTTGATGATGAATTTCATCCAAGTTTGAAACACGATCGCCCAGGAGTTTTGGCTATGGCTAACTCAGGACCTGGAACAAATGGTTCTCAATTTTACATTACACACATTCCCACAGAATGGTTGGACAATAAACATACAGTTTTTGGTCATGTTGTAGAAGGTCAGGATGTTGTTGATGCTGTACAGCAAGGTGATGTTTTGGAATCTTTAGAAATTATCAGAGTAGGTGACGAAGCTAAAAACTGGAATGCAATTGAAGCTTTTATCACTTTCAAAGGATCTCGTAACAAACGTGATGCAGCTTTAAAGGCGGATGCTGAAGCAGCAATGGAAAAGCTTGCTGCTGGTTTCGAAAAAACAGAAAGTGGTTTGCGTTACCAATTTATCCAAAGAGGAGAAGGTAAAAAAGCAGAAAATGGGAAAACGGTTTCAGTACATTATACAGGACAACTTCCGGACGGAAAAGTTTTCGACAGTTCTTATCCTCGTAAAAAACCAATCGAATTTCCATTAGGAAAAGGGAACGTTATTGAAGGTTGGGATGAAGGTATTGCCTTATTGAGAGTTGGTGATAAAGCACGTTTCGTGATTCCAGCTCATTTAGGTTACGGATCTCGTGGTGCTGGAGGAGCAATTCCACCAAACGCTACTTTGATTTTTGATGTAGAATTAATGGATGTTAAATAGTCTGGTTCAAATAACAGATTTCAGTCGTCAGATAAAATTAAAAATCCCAAAATAGAAATATTTTGGGATTTTTTTTATACACTAAGTAGACTTGTTGCTATTTCAAATCTGAATTTAAAAATTCTATTAAATCGTTGTTTAATTTGTCTTTTTCAATATAAAACAAGCCATGTGGTGCCCCTTCATAAACAATAAATTTATTGTAAGGTATTAATTTTGTAGCTACCTCGGAAGTGATTTCAATAGGAACTGTTTTGTCTTCATCGCCATGAATGATTAATGTGGGGACATTGACCGAAGCCATTTCTCTACGAAAATCGGTTGTAGAAAATGACTGTGCACACGCTAGAGTTGCACGCGGTGAGGCAAAAGAACATAGCATTCTATAATAGTCCAGTAAAGCTGTGCTTATAGGTTGGCTGATGAAACTCACTCCGAAGAACGTTTTTCCAAAACTATCCAGAAAACCAATTCGGTCCTGTTTTATTTGTTCCGCCATTCCATCGTATTTTTCTTGTGGTACGCCATCTGGATTAGAATCCGTTTTTAATTGAAACGGTGTTACAGAAGAGATAAGAACCGCTTTTGAAACTCCTTTTCCACCATGACGACTAAAATAGCGCACGACCTCACCACCTCCCATAGAAAATCCGACAAGCGTAACTTCCTTTAAATCCAATTGGTCAATAATAGCTTTTAAATCGTCAGTCAAAGTGTCATAGTCGTAGCCGTCCCAAGGCTGTGATGATTTTCCAAAACCGCGACGGTCATAGGTAATAACTCTAAAATTATTTTGAACAAGAGCTTCTATTTGGTATTCCCACATTTCATTCGAAAGCGGCCATCCATGAATAAGTACTACCGGTTTACCTTCGCCATAATCTTTCACATACAGTGTTACTCCCGGTGCAGTCTCAATATATTTATCTAATCCGATGTCACTTCTGTTAATTTGATTCGTTTCCATAAAATTTACTGTTTACATGATGAATTTAATATTCCTCTATGGTAAAATTAAATGTTTTAAACAAAAATGTATTACAGAATTAGTATGAATAGTTGCATTTTTATGTGTTTTAAAAGCCTAAAAAAGCATTTTGTTGAAAGTCTGGATGGTTTTATGCTATTGATTTATTTCCACTTTATAGAGCAGCCAACGCTTGGTTTTTGATTGGGATTAATGATTCGATTGTAAATCACACCATCAATCGCGCCACGCAAATCGTTGCCACTAAGCGGAATTCCATTTCCGGGTCGGCTGTCGTCTAACTGACCACGGTATACTAATTTGTCTTGGTTGTCAAACAAGAAGAAATCGGGCGTACAAGCCGCATCGTATGCTTTGGCAACTTCTTGGGTTTCATCATAAAGATAAGGGAATTCAAAATTGTTTTCGAATGCGAATTCCGTCATTAATTCTGGCGCATCTTCAGGAAATTTAATTGCATCATTACTTGAAATGGCAATGATCCCGATGCCTTGTACACGATAATCATTAGCAATCATCAAAATTTCTTCTAAAACATGGTGCACAAAGGGACAGTGATTGCAGATAAACAACACCAGGGTTCCTTTTTCACCTTTTAAATCCGCAAAAGAAAACCATTCGTTGGAAACGGTGTCTTTCAAATTAAATTCGGGAGCAATAGTTCCTAGGGGAACCATTTTTGAAGTAGTTTTTGACATTGAAGTTTTTCTAATTTAGAATTTTAGGTTTAAAGTTAAGAAAAAAGGATTGTGTTTTAAATTTAATATGCTAATTTTAGATTGTAAATCGGTTGGTTTATGACTTTAAACTTAAATAAAAATTATGCTGACTTGGTCTGAATTTGAAAGAGTAGAAATGCGTGTAGGAACCATTATGGAAATAAATGATTTTCCCGAAGCCCGAAAACCCGCTTACCAATTAACAATCGATTTTGGTTCTGAAATTGGAATCAGGAAAACGTCCGCACAAATTACCAAACGCTATCAAAAAGAAAATTTGCTAAACAGACAAATTGTTGCTGTGGTTAATTTTCCTAAAAAGCAAATAGGGAAATTCATGAGCGAATGTCTCGTATTAGGAGCAGTAGGAGCAGAAGGCGATGTGATTTTACTGGCGCCTGATTTTAAAATTGAAAATGGATTGCGAATTGGGTAGGTTTTTTATTTTGTTCTAAAAAGTTCTGTCCTTGAGTATTGTCTTCAGCCGTAGAATTAGCGCTACTATATTAAGATGTAGTAGGTTTCTTCAGATGTAGGTTTTAAAAATGGTTGTCTGAAATTTTATGTCAATTCATAATTCATATCATTTTTTAAGCAACTCAATATTCGCAATCAATGCTACTTCCTCGCTTACCATAGTGCCTCCAGCTTCTATTGTTTCATTCCAGATCAATCCAAAGTCTTTACGATTTATTTTCCCCTCTAACTGAAAACCTGCTTTTATATTTCCCCAGGGATCTGTAGCGATACCTCCATATTCTACATTTAAGAGAAGTGGTTTTGTTACCTCTTTTATCGTAAGATTGCCGTTCAGTTCAAATTCAGTATCAGACGTTTTTGTGAAGCTCGTTGAGGTAAATGAAAGTTTGGGGAATTTTTCCGCATCAAAGAATTCAGCGCTTTTCAGGTGCGTGTCTCTAAGTTCATTATTAGTATTGATGGAATTGATATTGGCACTAAATGTAAACTTTGCGTTTTCAAAATTGTGACTTGCCTCCACAGTGCCTGTTATTTCATCGAATCTTCCCGTTAAATAAGAAATCATAAGATGTTTTACTTTGAATTGGACCACTGAATGCGACGGGTCTATTTCCCATTTTATATTTTCCATGGCTTTTTTTTTTGATATTATTTTTAATTGCAAAGACTATATAAAGTTACGAGTTATTGAGGTTTATTTGTATTGATTATCAGATAAATATGTTTTTTTTTCGTTTAAGTGCGGTTGGAATTGGGGAATTAAAAAGAAGTTGGTGAATAGCTGAATTTAGCATTTAAATGGCAGTTATAAAAATGTTAACACGTTGATTTTTAAATGTTTGAAATTAAAAAATATCGTAAATTTACGTCGCGCTTAATTAGAATTCGTTCTAAATGCTCTAAATAAGTAATGAATATAATTAGTAGTTGAATTTACTAAAATTAAATATTTATGGGTGCCGAACCCGTTGGTTTAAAACAAGATTATAAATTAAATAAACATTGAATAATGGAAAAGCAAAAAATGATTGACATATTGCATTTTTGTGCGGCACAGTGCACACATTGTTATGATGCATGCCATTTAGAGAAAAAAATGGATATGTCCAGATGTATGATGAACGATCAGGACTGTGCGGATATATGTCGTTTAACAGCGCAATTGTTGGATAGAAACTCTGAAAATACAGCTTCTTTTTTAAAATTGTGTTTAGAAATGTGTGAAAGATGTGCCACGGAATGCGAAAAATACCCAGAAATGGAACATTGTAAAAAATGTGCTGAAGCATGCCATAAGTGCGCATCAATGTGCGAGGAGCAACAATTGGCACATTAGAAAATGACTATCGTTATTTCCGATTTGCACTATAACGATAGTCCTATTGTATTTCAAAAAATAGGCGTGTTATGCCCTGGACTAAAACAAATTATCCAAACGCTCTGAAGAATCTTTCCCAAGCCGTTCGCAATAAAGCTATTGAAATTGCTAATGCGTTGTTCAGAAAAGCAAATATGGAGGAGGGGAGAAGTATTGCCACAGCAATCAGTCATGCAAAAAGGTGGGCAAATAATCGTGGGTTGCTATCGCCAAAAAAAAAAGTGAAAATTAAATGATTTGAAAGAAGGTCATTTAGTAAGTTCTTTTAAGAACCTTTTAATGCTATTAATCATGTCGACAATACCAAGTGCCACCCTAACAGTAAAAAGTCCCGCTTTTAAAAACAATGAGTTTATCCCTTCAAAATATACGGGAGACGGATTAAGTGTAAATCCGGAACTGGTGATAGAGGATATTCCTTTAAATACAGAAAGCCTGGCTTTGATTGTAAATGATCCGGATGCTCCAAATGGAACATTTTGCCATTGGTTAGCATGGGATATTCCTCCAAAAAACACAATAAAAGAAGATAGTAAACCCGGAACTCAAGGTAGAAACAGCATGAATGAAAATAAGTATTTTGGCCCGTATCCTCCAAGGGGGACGCACCATTACCATTTTAAAGTGTATGCCTTAAATACTAAACTTAATTTGCCATCCGGCACTGGTGAAAAAGAACTTTTAAACGCAATGAAAGGCCATATAATTTCCTCGGGAGATTTAGTAGGTCTGTATAAAAGGTGAGGTATGGAGAATGCTACTGCTTACTATTAATTTTAGCAACTAATTGCTGCAATATCAATTGTCCTTCTTCCCAAAACGTAAGGTCTGATTCTGAATTAACATGTCCTTTCTGTCCAATATTTACAAAATCACTTCCCCACATTTCAGCAAAATATTTCGCTCTTTGCGACGCTATGTATGGATCATTTTCACTGGTTACTACTGTAGAAGGAAATTGCAGTTTCGATAAAGGTATCGGTGAAAAGTTCCAGATTGTATCTGGAGTATGCTCAGGAGAATCTACATCAGCAGGAGCTACAAGTAAAGCGCCTACTACGTAAGGGTTACTGTTTGCAGAAGCCCAATGTGTTACTAAGGAAACCGCAAGACTGTGGGCTACCAAAATCGTTGGTGAATCTAATTTTAGGATTGCTTCATTCAGTCTTTCGAGCCATTTCTCCAGTTGAGGTTCGTCCCAATTGTCCTGAATTACCTTAGTGGCATTTTTATATTTTTTTAACCAATAGCTTTGCCAATGCGCTGCTCCGGAATCACCCAGTCCCGGGATAATTAATAATTGTAGTTCCATTTAAATATTTACCTTAATTCCGCAACAACTATAAAAAAGTGTTTAGAAAATTATTTTGGAATAAAAATATAATATTTTATCGAAATAGAAATTCTTTTCAGAAATAAAAAAGAACTATTGATTCTACTGGTTGCAGTTTATACGAGTATAAAAAAAAAAGTCCAAAAATCAGCTGATTTTTGGACTTTCGTGTTGTAAGTAGGTAACTAGGAATTAAATATCATCAAATTCTATATCGGTAAAAGTTGATGTTTGCGGTATAATTTCATCATCATCTGTTTTATCAGATGCATATTCTTTTTTGAAATCTTTTTGGTGTCTCTCTGAGATTACTTCTTCGCCTTTGTGGTTTAAAACATAAGAAGTCATTTCTCCAAGAATTTCTGCGAAAGCAGCAAAGTCCTCTTTGTATAAATAAATCTTGTGTTTCTTAAAATGGAAAGATCCGTCTTCTTCGGTGAATTTTTTGCTCTCTGTAATCGTTATGTAATAATCATCAGCTTTGGTAGCTCTTACATCAAAGAAATAGGTTCTTCTTCCAGCACGTAAAACTTTAGAAAATATCTCTTCTTTTTCTAACATGTCATTTTCTCTCATAATCCTTTCTGTCAATTTTTTTATTTAATAGCAATCAAAAATCATAAAAATTAATTTATTATACAACATTTATAGTAATTCTTTTTCGGAAAGTTGTTTTAAATATAAGGATGCATAATAACCTTCTTGATTTATCAATTGATTATGAGAACCTTGTTGGATAATTTTTCCGTCTTCCAGAATGATAATGTTGTCTGCATTTTTTGCTGATGAAACCCTATGGCTAACAATAATGGTTGTTTTATCCTTGCAAATCTCAAATAAGTTGTTCAGGATGGCTTCTTCTGTTTCGGTATCAACAGCAGATAAGCAATCGTCAAAAAGCAAAATAGCCGGGTTTTTAATAATTGCTCGGGCTATAGAAACGCGTTGTTTTTGTCCACCCGAAAGAGTGATTCCCCTTTCTCCCAGAATAGTATCGTATTGTTTGTTGAAGCCAATGATATTGTCATGTACTACCGCGTTTTTTGCCGCAGTTTCCACCTCTTCATCAGTTGCATTTTCTTTGCCAAATTTAATGTTGTTTTTGATGCTGTCTGAAAACAAAAAGGCATCTTGGGGAACGATTCCGATGCTGCTGCGCAAATCATTAAGATTTAAAGTGCTTATTTCATGTGCGTCAACAGTTATTCTTCCGCTAGTGACATCGTACATGCGTGAAATTAAGGATGAAATTGTTGATTTTCCCGATCCCGTTTTTCCCAGAATCGCCAGAGTTTCACCTTTTTTTACTGTAAATGAGATATTCTGTATTGCTTTTATATTCGTGTCTTCGTAGACGTAACTTACATTTTCGAAAGCAATAGTGCCTTCAATAGTAGATTTGTTTGGATTTTTGTTTTTTATTTCGGGTTCGATTTTTAAAAATTCATTAAGCCGCTTCTGGGAAGCTTCCGCTTCTTGAACCATCGATGAAACCCATCCTAATGAAGCAACCGGCCAAGTTAGCATATTGACATACAATATAAATTCAGCTATGGTTCCAATGCTTTTTATGGTGCCATTTATGTACATCAAACCACCAAAATAAATCACAACCAAGTTACTTATTCCTATTAGTGCCAGCATTAAAGGACCAAATAAAGACTGTACTTTTGCCAAATTTAAACTTTTGCTTTTGCTTTCATTGGCTAAGTCCACCATGTTGTTTTGATGCTGGTCTTCTAGTGAATAGGCTTTTATTACCCTGATTCCAGAAAATATTTCTTGAGAAAAACTCGATACTTTGGATAAATATTGCTGAAAAATAGTACTCCTCTTATTGATTTCAGAACTTAATTTAAAAATACAATAGGATAATATTGGTAAGGGAAGAATAGTATATAGTGTTAATCGTGGCGATACATTGTACATATATCCAATTACTATTGCAAAGCGTATAAAAGTATTAATGGTATACATAACGGCGGGGCCAACATACATTCTTACTTTGGAAACATCTTCGCTTATACGGTTCATTAAATCACCGGTACGGTTTTGCTTATAGAAATTTTGTGACAAGTTTTCATATTGTCTAAAGACTTCATTTTTTAAATCAAATTCAATATGTCGTGACATTACAATAAGGGTCTGTCTCATCAAAAAAGTAAGAAAACCAGCGATTATAGTCGTAGCTATTATCAGTACAATATTCGAAATTAATTCTTGACGAATAACAGCCGCAGTAATGGTTTTATCCTTTGAAAAGGATTCAATGACCATAAATGACTTGCTAATCAATTTTGGAGTAAACAAAGAAAATATTTGTGCGATAATTGTAAATAAAATACCAAGAGAAAAGCTGTATTTATATTTGATAAAGTATTTGTTTAAATAACGTAATTCTTTCATTTTTTTATGATATTCTATGTTGAAAAAGTTTTGTTTATTGATTAACGATCAATTTTTGACAATGTTTAAAATTGGGTTGTTTTTTGTTTAAATTACGAAATTGATAATTTTTAGCCTAAATAGTAGGAGATGTTTATTTTTTGTGTAAATTTGATTTGTCTTTTTAACGAATTCGTAATTATCACTATAAAAATTAATACTATGAATGCAGCTTTCACAACTGGAAAGGAACTTCAAAAAATGGATCCCGTTTTTGGTCAATTATCATTTGATGATCACGAACAAATTGTATTTTGCAATGACAAAGATACAGGTTTAAAAGCAATTATTGGTATTCATAATTCGGTTATGGGCCCCGCTTTAGGTGGTACCCGTATGTATAATTATGCCAATGAATGGGAAGCACTTAACGACGTATTGCGACTTTCTCGTGGTATGACTTACAAAGCTGCCATTACAGGATTAAACATTGGTGGTGGTAAAGCGGTTATTATTGGCGATGCCAAAACCCAAAAAACACCTGAACTGATGCGTAAGTTTGGTGAATTTGTACATTCTTTAAGCGGAAGATATATTACTGCGGAAGATGTAGGAATGGAAACTAAAGATATGGATATTGTGAGAGATGTAACACCTTATGTGACTGGAATTTCTGAAGAAAGAGGTGGTTCTGGAAATCCATCACCTGTAACTGCTTACGGAGTATATTTAGGTATGAAAGCAGCTGTAAAGCATCAATTTGGTTCTGATGTGCTTGCAGGTAAAAAAGTATTGGTTCAAGGAATTGGACATGTTGGAGAAACTTTAGTTGATTATTTGACTAAAGAAGGAGCAATAGTTACGATTACCGATATTAATGAAGAAAAATTGTATGAAGTAGGAGCGAAGTACAACGCTAAAATATTCTCAGGCGAAGATTTATATAGCGCGGATGTCGATATTTATGCACCTTGTGCTATGGGAGCAACTATAAATGATGCAACGGTACATAAAATTAAAGCAAAAGTAATTGCTGGCGCAGCGAATAACCAATTGGCAAACGAGAATGTCCATGGAGCAATTTTGCAGGACAGAGGGATTCTTTATGCTCCGGATTTCTTAATTAATGCAGGCGGTATTATCAATGTTTATGCAGAATTAGCGCATTACGATAAAGCGGAAATCATGCGTAAGACAGAGAATATTTACAATACGACGCTAGAAATAATTGATTTTGCCATTGCAAATAAGATGACTACGCATCATGCAGCGCTGACAATTGCTCAAAATAGAATTGATCAGAGAAAGATAGAGAATAGTAAAATTTAGTTCTGATTCTTTTATAAACAGTCGCAGTTTACAGTTGTACTCTTCCGGTTTAGCCGGAAACTGCAGCTGAATCCTGCGACTGTTTTCTTATAGGGTAATCTAAATTAGAACCAAAAGCTTTTTTTGTCGTTTTAATTTTATTTTAAAAGAGGAAATTCTTATTTTTGCAGACTAATTAATAAAAGTTCTTACAAGGTGGTAAATAGAAGACACATACGCGTTAAAGTAATGCAATCCATTTATGCGATGCATCAAAGCGGTTCAGATAATCTGGAAAAAGAAGAAAAATTCCTTTTTTACAGTATCGATAATATTCAAGATTTATACCTTATAATGCTTTCTTCACTGATTGAAATTTGTAAAACAGAAACTGTGTTTTTACATAAATCAAGCCTGAAACATCTTGCAACTCCTGAGGAACGTAAACCTAACGAGAAATTCATCAAAAATCGTATTTTTCAAATTCTTTCCGAAAATAATTCACTAAGTATTGCTCTGGAGAATCGTAAAATCAACAATTGGACTTTAAACGACGATTATATTTTATTACTTCTTAATGATATTAAAGCAAGCAAACTGTATGCAAAATACATGAGCGATTCGACCAATACATTTGAAGAAGACAGACAGTTTATCGTTGATTTATTTATGGATGTTATTGTCCCTAACGAAAAATTGTACGAATATTTAGAAGATGATAAATTGACTTGGGTTGATGATATTCCACTAGTCAATACGCATATTATCAAACAGTTAAAGGCGATAAAATCTGGTGAAGACGATAATTTTAGAGTTCCAAAATTGTACAAAGACAACGAGGACAAGGATTTTGTTAAAGAATTGTTTCGAAGAACAGTCTTAAACGAATCGGAATTAGCTAAGGAATATATTGATAAAACGCCCAATTGGGATAGCGATAGAATTGCCGAAATAGACACAATTATCCTTAAAATGGCTATCTGTGAATTTTTGAAATTCCCTTCAATTCCTGTAAAAGTTACCCTTAATGAATATTTAGAAGTTGCGAAAGAATATTCTACACCAAAAAGTAGTATTTTTATCAACGGAATTTTAGATAATTTAGTAAAAGAACTTCAGGCCAGTAAAAAAATCATCAAAGCCGGTAGAGGTTTAATGTAATAATTAATAAATAAAAAAAGAATTTAAATTATGGAACAGTTAACTCAATTTGCACCGTTTTTATTAATGTTTGTAGTGATCTATTTTTTTATGATCAGACCACAACAAAAAAGAGCAAAAAACGAAAAAGAATTTGAAAGCAGCTTGAAAGTAGGAGATAAAATTATTACAAAAAGTGGTCTTCACGGAAAAGTTTCTGAATTAGCTGATACAACGGTTGTTGTTGAAACGATGTCAGGAAAACTTAAAATGGAGCGTTCAGCTATTTCTATGGAAATGAGTGCAGCATTGAACAAAAAATAATTTTAGTTGTATGACTAAAAACAAAATGCCCTAATTTTAGGGCATTTTTTTTTATCTGTATTTGTCATTTAGTCCAATGTTTTCAAGTATCATTGGTTTGATTTTTTCGATTCTGGACCGCTTGGTTTCTTCTCGTTTTGCGGTTTCTATGTATTCCAGAAATTCCTTTTGTTTGTAAGGAGTGAATTTCAGAAAGGCTTCTGCCAAATCAGTATCAGCATCCAATTCTTTTTGAAAAAGTTCAGAAATTATAATTTTTCCTTTTTCAGGTTTGTGGTTTTTTCCTTGTTTCTCATTTTCAATAGCTTCAAGAATATAATGTAAAATAGCTGCTTCATTGACTTCTTCTTTTGATGAAAAGCGCCATTGTCGCAAAGATTTGGTAACGCCTTCCTGAGCATTAACTAAAACCTGTTTTTCATCTTTCAGGAAAACACCATTAAAAAACCAAATCGTAAAATAATTTTTGAACCCCCCAATTCCAAGTACATTTTTACCATTCAGGACATAAACGCAGCCGCCCCATTTCGAGGTTTCGATCAGCTCCGTCTTCGCAATAATTGATTTCAGAAATTCTAACTCTTCTGGCCAAGTATTAGCTTTGTCCCATGCATTTGTATTTGTTTTTAATGGTTCCAATTATTTTTTCTTTTTAACTATTTTCTCTGTTTTAGTGAAGTCACCTGCTGCAGTCAATTCAGCAATTTTTACAATTACATTAACCGCTTTTTGCATACTTTCTACCGGAACGTATTCGTATTTTCCATGGAAATTGTGGCCTCCCGCAAATATATTGGGACAAGGCAATCCTTTATATGATAATTGGGAACCATCAGTTCCGCCACGGATAGCTTTGATTAGTGGTTTTATATCCAATTCTCTCATCGCCTTTTCTGCAATATCAACAATATGTTTTACAGGTAAAACCTTTTCTTTCATGTTGTAATATTGATCTTTTATATCCGTTACAACAATATTTTCGCCGAATTTTTTCGCGAATTTTTTATTGATTTTTTGAGTTATTTTTTCGATTAATTCTTTACGCTTTTCAAATTTTTTCTTGTTATGGTCGCGTATGATCAGTTCCAAAACTGTTTCTTCGATGCTTCCCGTTAGATGATGTACGTGGAAAAAACCTTCGTAACCTTTAGTTGATTCCGGTGTTTCATCTTTAGGTAATTCATTAATGAAATGATTGGCAATCAACATGGAATTAATCATTTTGCCTTTAGCATATCCAGGATGGACGCTTTTTCCTTTAAAAATGATTTTGGCACCAGCGGCATTAAAATTTTCATATTCCAATTCACCTACTTGGCTGCCGTCCATAGTATATGCCCATTCGGCTCCAAATTTTTCCACATCAAAATGGTGTGCACCACGGCCAATTTCTTCATCTGGTGTAAAACCAACGCGTATTTTTCCGTGTTTGATTTCCGGATTATTGATCAGGAATTCCATTGCGGTGACAATCTCGGTAATTCCGGCTTTATCATCAGCCCCCAATAGCGTTGTACCATCAGTAGTAATCAATGTTTGCCCTTTATAAAGCAATAGATCTTTAAAATAATTTGGCGACAATACGATATTGTTAGTTGCATTTAAGATAATGTCTTTGCCATCGTAATCAGTAACAATCTGTGGTTTTACATTGGTACCGGAAAAATCTGGAGAAGTATCAAAATGAGAAATAAATCCAATGGTAGGCACTTCGTGTGTAACATTAGAGGGCAAAGTAGCCATAATATAGGCTTTGTCATCAATTGTTACGTCTTGCATTCCAATGGCTTTTAGTTCCTCAACTAGTTTGTTGGCTAAGTCCCATTGTTTTTTAGTACTTGGTGTAGCTTCTGAGTTGGGATCAGATTGTGTGTCTATAGTTACGTAGCTTAAGAAACGGTCAATAATATGTTGCATGTTTATTTGTTTTTATGCAAATATAATCATTTTTTAAGAAGCTTTTTTTTAGTAAATTGGAGTCAAAAAGCCGATTTTTAAGAAAACTTGTTTTGGTAAAAAAGACTATTAGAAAAGTATGCTTTTAGTTGGGAAATAATTTCTATGGGTATAAAAAAACCACCCGAAGGTGGTTTGATTAGTCTCTAATTTTATTTAATTTTTTAGTGTCTTTATCGAGGTCCTCCTGAAGCTTGTTAATTTTGATTTGCGCTCTACTGATTTTGATGTTTTGCTTTTCAATTTCTGTAGAAGTAAGTTTTCCTTTTGATTTTTTCTTTTCGAATTTCTCTTTGCTTTTTATTAAATCTTTTTTAGCATCTGATATTCTATCTTTTGTTCTGCTTATGGATTTTTCGCTTGAAAGAATTTTGCTTTGCTGTTTATTAAAGTCTTTTTTTTCTTTTTCAAACTCTTTTTGTTCTTTCTCCCTTTTTTTTATTTCTTTTTCGACTTTTTTTTCAGCTCTGAGTTGGTCTTTTAAAGCTTTTTCATCCCTGTTATTTTGTTCAGCAGTTGCAACTACAGCATTATTTGTTATGCCTACAGGAGCAACTGTTGTGGAGTCTTTGATTGTTGTTGTGGTAGAAGTTTGGGTTGGTAAGTTTGCGGTCTCAATTTTTAAATCTTGCGCAAAAAACAATTGAGAGCAATATAGTAAGATAATAGTAAGGCTTAATTTCGTCTTCATGGCAATATGTTTTCTGTTGATTAGGTTAAAAATGATTTGTAATGGTAATATAAGAAATTTCGTTTAATAAAGCAACAGTTACTAAAGATAAATAATTAAAAATAAGCAGATGTAATTTTGCAAATTAAGGTAAATAAGAAGGGCAATAGGAAGGAGAACTATTAAGGCCTGCTATCGGGGATTGAAATTGTTAAAGCATAAATAAAACGGTGCTTAAGTGCACCGTTTACTGTTCTGAAATGTTATTGCTAGTTATTGTGTTTTTGGTATCGGCAAATCAGAGTTAAAGCAATCGCGAAAAATTTTCCATTCATTATCCTCTTTTTTCCATAGCTCTAAAGATTTTCCACGGTCAATAATTGCCCCATTTTTATCAGTAAATTCCCATTGCTGTTCTACTGTCATCATATCTTCATTACCCCAAACTTCAATTGGTTTAATAGTGATGTTGGTCATTCCTCCCATAATGAAACCCCTAATGACAGGAATTAAATTTTCTCTGCCAACTACTGCTTTTGCATTTGGCATCATGAATTTGGAATTTAGAGTATAACATTTGGCGACTCCTACGGAATCTCTTTCTCTAAGGGCATTCATAAAAACAGCGTTTCGTTTTGCTATTTCTTTTTTGGCTGTAGCCAAATCAAATGTTGTTGCGCCATCTTTTTTGGAAGAGTTGCAGCTTGCTACTACAATTAGGAATAGAGCAAAGGTGATGTAAACAGGTACTAATTTAGGGGAATTTAAATTTTTTTTCATTGCTTTTTTTTTAAGTTTAGTAAAAAAAACCGAAGTATGAACCTATTTTTGTATTCTATAGTGCTTAAAATTAGTCATTTATATTTAATGTTTGAAAAAAAAGGTAAAAAATAAAATACTTTTACTTTGGGGAATTTGAAATAGAATTTGTACAATTATCATTCAATTCCAATAGTGTAAAATGATTTGTAAAATAATTTTACAAATATTTAATTATCGAATAGATAGTTCTATTTTTGCACCACCAACACAACAACCATGTATAAATTACTTATTCGTCCGATACTTTTTTGTTTTGATCCCGAGGAAGTTCACTATTTTACTTTTTCATTGATCCGTTTTCTGTCTAAAATTCCAGGATTTCCTTTTCTTTTTAAATCCCTGTATGAAGTCAGTGATCCAAGATTAGAAACGGAAGTTTTTGGATTGAAATTTAAAAATCCTGTAGGTTTAGCCGCTGGTTTTGATAAAGATGCCAAGTTATATAAGGAGTTGTCTAATTTTGGTTTTGGTTTTATCGAAATAGGAACACTAACTCCAAAAGGGCAGGAAGGCAACCCGAGAAAGCGTTTGTTCCGTCTTAAAGAAGATAGTGCCATCATTAACAGAATGGGGTTTAATAACGGTGGTGTTCAGGAAGCTGTTGAACGATTAAAAAGCAATAAAGATGTTATGATAGGCGGAAATATTGGAAAAAATAAGTTGACGCCAAACGAAGAAGCAACTTCCGATTATGAAATTTGTTTTGATGCTTTATACGATTATGTTGATTATTTTGTGGTGAATGTAAGTTCTCCAAACACGCCGAATCTTCGTGCCTTGCAAGACAAAGAGCCCTTGACGCAATTGTTGCAAACATTACAAAATAAGAATTTGACAAAGCCAAAGCAAAAGCCAATTCTACTAAAAATCGCTCCCGATTTGACCGATGAGCAATTATTGGATATAATCGATATTGTAAAGGAAACCAGAATTGCAGGAGTTATTGCTACCAATACAACTATTTCACGTGAAGGATTACAAGCTGAAAACAAAACAGAAATGGGGGGGCTATCAGGAAAGCCATTAACCCATCGCTCTACGGAAGTTATCCGATTTTTATCTGAAAAAAGCAATAAAGCCTTTCCGATTATCGGAGTGGGAGGGATTCATTCTGCCGAGGATGCCTTAGAAAAATTAGATGCCGGAGCGAGTTTAGTGCAGCTATACACTGGTTTTATTTATGAGGGACCTGAATTGGTAAAAGCAATAAATAAAAAGATTTTAGAGCGATTATAGTATTTTAACTAGCAGCAAATAAGGCCTACTATCAATTTACCGAAATTTAAAATTCATAATTTAAAATTCATAATTGTTTTCCTATCTTTGGTTTTCTATGGAGCCAATAAAAATTATAGAATGTCCACGTGATGCCATGCAAGGCATTAAGCTATTTATTCCCACTGAAAGAAAGGTCTCTTATATTCAATCTTTATTGCGAGTAGGGTTTGATACCATAGATTTTGGGAGTTTTGTTTCGCCAAAAGCGATTCCGCAGATGCAGGATACTGCTGAAGTTCTGGCACGACTTGATTTGTCTCAAACCAGAAGTAAGCTTCTCGCAATAATAGCAAATACCCAAGGTGCAACACTAGCTTCTGTTCATCCTGAAATACAATATCTGGGTTTTCCTTTTTCGATTTCTGAGAATTTCCAAATGCGAAATACCCACAAAACAATTGCCGAATCATTAATTACCCTGCAAGAAATTCTTGAAATTGCCTACAAAAGCAATAAAGAGGTTGTAGCGTATCTTTCGATGGGTTTTGGCAATCCGTATGGAGATCCCTGGAACACAGAAATAGTAGGAGAATGGACTCAAACGTTGTCCGATATGGGATTGAAAATCCTATCTCTTTCAGACACGGTGGGAAGTTCAACACCGGATGTAATCTCCTATTTATTTTCGAATTTGATTCCAAAATATCCTAAAATAGAGTTTGGCGCCCACTTACA
Organism: Flavobacterium rhamnosi; assembly: GCF_048286515.1. Taxonomy (NCBI): domain Bacteria; kingdom Pseudomonadati; phylum Bacteroidota; class Flavobacteriia; order Flavobacteriales; family Flavobacteriaceae; genus Flavobacterium; species Flavobacterium rhamnosi. Next base: position 14,768 of record NZ_JBLVPS010000022.1, on the reverse strand, counting down.
TACCACGCCTGATAAATGGTTTGAGAAAATAGATGCCGCGTATAAAGCGGGCTGTCGTCGTTTTGACGGAGCCATTCAGGGCTTTGGCGGTTGCCCAATGGCAACTGATGATTTAACCGGAAATATGCCAACAGAGAAATTATTGTCCTATTTTACTGCGAAAAAAGATACTACAAATACAAGTCCGATGAGTTTTGAAAGTGCTTATAATGAGGCTTCTAAATTATTTGGAGAATTTCATTAAAAAAATAGTTGTTTTAGATTTTATACTATTGACGAAAAATAATAATAAGTTGGACTTTGAATCGTTTGAAGTTTAGTAATTATGAGATTGATTTTAATAAATAGTAGAATGGAACTACTGGCTTTCAATAGGATTTTAGGGGTGCTAATTTTAGCGCTGTTTTCTTTTTCATGTGCAAGTGATCTCGATTTTAATCAAGCTAATGATTTGAAATTAGAACCTGTTTTTGTTTCAAATTTTGGTCATTTTGATATTCCTGCTAATCAATTTGTAACTAATGGTGTAGAACAAAGTATAACAGTTGACACGCCAGAAATTGATGTTTTTGACGATGTTTTTTTTAAAGATAATTTAGAGAGAGCTGATTTCTTTTTTGAAATCAATAATACCATAAACAGAGCGTATACTTTAGATTTAGTCTATCTGGATAAAAATAATCAGCCTCTTTATTCTATTAATTTTGCTATACCCGCTTATAATGGGGTCGAAAATCTGATTACTAAAACCGAGGTGTTTGAAAATGCTAAACTTGATTTGTTGAAAAGTACAACTAGAATGGCTTTTATTCTCAAAATGCTTCCTGGTCCCATAGTAAGTGAAAATAGTACGGGGAGTTTAAAATTACGTTCGAGTGCCACCGCTTATTTAGTAATAGAATGAAAAAAATAATCTTATTTTTTGTTTTTTTACTGTCTGTTAAATGTATTTCTCAAAACAAGCAAATTTTATATAATTTCACCTCAGTTCCTCAGTCTTTAATGACTAATCCTGGCTCTGATGTTAAGTATAAATGGTATTTTGGGATTCCCTTATTGTCTGGGATTTCTGCAAATGTTGGTTCGAGCGGTTTTTCAGCCTATGATTTATTTGCTGATAATGGAGTAGATTTTAATGTGAAATTACGAAATGTTGTATTTTCTACCACCAGTAAAGATAAAGCTGCGCTAAACGAACAGATAGAATTATTCAGCGGAGGTTTCAAGATAGGGGACTGGCAAAGCAAAACGTATGTTTCTTTTGGGATGTATCATGAATTTGATTTCCTGAGCTATATGCCTAAAGACATTGCTGTACTTGCTTTGGATGGAAATAGCAATTATCTGGGTAAAGTTTTTAATTTGGGGGATTTGAATGTAAAGGCTGAAATGCTTTCGGTTCTTCATATAGGCTATCATAAGAATATAAAGGATAACTTAATTGTGGGGTTCAGAGGAAAGATTTATTCGAGTGTATTTAATGCTACTTCAACTAAAAACTCTGGATATATTTATACTATTCCTTCTAATGTTGGGATGTACGAACAAGTTATTTCTTCTAATTTAGAACTCAATACTTCCGGAATTTCAAAGTATATAGACGAAGATTATTCTGGAGATGCAGTAAAAGAGATTAAGCAAAAAGCTTTTTTTGGAGGTGATTTAGGACTAGGTTTCGATGCAGGGTTTACCTATTATCCCAAAAAAAATATCCAGTTTACAGCAAGTATTGTAGACGTTGGATTTATAAAACATACTAAAGATGTTGAGACCTTTACGTATAAAGGTTATTTTAAATATGAAGGGATAAATCCTAAATTTGCAGATGGAAGTTCTGCAGGAAATATATATGAGGAATTTAAAGAAGCTATTCCGTTTGATACCTTATATACTAAGTACACGACATGGCGTCCCGCAAAGTTTAATTCCTCTGTTCAATATTCATTTGATGATGCAAGAAGTAAAGATTGCAATTGCGAAAGCACTGATTCTGATTATAAAAATGCCGTTGGTGTCCAATTTTTTGTAATGTCAACTCCCAAAACGCCCTTTGTGTCTTTTACTACTTACTACCGAAGGAATGTTTTGAAAAATGTACAGATGAAAGCAACTTATACGTTAGATTCCTATTCGTATAAAAATATTGGATTGGGATTGTCTGCTCAGCTTGGGAAGGTCAATTTTTACGTTCTTGCCGATAATCTTTTAGAATACTACGACATTACTAAAGCGAACAGTCTTTCTTTTCAATTTGGATTTAATGTTATTTTAAAGGATAGTGATAAACCGTATTAAAGCTTACTTTCCAAATGTCTATTTTTTGTTTGATAAAGCTTTTACTGTTTTCTTCGTCTAAACCATTTGTAAATTTCTATCCATAGTACCGAAACAAATCCCACGAAAATGCTCAAACCTATTTGAAAACCAGAAACGCTTTCGAATTCGAAAAAATGAGCAAATAAGGGAACAAACAACAACAAAGCCGTGATTAAAATTGTAGCGCCAATTATCATGAAAACTAAATTGTTTTTATAGCGTAAAGTGGTAAATACCGAATAATAAAAGGAACGATTGGTGAGTGTCAAAAAAATATTGGAAGCTATCAAAGTAAGAAAAACGGTAGTTCTGGTTACACTTTCGGAGCAATTATCAGCTACACAAAAACGATAGGTAAATAAAAGCCCCAGTGTGATTGCAAGACCCTGAATAATGCTGATGGCAATTTCTTTGAGGTTGAAAAAAGTAGTGGTAAAAGGTCTGGGTTTAAGCAACATCAAATTGCGCTCCATGGGTTCATTTTCGTAAATAATCGAACAGGTCGGACCCATAATAATTTCGAGAAAAATTACGTGGACAGGTGAAAAAATATTTGGATAAAGCCATCCCAATGCCAAAGGAATAAATACAATCATTATGATTGGGATATGAATGGAAATAATGTATTGTATGGCCTTTTTTAGATTGTTATATATTTTTCTTCCCATTGCAATGGCAGCAATCATTTTAGAAAAATCATCCTCAATAAGAATAAGATTGGCAGCTTGTTTGGCAATTTCAGTTCCTTTTTTACCCATAGCAATTCCTATGTGAGCTGATTTTAAGGCAGGACCGTCATTTACGCCATCACCAGTCATAGCTACAATTTGATTATTATCTTTAAGGGCTTTTATGATTTTAAGTTTGGCCTCAGGATACATTCTTGTGAAGATGCTTGTTTCCATGACTTTTTCTTTTAGCGTGAGAAAATCCATTGCCATTAATTGATCTCCATTTAGTGTTTTTTCGGCGTTTTGAAAACCAATTTGTTTGGCAATTGTGGCAGTTGTTTGGGCATTGTCACCTGTTACTATTTTTACCAGAATACCAGCCTTGTAACAGGCCTCAAATACAGCTTTTATGTTTTCTTTTGGAGGATCATAAAAAGCGACTAATCCTTTAAAATGAAACAAAAAGTCTTGTTGTTTTTTGGGATAGTCTGTTCCTGTAAAGTCCGCGACACCAACTCCTAGAACACGAAAGCCTTTCGTAGCCATAGTTGTCATTGCAGCGCAGATTTGCTGTGTTTCTTTTCCTGATAAATTAGAACATGCAAGTAAAGCTTCCGGGGCACCTTTAGCAGCAATGATTCTGGTTCCATTCTGGTTTTCAAAAACATGTGTCATCATAGGAGGCTTCCCTTCCAATGGGTATTCATGGATTAATTTGAAATTGGTTCGCTCATCAGAGACTTCTAATTTTGAATAAGCATCGTGCAGTGCAATTTCCATTGTGTCAAACGGAATAGGTTCGCTAGCCCACATGGCTACGCTAAGAAGTTCTTTTTCATTGTCTTTGAGTTTTGTGTTGTTATTTGTATTTATGACATTATCAGATAACGTATACCATTCTATCAGGCTCATTTTGTTTTCGGTGATGGTTCCTGTCTTATCTGTGCAAATGACGGTCGCGCTCCCAAGGGTTTCCACAGTTTTGATTTGCTTGACAATAACGCCCATTTTCATCAATCTCCAGGCTCCTAAAGCCATAAATGTGGTAAAAGCAACTGGAATTTCCTCCGGAATGATACTCATTGCCAGAGTTAATGCTTTTAGAAGGCTGTCTAAAATATCTTTGGAATTATAAAAATTAATTGCCCAAACAAAAACAAAAATTACTAAGCCAATAATAGACATTTTCTTAACAAAATTTTCCATTTGCATTTGCAGCGGCGTCTTTTCTTCCGTAATCGTTTCAAGACTTTTCCCTATTTTTCCCAACTGGGTTTGGTTTCCTATTGCTGTTACCTCACAAATTGCTAAGCCACTGCTGACTATAGTTCCCAGGAATACCTGATTGTTTTTAGCTGTTTCATTCTTAAAAACGGCCAGCGATTCTCCAGTGAGTATGGACTCGTTTACGGAAAAATCATTGGATTGAATAATGATTGCGTCAGCCGGAATAAAGGTGCCTTCTTCCGTTTGGATGAAATCACCCAAGACAATTTCTTCACTTGGGATTTCTATAATTTTTCTATTGCGAATGACTTTGCTTTTGGGCTGTGATAACTTTTTTAAGGCTTCCATTGCATCTCTGCTTTTTGATTCCTGATAGAGAGAGATGGCAGAAACCAATACAATAGCAACGACCATAAAAATTCCATTGCCGAAATCTCCTGTAATAAAATAAATGCTGGTTGCGGTTAAAAGCAATAAAAACATTGGTTCTTTAACCATTTCAAATAAAGAAGTTAAGAAAGTGTTTTTATCCTGACGTGCTAAGGAATTAGAACCATATTTTGCCTTTGACTGCAAAACTTCATCATTTGAAAGCCCTCTTATTTGCTGTTGCGGTTCTGTCATGTCAAAAAAGCTAGAATTTTATGAATTCCAAAGAATCAGTGACTCTTTATAGGTATTTAAATAGTCACTGAAATGCAATTTAATCATTTATTGTAAAAAGTAGTCGTTTTTTCGCTTAAGATTATGTATATTTGCACGCAATTTAACTACAACTACAAATTGCAATGATCGCACACAATTCTAAGATTATCGGTGAAGGATTAACTTACGATGATGTACTATTAGTTCCCAACTACTCGAATGTACTTCCACGCGAAGTGAGTATTCAATCAAAATTTTCAAGAAATATAACGCTTAACGTGCCAATTGTGTCTGCTGCTATGGATACCGTTACCGAAAGTGATATGGCAATTGCTATGGCACAAGAGGGAGGAATTGGCGTTTTGCATAAAAATATGACTATCGAGCAACAAGCTGCTAAAGTGCGCAAAGTAAAACGTGCTGAATCAGGAATGATTATCGATCCGGTTACTTTACCATTGACTTCTACCGTCGCTGACGCTAAAAACGCTATGAAAGAATTCGGAATTGGAGGTATTCCAATTGTTGATGAAAATAAAAAACTGAAAGGTATTGTTACCAATAGGGATTTACGTTTCGAAAAAAATAATACCAGACCTATCGTTGAGGTAATGACAAGCGAGAACTTGGTAACCGTTGCCGAAGGTACTTCTCTTGAACAGGCCGAAGTGGTTTTGCAAGGATATAAAATCGAAAAACTTCCAGTAGTAAATGCTGATTATAAGTTAGTTGGCTTGATCACCTTTAGAGATATTACTAAATTAACCCAAAAACCCAATGCAAATAAGGATAAATACGGACGTTTACGTGTTGCTGCTGCATTAGGTGTAACTGCCGATGCTGTTGAAAGAGCTACTGCTTTGGTTAACGCGGGAGTAGATGCGGTTATAATTGATACTGCGCACGGACATACAAAAGGAGTTGTTGATGTCCTAAAATTAGTGAAAGCTAAATTTCCGGAATTAGACGTTATTGTTGGTAATATCGCTACTGCTGAAGCAGCCAAATATCTTGTTGAAAATGGTGCCGATGGTGTAAAAGTGGGAATTGGGCCTGGTTCTATTTGTACGACTCGTATAGTTGCTGGTGTGGGGTTTCCACAGTTTTCAGCTGTTCTTGAAGTGGCTGCAGCCATTAAAGGAACTGGAGTTCCGGTAATTGCTGATGGTGGAATTCGTTACACAGGTGATATCCCTAAAGCAATTGCTGCAGGAGCTGATTGTGTGATGTTGGGATCTTTACTTGCTGGAACTATGGAATCGCCTGGAGAAACTATTATTTTCGAAGGAAGAAAATTCAAATCATACCGAGGAATGGGTTCTGTTGAAGCGATGCAGGAAGGCTCAAAAGATCGTTATTTTCAAGATGTGGAAGATGATGTGAAGAAACTGGTGCCAGAAGGGATTGTAGGGCGTGTGCCTTACAAAGGGGAATTGAATGAAAGTATGCAACAATTTATTGGAGGTCTGCGTGCTGGAATGGGATATTGCGGTTCAAAAGACATTCCAACTTTACAGGAAACAGGGCGTTTTGTTCGCATTACTGCAAGCGGAATCAATGAAAGTCATCCACATAATGTGACAATAACTAAAGAAGCTCCAAATTATTCAAGATAGTTTTTTGCTCAAAAGAATAAAAAAAGGCATAATTAATCCCATTCTAAGGTGTTAATTATGTCTTTTTTATTGTTGTAAACTATTAGTCCGGCAATTCAGAGGAGTCCGACAAGTCAGCTAAATTGTCTTTTAAATGCTGGCTGTCCCAGCTGTGATTGGTTGCTGCAACCTGGGAGTAAACATCACTCTTTAATAATTGTTCCTGCAGTTCAATTTCTTCTTTGATTGTAATTAGAAACGCCATTTTATCGTGTCGTTTTTCAGCTAATTTACGTGTTGTGATTTCGTCGTATTTTATAAATTGCTGTCCTTGTCTGGTTGCGGTATATTTTCGAAGTCCTAATTCAACCAATGCATCAACACCCATATTAACAGCGCTGTATAAAGTTTCCCTGTATATATGTTCGACTTTATGATCGATTAATTCATAGGCATCATTTCGATTTCGGGCACGGGTTAAGATTTTTAAATTTGGAAAGTGTTTTTTTAAGGTTTCGATAACCTGCAGATTTACTGTTGGATTATCTATCGCGGCAATAAAAATTTTCGCATTCTCACAACCTGCCGCTTTCAATAGTTCTAAGCGGGTCGCATCTCCATAATAAACTTTGAACCCCATTTTTCGTAATAAATCAATTCGGTCTGAATCATAATCCAGAATGGTTGATTTTATTTGGTTAGCTCTTAATAAACGGCCAACGGTACTTCCGAAATGTCCAAAACCAGCGATGATAACGGGATTGTGCTCGTCAATAAAATCATTATCTTTTTTTATTTCTTTTTCCTGAATTCTGGTGTTAGGGTAAATTATTCTTTCATTGATTAGTAGTAGGAAAGGTGTGGCAACCATACTCATGGCAATTACTGCCATTATTTGATTGGCTAAAATATTGGGTATAATGTTCAATTGCATACAGAAACTCATAATGACAAAACCAAATTCTCCGGCCTGACTCAGACCGAATGCAAACAGTAGATTTTGATCCAATTTCTTTTTATAAAATCTGCTGGTCATAAATAAGACTGCGAATTTCACTAAAGTTAAAATCGCTCCAAAAACAAAGATAAATAATGGGTTGTCAATAATTAACTGAAAGTTTATTGAGGCACCGACACCCAGAAAGAATAAGCCTAAAAGTAGTCCTTTAAATGGTGCGATATCGCCTTCTAATTCATGACGAAATTCGGAGTTGGCAAGTACGACACCGGCCATAAAGGCACCTAGAGCAGGACTTAATCCAATGAGTTGCATTAAATAGGAGACACCAACGACCAATAACAAAGCTGAAGCGGTAAACAATTCCTGCAAGCGAGTTTTTGCGATAATATGCAATAGCGGTACAAATAAAAAGCGACCGGCGAGGTAAATTACAGCTATAATTCCAAATACAATTACCGTCTGCAGCCAACTGGCATAGCCGGTAATTAAGGATTGTTGAGCGTCATTCGTCGCCTCAAGATTTACCGTTGATAAAAGAGGCAGAAAGGCTAAAATTGGGATTACCGCAATATCCTGAAATAACAAAACTGCAAATGAGGAACGCCCTACTGATGTATTTGACAATCCTTTTTCTTTTAAGGTTTGCAATACAATGGCAGTGGAGGATAATGCCAGTGCAAGGGAAATCGCTAATGTAGTTTCCCATTTCCAGTCCGTAAAAAAAAGACAGCCTAGAAACAGAATTAGTGTAGTTCCGATCAATTGTAAGGAACCCATGCCAAGAATGAATTTCCGCATTTTCCAAAACTTACTCGGTTCCAATTCTAAGCCGATCAAAAACAACATCATTACAACACCAAATTCGGCGAAATGCATTATATCCTGACCTTCCTGACCGATAAAACCAAGAACAAAAGGGCCGATGACTATTCCAGCTAGTAAATACCCTAGTATAGAACTCAAGCCTAGTTTTTTAGCAATAGGCACGCAAATAACGGCTGCTGTTAAATAAATAATGGCCTGAAGTAGAAAATTCGTATCCATGTTATATTTTTATTGTGGCAAACCATTCATTTAAATAATGGTATTGCAGAATTTCATCCGTGTCTAAATTATTATTCTCTAAATAGTCAAGAAAATAACCATAAATCAAACCGTTTTTTTCATAATCTTCCTTGGCCATATTATGTGTACCATGTATGACAAAAGGGGGCAAATAGGTCATATTACAGACTTTTGCTGTTTGATTAAACGGTTCCAGTAACTCAAGAATACTGTAACGTTCACTACCGGTTTCACAATAGTTTTCCTTGTTGCCGCCAGTAGTAATTACCTGAAAAATAATTTTATCCTGCAATGCTTTCCCTTTTTTTCCATAGGCCCAGTTGTGTTCCAGTACCATGTCAATCCACTGCTTCATAAGTGGTGGACAACTATACCAATACATAGGATGATGCCAAATGATGATATTGTGTTGGCTTAGCAAAACTTGTTCGTGTTTTACATCAATATCAAAATCCGGATATTCCTCATATAAATCGTGAAAAGTGATGTTTTCTGAATCGGGAATATTTTGCACCAAAGCTTTATTCGCATGTGATTTTTCGAATAATGGATGGGAAAATAGGATTAAGATTTTATTTTTTGACATAAAATTTATTTTAAGCTTTTTTTTAAGTGTTATTTGATTGATTTACAATGTTGTTTAACGAATGAAAACTTGTTGAAAGATATAAAATAATGCTTGATTTTAATAATAGAATAACATTCAAAAGCCCATTTTTATCATATTCATATTTAAAAAACAGAAAATCCCGTCAAAACAAAATTTAAAAATTTCGTTCAGACGGAATTTAATGAAAGACTTCTTTTGATTGCCAAAATAGAATTATAAAATACAAAATTCCTAATTTAATTTTTGGAAAGATTCGCTAACAGTTTTTTACTGCCAACAATCCAAAGAATATCGTTTTTTTCTAAAATTAATTTTGACTCTGGATTGAGAATTCTGTTTCCTTTTCTTTCCAAACCAACAATCAGGCCACGTGTTTTTTCACGTAATTCAGAATCACGGATACTTTTCCCAATATAAGCTTCGTTTATTAGCTCTAACTGTTGCAAAACTATATCAGATTCCTTTTCCATTGGTGAAACATCAATTTCATGCTGGTCTAAATATTTTTTGAACTCTTTGACTTGTGCGTCGGTTCCAATGACGCAGACTTCGTCTCCTGGAAATAATCTTTCGTTTTTACTAGGGATGTTAATAGTGATTTCTCCTCGCTTTATGAAAGCGATGTTGATTCCCAGTTGCTCCCGAATGCCTAATTTTTCTAATGTTTTTCCTGCAATATTTGATGTTGCCGCTATTTCAAAAGTAGTCATGTGGCCGTCCCAAGGTGTTAAATCACTGCGGCTTCTTACCGCTTTTTTAATTTCTCTGGCATTTAAATTTTGCAAAAAGTGATCTTCAATTTTGTGGTATTGTGCGTTTAACTTTTTTGGAAAAACAAAATAAACTACTACGGCGGCAATCAGTACTATAAAAGCGATTCCGGGAGAGAAAAAGATATTAAGTAAGAATCCAATGTAAAAAAGAGTCAAAACCATTCGCAATAAAATCATCATCAGAATTGGTCCGCGATATTTACGTTCTTCTCTTAAAATAGCGACTTCATTCACGGCTACGCGGCGCAGTGAAAGCGCCCACAAAAAGGGGGATATTATTATTAAAGTAATCAGTGCGCCAAGGGCATTTCCAAATTGAGACTCTTTAACTAATGGAAGAATAAATTTAGATGAAATTAGAATAATAGCAACAATAATCACGGAGTGGATTATTACTTGCGTCAGAAATGCGCGTACGACAATTTGCCAGTTGCTTACTAATTTTATGGACTGCGCATTGGCGCTATAACGTTCAATTTTTTTAGTCCATTTTCGTGGTAATTTTTTTTCAAGGTACTCCGAAAATGGCGTAGCAAATTTTACCATAAAAGGGGTCGTAAAAGTGGTTACTGCAGAGACAGCAACTACAATTGGATATAAAAAATTGCTGGTTACATTCAAGGTCATGCCTAATGTTGCAATAATAAATGAGAATTCTCCAATTTGTGACAAACTCATTCCGGTCTGTACTGATTGTTTTAAAGGCTGCCCGGAAAGTAGCGCACCAATAGTGGAACTTATGGATTGTCCCAAAATTACTACCAGCGTCAATATAGCCACAGGTAAGGCATATTCATATAAAGTCCCGGGATTAATTAACATGCCGACAGAGACGAAAAACACTGCTCCGAACAGGTCTTTAACAGGTTTTACCAAATGTTCTATGTGTTCTGCCTGGGTCGTTTCGGCAATGATAGATCCCATAATGAAAGCTCCTAATGCTGGAGAAAAACCAACATTTGCTGCCAGAATTACCATCATAAGACACAAAGCAAGTGAGATGATTAACAACATTTCGTCCGACAATAAGCTTTTTGCTTTTTTGAGTAAAGTTGGGATGAAAAAAATACCTCCAACAAACCATATTGTCAAGAAAAAAATCAGCTTAAAAACGGATTGGAGTAGTTCGCCACCTGAAAATTGCTGGCTAACCGCAATGGTGGAAAGCAAAACCATCATCAAAATAGCGACAATGTCCTGAACAATAAGTGAACCGATAACTATTCCTGCGAATTTTTGTGTTTTTACACCCAGCTCATCAAATGTTTTTAGAATGATGGTTGTGGATGAAATGGAAAGAATAACTCCTAAAAAGATACAGTCCATGGGTTTCCAGCCAATCCATTGGCCTACTAAATAACCAATGGCTACCATTGCGATAATTTGTGTTACAGCAGTAATCGATGCAGTTCCGCCCACTTTCATCAGTTTCTTAAAACTGAATTCCAGACCTAAACTAAATAATAAGAAGATCACTCCAATCTCTGCCCAAACTTCTACACTTTTGATGTCTTTTACAGAAGGGAAAAAATCAAAATGATTTCCAGCTAAAAATCCTGCAATTAAATAGCCCAGAACCAGAGGCTGTTTTATTTTTTTAAATAACAATACTGCAACTGCGGCAGTTATCAGAATTAATCCTAAATCACTAATTAAGGGTTGTAAGTGGTGTGATGCATTTGCTACTGTTTCGGCTGTATTCATAGGCGTTTACTTGTATTTTAAAGGTTTTCTGTATAGTGGTAAGATATGAAAAAACTTTAATTTTCAAAGTGTAATTTTAGCTAAATACTGCTTTTTATGATTTTTTTAGCAATAAAAATCCCGTTGAAAAGAATTTTTGTCTCTTTTTAACGGGATTTTGCAAAATTTCAATAAATTTCGTAACTCTTATATTCCTAAAAAATTACTCGGAGTGATCTGTAGCAACTCTGCTTTTATTTCATCCGAAACTTCTAAGGTTGCGATAAAACCGTGAATCGCTTTTTTATCTATCGCTTCATTGGTCCTTGTTAATCCTTTTAATGCTTCATAGGGGTTAGGATATCCTTCACGACGTAAAATTGTTTGAATTGCTTCGGCAACAACGGCCCAGTTTTTCTCTAAATCTTCGTGGAATTTTGGTTCGTTCAATAACAATTTGTTTAATCCTTTTAAAGTAGCTTCAAAAGCGATTAACGTATGGCCCATTGGTACCCCAATATTTCTCAAAACCGTACTGTCGGTCAAATCACGTTGCAATCTTGATAATGGTAATTTAGCCGATAAATGTTCGAAAATTGCATTGGCAATTCCTAAATTTCCTTCTGAATTTTCAAAATCAATTGGGTTTACTTTATGTGGCATAGCCGAAGAACCTATTTCTCCCGCTTTTATTTTCTGCTTGAAATATTCCATCGAAACATACGTCCAAATGTCTCGATCTAAATCAATGATTATAGTATTTATTCTCTTCAACGCATCAAAAAATGCTGCGAAATGATCGTAATGCTCAATTTGTGTAGTAGGGAAGGAGTGATGTAAACCAAGGTTTTCTTCAACAAATTTTCCTCCGAATTTTCTCCAGTCAATTTGAGGATATGCTACATGATGCGCATTATAATTTCCAGTTGCACCACCAAATTTAGCTGCAAAAGGAATGTTGAACAATAAACGCATTTGCTCTTCTAAACGTTCAACAAAAACACCGATTTCTTTACCCAAACGTGTTGGAGAAGCCGGTTGTCCATGAGTACGGGCCAACAACGGGATATCCTTCCACTCAACGCTTAAATCTTTCAATTTTGAAGTTAAAGTAATTAAAGACGGCATGTATACTTTCTCGAAAGCTTCTTTTGTAGACAATGGAATCGCCGTATTATTAATGTCTTGCGAAGTCAGTCCAAAGTGGATAAACTCTTTATATTCTGATAAGCCTAATTTTTCAAAGGCATCTTTAATGAAGTATTCTACTGCTTTTACATCGTGGTTGGTGACTTTTTCCGTTTCTTTTATCCAAAGTGCATCTTCAGTAGAGAAATTTTTATAGATGTTACGTAAACTTTCGAATAGATCCGAATTTACGTTTTTTAGTTGTGGCAAAGGAACTTCGCACAAAGCAATAAAATATTCAATTTCAATCAATACGCGGTATTTGATTAAAGCTTCTTCAGAGAAAAATGGAGCCAGTGAAATAGTCTTGTTTCTATATCTTCCGTCGATTGGCGATATAGCATTCAATTCGTTTAAAGTAGTCATTGTTTAGTTGTTTGTTCGAAAGGCACAAATATAAACCTTTCGTGACAAAATAGAAAACGAATGTTTTTTTAAATAAACGCAGTAAGCTTCTTTTTTAGCGTTTTCATTCCTTTGGATGCCACTTCTGGTATTACAACCAATTGATTTCTGAGATTTGGGATTTTTATTGGCTTTGGATCAATATAAAAAATGGGTGTTTCTCGGGCTGTGAAATCGATTAGTCCAGCCGCAGGGTACACTTGTAAAGACGTTCCAATAACAGCAAAATAATCTGCACTCTGAGTAATTGTTATTGCCTGGTCAAGTGCTGGAACAGCTTCGCCAAACCAAACAATATGAGGGCGCAATTGATTTTTGTTTTCATCTAAGTCACCAAAATTCAAATCCTCTTGCCAATCCAGAATATAATTCGGGTTTCTGCTACTTCTTACTTTTAATAATTCGCCATGTAAATGCAATACATTAGAACTTCCGGCACGTTCGTGTAAATCATCAACATTTTGTGTAATGATGAAAACATCAAAGTAATTTTCTAATTCGGCTAGAATTATATGCCCCGGATTTGGTTGTACCTCTTTAAGTTGTTTTCGTCTTTGATTATAGAAATCCAGCACCAATGCCGGGTTTCTGTTCCAGCCTTCTGGGGTCGCGACGTCCATAACGTTATGCCCTTCCCAAAGTCCGTCACTGTCACGAAATGTTTTTATGCCACTTTCAGCACTGATTCCTGCACCGGTTAAAACCACCAATTTCTTTTTCATTTGCACAATAGATTAGGAGCTAAAGCTAGTCTTTTTTAGTATTTTTGCCAAAAATAATTCCCAATGATTGATATCGATTATCTTAATTTTCTTGAAAATATTCTGACCGAAAATAGAAAAGAAAAATTTTTGAAAGTATTGGAAAGCAGAACCAAGCATTTTACCATTGCCGTTGAAGATATTTTTCAAATGCACAACACAAGTGCAGTAATGCGCAGTTGTGAAATTTTTGGAATTCAGGAATTGAATGTTATCGAGCAGCGTTACGGAAAAAGTATTGACAAGGAAATTGCAATGGGTGCTCAAAAATGGGTTGATATTAATACATTCGACAGTATTACAAATTGTGTAGATACCTTAAAAAGTCAAGGGTATCAAATTATTGCCACCACACCGCATGAAAATGATTGTTTAATGGAAGATTTTGATATTTCTAAACCTAGCGCTTTGTTTTTTGGAACAGAAAGAGACGGTTTATCAGAAGAAATTTTGCAACGTGCCGATGGTTTTCTAAAAATCCCAATGGTTGGTTTTACCGAAAGTTTAAATATTTCGGTTTCGGCTGCGATAATTATTCAAAACCTGACGAATCGATTGCGCAGATCTGAAATTGATTGGCATTTAACCAAAAATGAAATTTTAGAAAAGCGTTTGGCTTGGGCCAAAAATTCCATAAAAGATATAAAACGAATTGAAGAAAGGTATTTTGCTGAAAATGTGAAATAGTTTTTGTAGCGGTATTAAAATAGTATTTATTTTGAAAAAAAAAATACATACCGATTGTAATGTTTTACGATAATTTTTCAAGAAAGCCCCCATACACTTGGGTCTTTAGACGGGGGATGAATTGAAAATGCAAATACTTCTAATCATTTTGGATATACAAGTGACAGTTAAATACTTTTTT
>NZ_JBLVPS010000021.1:0-77902 GCF_048286515.1 Flavobacterium rhamnosi | reverse complement strand
AATTGAAAAGAGAAGAATTACTGTTGGTTTTGGGTGGTCTTAAATTGCGAGATTTCAAGAAAAAAAAGAGATATAAAACATAAAAAAATCAATCATAAATCCCTTTAAAAGTTGTGTATTTACTGCTGTTTTCTTATTTTTGAAGTATGGAAAACGCATTAGATTTGTTTGATAATTACTCTAAAGAAGAGCTTTTGAAATTACTCAAAAGTCAAGCAAAAGTAGTTTGTGAATTAGAATCTAAAGCTTGTAAATTAGAATCTTTCAATTCCGAATTAGAATCTAAGGCTTATAAATTAGAATCTTTCAATTCCGAATTAGAATCCAAAACCAGAAAATTGGAATCCAAAACGAATAAGTTAGAATCTTTCAATTCCAAATTAGAATCCAAAGCCGAAAAGTTAGAGATCGTAGCCACGAAACTCGAACAGCAGAACAGTTATCTCAAATTTCAGATCGAGCAGTTTAAAAGAGCGATGTACGGTTCTAAAAAAGAACGTTTCATTGCCAGTGAAAATCCAGAGCAATTAGCCATTCCTTTTGAAATAGATGAGCAAGAAGTTTTAGCAGCTATTGAATCGGTAAAGGAACAAATCACCTACGAACGCGAAAAATTACCTAAAAAGCATCAAGGTCGTATGGCTTTGCCTTCACATCTTCCAGTAAATGAAATTGTATTGGAGCCAACTGAAAATATTGAAGGAATGAAGTGTATCGGTCAGGAAATTACTGATGAATTGGAATACACTCCTGCAAAATTGTTTATCAACCGTTACATCAGAAACAAATATGTTGCCCCAGCGGATGAAAAAGGAAATCAGCAAGTCAAAATTGCTTCTCTTGATTTTCGTCCGATTCCAAAATGTATTGCAGGAACGACTCTTTTAACTCAAATCATCATCGATAAATTTATGGATTATCTTCCGCTGTACAGGCAGATACAGCGATTTTTAAGAGAAGGTATTGAGATTCCTTCTTCTACAGTCGATTCCTGGGTTAGATTAGTATCCCAATTACTGCGGCCGCTGTATGAATGTCACCGACAGTATACCCTGAATAATGGTTATCTTCAGGCGGACGAATCTCCAATAAAAGTACAAGATAAGGATAAAAAAGGTGCAACACATACTGGATTTATGTGGGTGTATCATGCCCCTATACCCAAAAGTGTGTATTTTGATTATCGAAAAGGACGCGGCAGTGAAGGTCCTTTGGAAATGTTAAACGGATTTGAGGGCTACCTTCAAACCGATGGCTATGGCGTATATCCACAATTTGCACTAAAAGAAAATGTTACCCAAATCGCATGTTGGGCTCATGCTCGCCGCTATTTTGAAAAATCATTGGATTATAATAAGGCCAATGCATCCCACGTGATGTTACAAATTCAAAAGCTATATGAAATTGAACGAAAAGCGACTTCTCAAAACCTTTCAGTTCAAGAAAGACAGACTTTAAGACTGGAAGAATCACTTCCTGTTCTAAACGAAATAGGAAATTATATTGCAGTACAGTCGAAATTGGAATTACCTAAAAGTCCTTTAGGTAAGGCGTATGATTATTGCCTGAAACGTTGGGACAGCCTGATGGCTTACCTAAAAGACGGAAATCTTCATATTGATAATAATCTCGTGGAAAATGCCATTCGCCCCTTAGCTTTGGGTCGAAAAAATTTTTTATTCGCAGGTTCACACGAAGCACTACTCCTAACACGATTCTTTTATAAAAAAGCGTTCCATATAAGGAATTGATTTAAAAGTGAGGCTGTTATAATATTGTAAAAATAAAGCACGGATAATTTGAAGCTATAAAAATCCAATACAGAAGAAAACGGTATTGTTTTTTTTGCTATTCCAATATTATCTGCAACCCTTACAGTTATTTTGTTGGTTTTCTGATATTCTAAGGATTTTATGTTCCGGAAAATGGGTTTTATAACTTTTTAAAGCTACGAGTTTTCCTAAAAAAGTTTCTTGAGGTGTATTTCCTTGTAGGGAGAGTTGTGGGCGGATCGTGTTATAAGTTAACACATCTGCCACTAAAGCAGTTTCAAGTTGTTCCCTGTTGGTTAAATTTTGCGGCAACAAAAACTGGTGTTTGATGATTTTATTGAACGCCTCAATTTTGGAGTTAGAAAAGGGAATGTCTTTTTGGGCAATTAAATGTTTGATATCTTGACTGGTTGTATCTAAAAAATCATGAACCGTACTGTTTACATTTTCCACACCGCCATCGGTGACAAAAGTGATGGGTTCTTTATTTTTGTGTTTCAAATATGCTTGTTCCAACAAATCTCTAATGGCTTTTGGGCTGGAACTGTTTTCAATTCTATATCCTAGAATCATTTTAGAATAATGATCCATCAAAAAATGAATGTAATATTTTTTGTCATCTGCCGTTTTCAGTATCGTTACATCGGCACACCAAATTTCATTGGGTCTATAACTCATCAACGAGCCATATCGTTTTTTCGGATGGAGGTGTCTTGTCCTACCATATCCCAATAATTTGGAGTATTTGTACCAAGTGGTCAAGCCAAAAGAGATTTCTTTGCTGCGTAATGCCAACAAGTAAACAGAGGATTTAGACCAATGCAGATAGTCTCCATTTTCCATATATTTTTTTATTCGTAAAATTTCCTTTTTTAATAGTTGGTGCGGATATTGTTTAACACACCACAAAAAATATGAGGACTCGCATTTATTGATAACAAATACTTTATAATTGTGATAGGTAGCTCTGGAAATATTGAAGATTTTTAATGCACTATCAACAGGAATTATGTCTTTTACCATCTCGATGACATTTACCAATTTTCCTTTTTGTAGCGCCATTTGTCGTTTGATTCCTTTTACTGCGCTGACAATCTCATGATAGGTATCAGAAAGTTTGAAATAAGCTTCCATGACTTTTTTGGCATTTTTAGATTCTCCAGTCCGTTTTATGAGATCTAATTCTTCTTTTATAAAATTGGCTATTTCGCAACCGAGGTACTTGTCGGCTGTTTCACGTTCCCAACGGTGCTTGTTTGTTTTGGGAATTTTGGCTTTTATGGCATTGGGTAAGTTGTCGAATAATCCGTTTCTAATGTAATGTTTGACATTGGTATCCCATGAAATACGTGAAGATGAATAGTTCATAAAAAAATGCGTCATAAATAGTCTTACAATAGTATGAAATTAAAAACAATAGAAAAGTATTTGCGGGCATAGAAAAACCCAATACCAAAAACTCTAGCATTAGACTTTCCTTTTTCTATTACAAAAACATCGGACATCTTTAATTATTCAACAATACTATAACCAACTCATTTTCAACTGTAGTTCCTTAAACGGAACGCTTTTTTATAAAAGAATAGTGTGAGTAGCACGGCTTCAAAACATAAACAATCTTTTTCCTATCCGTTATTTAAAGCATTAAAAGGAATTGAAATGTATCAACATGAAGGTTTGTACAAATACACTTGGGGAGAAGCCAATACGCTCGAAGAAATAAGAAAAATAAAAAGAGATCTTCAGAATCGCGGAATTAAAAATGTTTTTATAGTCCCTTTTTATAATGAGGTGAGAATGAATTTGCAAGAAGCTATCGGGGAGGTTTCCCTGAAGATGAATGGTGATTTTTACGAACTTGGAGGAATTAAAATAAATATTTATGATGATGACACTATTTTTATTACCTCGTTAGTTTCAAAATCCGATGGCCATTTTAGTTTTCTTGGGTTACGTCCGGGAAATTACAGGGCAGAACTAGATCAGACGCAATTGGATTGTTTGAAGATGGCTTCTGATACTGATTCTTTAAAATTCACTATTGGCAACAATGGTATTGATGTTACCGAGCCATTGAAATTTATACTTCATCCAAAATAAGCAATCCAAAATAATTATTCCCAAGTATTTATGATCCGTTCCTTATTTTTTTTTATTAAAATCGTTTAAAATAAGAACACATAATGTGGTTCTGTCGCATCTGTCCAGAATAAATCTACTTATTAGTGTTTCGGGTTGGTTATGCTACCAATGAGCAGAATGATTTAAGCATAGTTATACTAGGATTAATCATCTGCTTCTTTCTTAACATATGTACAACTTCAATTCCACTTAACGTTCTTTTAGCTGATTCAAAATTTTTAAATCCTAATCCATTTAGAATTCTCCACTTGATAAAACGATGATCTTGTTCGACAATGTTGTTCAAATATTTTGCCGGATCACTATTTTAGAAAATGAACGTAGATTATAAACTCTGATAGCGCCTATGTTTGATCCACTTTTGTCACTGTTTATTATCCCTGGCTTACCACTATTACCAATTGCTCTGTACAAATAACAGTACTTACCTTTGACTTTTATATAGGTTTCATCCATTCTCCACCTTTCCCAACTTTTAGTTTTCGTTTTTTCATTTGCGTCTCGATAAAAGGATTATGCTTGTACACCCAACGCTGAATTGTCGCATGGTCAACCTGAACTCCCCTCATTTTCATTATTTCGGCAACATCTCGATAGCTTAAGGTAAATCTAAGTTTGAAATATACAGCTTGAAGAATAATAGATTTTGGATAGCAGTGACCTTTGATATTCATGGATCGATTGTTTTTTAAGCCCCTAAGATAAAAAGTTATTGTCAGATGCCACAGAACCGTTAAATCATACTGTATGATTCTTCTATTAGAATTGCTAATAGAAACCGACAAATATAAAACCTTACTATTCGGTGAAAATTCTACTCCGTAGTTAAAACCATTATTATTTAAGATTATAGGATTAGAAATTACCCCAGTTGCATCATCAAAATCCAACAATTCAAAATCGCTTGCGGAATTACATACTGCTAATTTACTTCCATCAGGGGCTATTTTCATATACCCCCAAACATTTTCTGTTGAACCATTTACCACAAGGCCTGCATTTGATGATACAGGAGTAGAACTCAAACCCGAAGGGGTAAGTAAATAGCTATAAAAGGTATTACTATCCCAACCATGTGTAACCACCCAATAATCTATATTATTAGCATATTGTAAAAACATAATATATATTTGATGAGCCAGGTTTTGGAACTATTGGGGCGGATTGAGTACTTGACCAATTTCCCATTAATCCCGTACCATTACTTGATGGTTCTTGTTCCAAACCGTTGTGCCGTCAGTATAAAACAACAAATTACCATTGCTGTTTGACAAACTGGCGCAACCTTCATTTGTGTTGAGTTGCCCGTCAGTAAGTGCTGTTACAGAACCATCTGAATGAAACTTGATTCCTGCATTTTGCCCAAAATACCAAACACTCGCTTCCTGTTGTGAGAAAACAAATGTGGTGTAAAGTAAAAATATAATAAAGAATTTATATCTCATGGATCTATCTAACCCTTATCAAAGGCGTTGTTAGAATAATTATTTTATTTTTATAATATGGATATTTTTGATTATTCCTTCATTATTCCAGGCACTTAAAAAATTGCATCATTATTGAACCGAAAGACAACTCTACATCCAGATGTGGTATGTTGTTTAATTTTTCATTTATGTAAAACTGAAAAATATTTTACAAGCATTATTAATATTATAGTTTTGATATACTCTCTTGCTGTTACACTACTTCTCCTTGCAAATTTAATATCTGTTCATCCATTCTCCAACTTTTCCCAACTCTTAGTTTTCGTTTTTTCATTTGCGCCTCGAAAGGACTAAACTTATACACCCAACGTTAAATTGACGGTCAACCTGAATTTCCCACATTTTCATTATTTCCTCAACATCTTGATAGCTTAATGCAAACCTAAGTTTGAAATATACAACTTGAAGAATTATAGATTTTGGATAGCAGATTATTTAATTTACTCTTATTTAATTGAAGATATTTTACACGTCTCTCAATTTACCCTAATTTAATCGCTTTTAATTTTTTAAAGTCTATTTTTTCTTGATCTATATTCACTCTTTTTGGGGCTTGGACTGTAGTTCAATATAGTTGCTAATCTTATCAAGTATCAATCTTTTAAATTTTTCTTTTTCATACTCATTTGCTTGACTTGCAAAATCTTTGTTTATTTCTTTATAGTCACTTAAATCCATTCCATCACCTATTCCAACAAATGCTATTTTATTACCCCTTATCCAAGATTTTACAACCTTATTCCTATCAGGATAATAAAACCAAATATGATACCAATGGTCTTTTTTATCCCTTTTTCCATCTATAAATCTTTCCTGATTTGATAATACATATTTAGGATTATCAGTTTTAAATTCTTCAACTGCTTTTATTAAAACTTCCTCAGAAACATCAAATTCATATACCTCTGCATACGGATAACTTCCAGGAGCAAAATCACAAGAAGTAAAAACAAACAATATAAATAATGAAATCATTTTTTTCATAAAGCAAATATTTTAATTTCCAGGTTTATTAGTAACTCCAGCGCTACTGTAATAATACCAGCTCATTATTTCAAGTAAACCGGTTGGTTTTGTCATTTGATATATTGTTTTTGGGACTGCAGCCCATCCAAGCCCTGCACCAAGTATTAAAGCATTGGCTTTGGTTGCCGGGTCTGGCATTATTCTAAAAAGTTGAAATTGTTCTGATACAAATTTCCAATCCGCACCTACTGCTCTTGTATCAAAAAATAAACCGCTTGCTCCTGTAATTTCTAAATTATCATATCGCCTGTCGTGACCTATTGCAGGATAATCGGTTATCATTGTTGGAACATAAGAATAAGTATAATCTTTATTGTAAGTCATAGGGTTATCTCCTCCTGCATAAGTAGAGTGCCCACCAAAAAGAGGTGAATTTTGTCCAACTGTTGAAGGGTCTAATTGGTTGCCATTACCTTTACCCTTATCATCCTCACTCTTAGGTTTTACAATGGGTTCAATTTGAGTAATACCTTGAGGCTTATCCTTATTGCTACTATACCCCCAATCAGTTTCAATGTTTGTGCTAAAAGAAAATCCAGCATTATTTGAAGCCGCACTCCAATTACCCGTTTTATTATACTCTGCATAAGTGGCTCCAAAATGTGCTAATCCAGCCCCAATCAATCCGTATCACAAGATTTCCACTTGAGACAACTGTTAAAGTAACACCAGCAACTATCGCAACTCCTGCTAATAAATCATTCCAAGTAAATTTCTCCCCACTAGGATGCAAGTTTTTTTATAGCTTGACTCTTTTAAACCACCTAGTTTCCATCATAAGTAATTGTCCAATTCAAACTATCTAATTGTTTTACTGAATAAGTAACTTTTTTATAATTTTTCAATAAAATCATTTTGTCCCAACCTATTTTCCGAACAGTATCCCTATTAAAAAAGGCCACTGTTAATGTAGAATCTTTAGAAATAGTTTCTATATCATAACTCCACGCACTTCGATTTGCAGGGCGAACCGAATCTCTGGGATTAAGTGCCAAATCATTGTCTAAATAATAAACTTTTTGATACTTATTATATACATCATATTTATCTAAATCTTTATGAAAGTAGGTTTCATAATAAACAACTTCGTTTGAGTTATTTACTATTTTTAATTCATTATGTTGATAATGACAACTAAATAAAAGTTGAAAAAATATAATCCAAACTAAAGCAAATATCTTTTTCATATTAATCTCTATATCGTTTATTTCTTGAATCTTTCTCTCCAGTAAACCAATACCATAATTGATTTGCTGTTTTTTCAGTATAGCCATCGCCGGCATTCTTGTTATTTGCATTCCATATACTAGGCAATGCAATAAAAGGATAGTACCACCCCCCCATAAGAGCAAATTGCAGTACATGACCTGGTTCATGGGTACTGTATGAAGGATTATCACTTAAACCTTGTCCATATAATGAAAAAGGACCTGGCGTAATTGCCCCTCGATCATTCATCCAACTGCTTTCAAATTCAGGCACTCCATAATGTAATCCTCTAAATTTCAGTATATCAAATCCAATATCTGCTTTGAAATTAGGTAAATATTGTCCCGGATGAAACGAATCCTCTTCTTTACCTTTCCCTTCACCATTAGTATCACTCTTAGGTTTCACAACAGGTATCGCTCCAATATTTTGATTTAACGTTTGACCGTTAGTATTGGTAAATTGTGAACCCCAATACTCTCCTGACTTAAAAATACCTAACGTGCCTACACCTGGTATAGCAACTCCAGCACCTAACGAAACGTTAAATATGCCAAAAGCCATTTTACCCGTAATGCCTGCCCAAGCTACTTCGCCAGCAACTGCACCTATAAGTGCACCAGTACCTATTGCTGCCCAAGTCTTTCCATTAGAATAATCCCATTTAATAGGATTCCAATTGTCATTTGCTTTAGATCCTCCTATATATGCTCCTATTATTGCTCCGATAATTATAGGTATAAAAAAGAACTCCCCATTAATATCGTTATACTTGAGCGGGTTGTTTATACAATACCCATACCTGTTATAATTTTGAGTATTAAATATATCTTGCACATAATTATCAGGCTGCAAGAATCGATGCAACTTAGGGTCATACAATCGTCCATTCATGTGTATGAGACCTACGCTTTGCAGGTGTTCATGACCAGTATAACCTCTGTCAATAAGGGTAAGGCCGTTTAGCGTATTGCCTGCACCATCTTGTACAATGGCAATAGCTCCCCAAGCATCAAAGAGGCGTTTTTCTACCAAAGTTCCAGTCACATTCGTTATTGCCACGACACTGCCTTGGTAATCACGATGTAAATATAAATAATTTTGGGTTGTCCCATCACTTTTTACAATCAAAGGTGCTGAGTACGCATCTCCTCCTATATAAGTTACAAACTCTATTCCGGTGGCAGTACTTTTTATCTCCATACTGCCATCAGCAGAATAATACTTTCGGTTTGGACGTAAATTTTTATCAATGTCTAAACTACCATAAAACATAGCGCTGCGGTCATTGCCATCATTGTACGTAAAACTTACTTTATCAATACCCACTTCCTCAATTTGAACAGGGCTTTTGAAAGTATTGTAGGTAATATTTTGTGTTGGTCTTGCCGTATAATATGTTTTGGCTGCCAGCGTAACCGTTACCGAAGTGTTTTGATACGGTTTGGCAGTTGTGGTGTAATTATAACTTCCTACAGCATTTTGGGTAATTCGTCCTCGTTCATCATGACTTTGGGTCTCCACTACTCCAGCAGCGTTTTTAAAACTGGTCAATCGATCTAACGCATCATACATAAAGGTCTCGTTCCAGCCAAACAAGCTATTGGTACGACTGCTCAAATTCCCTTTTTGAACATCGAAAACCGTGTTGAGCGTCATTATATTGGCAGGACTTGCTCCCGTACGATCGTGCTTGAATTGCGTGACATAGCCATAAGTATCATACGTATTGGCTATGGCAATACCGTTCCCCAGGATTGCACCGGTAAGTTGTCCTCGTGCATTTACTGCATTGGTTTGCCACAAGATCTGCTGGCTTGTATAGTCTAATATTTGCCAAGCAAAGCCATTTTTATAGGTATTTTGCGTAGTTTTCGCACTTGTTTTTCCACTGGCTGTAGCTGTATTGGTTTCTCTGTCTACCCTACCAAAAGCATCAAATGTAAGCTGTTTTACAAATGTGGCATAAGGCGTGATTTCGGTCTTTTTATACAATCTTTTATAGGAGTCATATTCAAAAGTGTTGTTGGTAATGGTATTTCCTTCCAAAACATTCTTAAAAACATTCGAAGTAGGCAATTTAGAAGCTGTATCATACGTATAAGTCGTTTCGCTGTTGGTATTGGTTCCGATAATGTTTTTCTTGGTTAACTTTCCTACAGCGTCAAGGGTGTAGGTCGTAGTCCCATTTGGCGAGGTTTCACTGGTAGTTTCTCCCAACAAATTATAGACATATGTATACGTTCCAGCTGAAGAATCTATCAGTTTGGTCTTTCTTCCCCAACCGTCTTGCTCGATTGTAGTTACTGCTCCACCATAATCAGAAGTTTTCAAATTGCCATTGGCAAAATAGGTGTAATTTATGGTACCTCCGGGAGCGTCTGTAATAGTAATCACATTTCCAATAGCATTTTTAGTCGAAGTTTTGTTTTTTGTTCCGTCATTTACGGTGGTGGTCATTCCAAAATAGCTGATGGTGGTTGTTTTACCCGTAAAAGCAGTATTTTGAATCGTTCTGCCATATACATCAAATTGGGTTTCATTCCACTGTGAAGGGCTCGTGCCAAAATATGGTTCGCTTATTTTTATATTTCTATCATAAATATCGTACAAATATGATACATTAGAAAACACACCATTTATATCCTTAATTCCTGATGCTATCTTTCTACCCAAATCATCAAATACTTCTTGGCTGCCACTACCATCATCCCCAGCGGTGCTAACAAAAGTATTTACACTACCGCTTCTAGAATACGTATAAGTATTATTTTTACCCAGATAATCAGTCGTCTTTATTTTCTTGAACCAAGAGTCATGTAAATACGTCGTGGTCAAGCCGTAGGGATTGGTCTCTGAATTTAATAAGCCATTGTAAGTATTATAGGTAAATGTTGTTGCCAAACCTTCAATATCGATACTTTTTGTTAAAAAACGTCCCGTAGGATCATATTCGTAATTAGTAATTCTTGATGTAAGTCCAGGAGCTGTTATTGTCTTTTTTGTAATATTTCCAAAAGTGTCATATATATTATCTTCGGTAATATAAACCCCTGCATCATTTCCTCGCTTCTTGACCTGCGTTAACAAACTGGTAGTATAGCTAAACTGTTCTTCGTTACTGGTTATGTCTCCAGTTGCAGCTAACGTAATGCTTTGTATTTTTCCAGAAGGCCTTCCTACAATATACGGAGAAGTGGTAGGCGCAATATAGGTAATATCCCCAACACTAGTTTGTACAAGAGCACTTCCTTCTTTTAACAAAGTTGTTGCTTTCATTGGATTGTTATAGATGTCATAATCAGTAGTGGTTTCACTATTGATGTTTTCTAATCCGTTGTACTGTTTGGCAATTGTATTCTTGAGTTTAAAAACTTTGTTCGCTTGCAAGGCATCAACTGGTGTATTATAGCTGAGAATGGATTTCGAAATAAAATCAGTTGGTGCAAAACTACTAGAGGGTGAAAATAAATACAGCACAGCGTAATTTTCTGTATTGGCTCCACGTAGACTGACATCAAATTTAGAAATATTGGATATAATTGTTGTTGCATCGTCATGCCAATTGGTACGCATGGTCGCTCTAAAACCAAGGAATCCTAATCCTTCTAAATTGGAAACCGCACCATAATACCCAAACAATTGTTTTTTATAAACCGTTGCACTTTGTTTTTCCAATTTAGAAACTACTTGAAAAGAGGGAGCTACGGGAATATCTGTATTAGGGTAGTTTTCTATGGGACTACTTGACCTGTATAAAGGATTACAGTTAAAAGTACATGGGTCATTAACTATAGGGCTATAACTAATCGTTTCTTTTACACCATTACCCGTTGTAATTGTTTTAAGCAAACGTTCTTTATTAAAATCTTTTTGGGAACTGAATCTATAGATTTTATTATCCGATATTGCTGCTAATTCCAAACTAAAATTAGGTCTGTCAGAGGATAAAAATATTGGCAAAGCGTATTGTTTAATACCACTGATTGAACCTGTATTATAAGTTGCAGTATTGACAAAATTAGAATCCGTGTTATTCCAGACTCTTATCCAATACTGACCCGTATTATTCGAATTACATCCTGCAGTAGAATAGGTAATTAAATCCGTTTTACCATCACCATTAATGTCCGTTGGGATTATCATGTTAGAGATTAGACAATCGCTTCCGCTATTGGCTATGTAAGGAATATTATAAGATACATCCGTCTTAATTAAACCGATTCCGGTTGAAATATACTTAGCATAATTAGTACCGTATCCTTTAGGAATAATAAAGTCTGATTTTCCATCTCCATTATAATCCCCCATCAAAACAGGTCTTTCAAAAAGTATATCTGCATCGGCTGCTGTATTTTGGTGTATTAAAACAAACTGATTTAAATCATTTAATCCATAAACTCTAACAGATTGATAGTTAAAAACATATAAGTCTGATTTTCCATCTCCATTAAAATCAGCAACTATATATTTATTAGCTGTTGAAGGTATAATAGTTCCAGCATCGGTAACATAATTAGTAGTTAATCTTTTATCTAAATTAACAAAATAACTTTGACCTCCACTTCTTAAAGAGGTTCTATCGCAAGCTGATTGATAATATATTTCTTTGTCTATTGCTATCAAATCCGTTAACCCATCACCATTAAAATCACCACTTATCATTTTTTTTGGCACATTATATGTTTTAGTTATAAAACTGGAATAATTACCGCAAATTGCTGGGTATCCCCAAGAAAAAAGTGGGAACTGATTTGATTTTTCATATTGCAAAAAAATGGGACTTATTCCTCCTTCTGCACTATAGTTTGAGAATGTAACTGTATTTGTTGCAACGTTATTCTTAATTACAGTCCATCCTTGTTTTGCCATTAGTTTATATCCCGCACTTGCATCTCCAGTTAATAATGATGAAGCAAAAATCTCTTCAAAAACTCCTATATTATGTTCATAACTAACATTAGGGTTTACTAATGGATCAAGATTATAAAAAAGCCAATATTTAGATTTAGTGGTCGTTCCCGTAGTTGGATAGACTAAAAAATCCATCTTGCCATCGCCATTAAAATCTCCCGTAACAGTAGATGAATTTATTGAAGAAATGTTATTTACATTTATATTAGTAGTAATAGCAGCATAAGAAATAGCTTCATTGGTTGTACCATAACTAAATATTGTGGGATTATAAGTCTTGGTGTCATCTCCGCTACTTTCAGTAATTCTTGAGAGTCGTTCGTAGCCTAATGTTACATCTTGGGTTAAATGTTCTAAAAGGTAATTTCTAAAACCTATTCCGTTACCAAAAACTTTTATCTGGCTTAAAATTGTATTTCTCAAAAAACTTTGTCCCCCTATATAAGCTTGCTCAGGGCGTTGGCGCGTTTTATATACAAATTGAATTTGATTTATAGGAGTATTTGTAGAAATAGATCCATATTTGATATAAGTTATGGATAAATTGTTGTTGGCTAATGTATAGACATAACTAATTCTAACTCCTTGCGGGTTCTCCCAATACTCGATTGCCCAATCAGTAATTGAACGGGAATTCGTTGTGCTGCCATAATAGGCTTTAGAGCCATCTGGGTATTCTACAATAAAATAAGCTGGACCATAATTCGCTCCGCTAGGATGTACCCCATAAGAAGTAATTTTAACATTAGAGAAATTTTCCGTCTCGTAAACCGTTCCATCTGCTCCATAAGTACTCGTTCCGTTCTTAACAACTAGTCGTTGTCCATCAAAAGAAAAACGATCAATACTATTAAAATCAACAGCATCAATTTTTCCATCATGAAACTTGGTAGCAGGAATTCTTGTAATAATAGATACTCCAGAAACATTCCAGCCATAACCTGCCAATCCGTTACCGCCTTGACTATTATAAGTTAAACCTACTTGGGGTACAACCCCATTTATACCAGGTGGTACAACTAGAGGTAAATCATAACTAGCTCCTCCAGTAAGTGACACCGATAATTGACCTTCGGTTATGCCTACTTCCGTAGAACTTCCGGTAGGGGTTTGGGCTGAAATAAATAAACTATTGGCTAAAAATATAAGGATAAAGTAAAAATGTTTCATATTTTATTGTTTAATAATTTTAATAGATTTTTGTTCGCCGTTACTATAAAACAACACAACAGCATAGGTGCCTGATGGATATGATTGAAAAGGAATGTTTTGAGTATTATTTTTCTCTAATCCCGAATAGGATTTCAGCAATTGCCCACTCAATCCGTATACTTGAATTGAAGTTACTAGATTGTCTTTTATAAGTTCCCATTTGATATACAATTCCTCTTTTACTGGATTAGGGTAATAGGAAATAACATCTTCAGGGAAAAATTTTTGTAACTCTTCTTCTTTCAAGGCTGTTATCTCTTTTGGTGAAACATTCGAAGTTTTCCCTGTTCCGGGAGGACAATTGATACATAGATATCGTTTTATTTGGTTGCCCGCATTATCATATTCAAATATAATTTTATCTTGGGCAGTAGCCAAAATAGAAAATCCAAGTAATATCAATAGTATAAAATGTTTCATATTTATATTTTTAAATTGTTACTGTAATGTACTTTTTTCATGTTTTTTGGTTTTATTATTGTGTAAGCATAAACTAATCGGTATTACCTCTGTGCAATTTTTATTAAAAGTATTTTGGCAGATCCAAAGTGATAAAAGAACAGTGGTAAGATTTTTTAAAATTCAAGTTGTTAAAAAAGAAGAAGATATAATCATTTCTTTCTCATTTATATTAAATTTATAAAAAATATTCTGACAATTATAAAGTAATTCATTCGCATCCACAATACCCACTTTTAGTGATATTTAGTTAAAATATATTTATGAAATAATAGTAATGTTAGAGTATAAAAAAAGAATGGTGCCACTATTTCAGTTAATGATAATCATACTAAAATAAGTTGAAGCAAATTTGATAAGGTTGCTTCAAAAAATGTTTAAATATTTTTAGATTGCTAAAGTTGCCTCGAGCGGTTTTGGGAGATTGAGTTTATTTCTGTTAAATCCTTATATCCTTATTTACTTTTTTATTTAATATTTTTTGCGTAATGTTAGGAGATTTATATGTTTTTACCAACATTTTGAACACGGTTTCAGTTGGTCCATTTGTAGGTATTACCGAGTTTATGTGAAATTATTTTTGGTAAAACACATTACTTCATAATTTTCAGCTATCAAAAAAAGCTAACATCCGCATAAGGTATTTGCTTGCACCCTCACCGACCCTACCGAGCAAGATGATTAACTATAAAAACTATAAGTTTTGGGGATTCGACCAAATTGAACAATGCCTATGCAAAAAAAATATTTTTATGATTGGTAATATTTTATAACATTGCAATAACCACTTTGAAAATGTGTTCTTTCAAATATTTATGGGGCTCAAAAAAGCGCCATCAGAAAATGTACAGATATTTGTTTGTTTATATTTCGCATTATTTTGTTCAGATTAGTACCTTATTTGTACCTGAAAATCTGTAAAGCTCCGTAAACACTGGGTGTTAATTTCTGCATCGAAGATTGTGGTTTATCTAAAGTTTGATCGCTCATAATTTGAATTTTTTTAGTTCGACATCGAAAGTAAAAGAGGTTTTCACTGTTTTGCACTAATTACCTATTCCAGTGAAAGGGGTTCTTCTTCAAATATCTACTGACTCTTTTTTTTAAGTATTATCATATTTCTTCAGTATTCACTTTCAAAAAAGTCGAACACATCCAAATGCTTACTCTCTGGCATTAAAAGCCTAACAAGGACATAAAACGCCCCTTTCAACAATCAGAAAAATGACTCCTTAACTTTACCCACTACTTAACAAATAAAGATAGAAGGTGACTTATGAATGGCAATATAACAAAAGATGATCTAAGGCAATTTGGCTTATCACTGGCGGAGCAACTCAAACAAATCATAAAGGACAATAAAGATACTAAAAACGACTATCTACATCCAGAATGGCTTAAAAGCCGAGTTGTCAGAAAACTTATGGATATGTCACCAGCATCGTTACAGAATCTTCGAATAACAGGAAAAGTACGCTTTAAAAAAGTTTTAGGCTCTTACTATTATAATAAATCAGATTTAATGAATCTGTTCAACGATGAAAACTAATATGAAACTGCAAAATCTTTCAAAATACCTTTCCATTTTAGAGGAGGATCCCAGGCTTAATGTTTGGCATTTCGCACTTTTAAGTGCTATTCTTTGCCTTGGCTATAGACAAGGGCATGAGAAGATAATTAAAGTAAGTCGCAGCAAAATAATGTCACTTTCACATATCAGCACCTTACCAACCTATCATAAATACTTTAAGGAGTTACAGAAAATGGGGTATATCAATTACCGGCCATCCTACCATCCCGGATATCGAAGTGAAGTGGAAATAACAATAAAGCCTTACAAATCTCAGTAAGGCTTTTTCTGAATTGACATATACTCAAAATTCTATATCATAAATCATAGTATATTGCTAAACTTTGCCATCTGAGAACCTATATTCAGAATTTGTTCGGCAATAGGCACAACACTTTTAACACTACAAGTAGAAGTAGCAAATATGATTTGAATGCACTAATTACTTGCCAATAAGTTTATAGTTCCTAAATAATGTTTACTTTTGTAGTAATCATTATGTATTATGTCGTTCTTTTAAAGTCAATCAGCTTACTGCAGGAAAGTTTAAAATAACAAGGATTTCAAGGACTTTTTAAATTTGTGGCAAAATCGTGGCACATCTGATTTTACAAAGTAAAATATCGGTAATAGTGCGGGTTTTCGGACTTAGGTTCGATTCTCGGCGACTCCACTCAACGGGCTGATTGCAAAATCATCCCGTTTTTTTGCATAAACAAGATACCATTCATCCTTCATTAATAGCATGTTATGAGAAAATACACTAGGCATTGTGGGTGTTCGATACAGTGCTACTCACACGATTCTTTTTTAAAAAAGCGTTCCATTTAAGGAATTACAGTTAAAAATGAGTTGGTTACGGTATTTTTCTGCCCTTATATACGTTTTGAGGCAATCAATTTTTCCATTCTTCTTTTAGAATACTATAAACGTAAGTTCCTTCACTTTCTCCATAAGATTGAATGTTGTACTTTCTTAAAAATCCTTCTTTAATGGCTCCAATTTTTTCTATTGCCTTTTGTGATTTTAGGTTTTTTATATCGATCTTAAATTCTACTCTTCTTAAATTTAGAGTGTTAAAACAATAATCTAAGAGAAGTTCTTTGCAAATTGCATTTATACCTGTTCCTTGAAACTTTTTACCAATCCAAGTCCAGCCTATTTCTAATCTCTTATTCTGAAAACTAAAATTTCCAAACATTGTCAATCCTATTGGACTATTATCTTCCTTTCTAATAATTATTAGAGGGTAAAGTTCTTTTTCTTTTTTTGAATTTAGACAGAACTTAAAATAATCCATTAAATCAATTCTGTTTTTTACTCTTGCTCCAAATTCACCTAATTCTTTATTATAGCTTATAGATTCTATTTTGTCGATATCATTAATGGATAAAGGGCGCAATAAAATTGACTCGTTTTCAAGAATCAATTCAGTTGAAAAAAAAAATCTAAGTTCATTTTTGTAATTGTTTATATAGGTCTTGATTTTGCGAAGTTATGCCCTACAACGTCAGTCTGTGAAAAACTTCAGTTCGATTAAAAACAAATATAGCAAAAGAATTGTGCTGAAATAAGAAAAGTTGTTTATTTAAGATTGTAACATATCACAGGAATTTCTTGCCATCAACTGCGGTGCTACTTCCACGATTCTTTTATACAAAACGGTTCCATATAAGGAATTGATTTAAAAATAAGACTGTTATGATATTTTCGGATGCGACAGAGCCCTTTCCCCGGAATATCCACATTCGGCAAATTATTGAATTACAACTTTCTGATTTAGCAATTCAACATTAAAATTGATTTTTGCATTTAAAGCTCTAAATATTTTGTCAGTCTTTTTTATAATTCCATGTGTTGAAATAATAATTGTATCTTACTTGTCAGATTTGTCCCAAAATGCAAATAATCGAAAATATTGTTTATTATATAATCAGAGGCCATATAACTATAAGAAATTAAAGTAGTATTTTGGTTAAAAGGAATCCGAAAATACGTTTGAACCTTCTTTATGAAACTAATCCGTGGGGAGGAATATTTGTATCACTCCGTTGAACCATATGCTTTAGGGATAATAAAATCGGTTTTCCCATCTCCATTATAATGTCCAAGCAAAACTTTTCTAATTATGTTTCCGTGAATTTCATTTTTGTTCTATTATTTTCCAATAACCTATTTTGTCTGTACCCTCTTTCTCAATTATGTGGGTATCTCTCAATTTCTTAATATTTTTTTCAATTGTACTCAGCGAAATCCCAAGTAGATCTGCAATATTTTGGCGAGTTAAATCAGGTTTAATGGAGATTAATTCTAAAACAAAAAATGCTTTTTCGTTATGTTTCTTCCGTATTTCTTCCGTATTTACTCCGTAAATACCCCGTAAAAAAGCAATATTCTTTTCCTTACTAAGAGTAATTCGGTCAGTCAATAGCCCAAATTCCTTTTGAAGTTCTTCAATACCCGATTTTTCTTCTTTTTCATACTCTAATCATTAAAGTGTTCGACTGTGAATAGGAGTTCGACAACTTTTGTCAGACTGCTTTCTTGTCCACAACCGAATAACGAAAAAAGTCCCATTGTTATAATCACTAATTTTTGTTTCATTTAAATATCTTTAATTTTTGTCTATCCGTGTCGGTTCTTGGTTTGGGACTAAATTAAGCCTTATTTTCGGATTGCCTAAACATCCCAAATACAAATTCATTTTTCTATTAAGCCAATTGTCCAAATCCATTGTTGTAGCTGTAGGCTGTGCTTTATTTTGATACTTTAGACTTCTTAATGTTCAAAGCTTTCTGTATTATCCATTGAATTGAAATATCAATTGGTGCTGTAATATTGCCAGAAGTAGTATTGTGTCCTAATGTTGAAAACAAGGTATATTCGAAAGGTTTGCCTTGAGCTTTTAATGTATTTAATTGCTCCATACACAACTTTACTGGAATCTGTATATCTTTCTCACCAAAAAGCCAAAGTCCTGGAATTGAAAGAGTGTTCAGAGAAATTTTTGGGTCAGTCGCCACGAATTGATACCTGTCTGGGTCATCTTTAGTATGTTCACGAGCATCTGATTCTGTATGATTTTCCCAAAAATTATTGTTTCCATTAGTATAAAACTGAAATCGAAGTTGTTCTAGAGTTGTAATTGTAGGACAACTAAATAAAACCATAAATTCTATTTGTGGATTTTTACTTGCAGCAATTGGGATTATCCATCCTGCTTGACTGAAGCCAACTAATCCAATTGGTGTTTTTTTATCTTTCAAATAGGTTCGAAATGTATTTACTGCTGAACTTGCATCGTAAGATAATAAATTAAGATTAGTTGTGTCAATATTATTCGTGCCAACAGATGGTCCTATATATACACCGCCTGATTCACCAACTCCACGTTTATCATATGTCAATACAGCAATACCTTCTTTGGCAAGACGTTTAGCGAACTCCATTTCTCTTTTTACAGGATCAGACCCATGAACAATTACAACTGCTGCAAATGTTTTTTTAGGCGTTAAAATCGAGCCTGCAAGAGTGACGCCTTGACTTTCAAACTTTACATCTTGAATGGTAAAGTCGGCCGATTGAGAAAACACCATTTCTGGTACAGTTATTAATAATAACCAAAGAAATAAGTTAATGTTCATTTTGGTTTAATTTAAAAATTGTTTTGAATTGTCTTGGTCTTCGTTAGCATTGCCTACAACTTGTGTATACCCGCTATCTTATAGCGAGTATACACCCAAAATCGGGTAGATAATCGCTATAAGGTAGCGGATTATCTTCAAATATATACATAATATTTTTATTACAAATCAGCGAGCGGGCTTTTTATTAGTTGCCGGCTTTTCGTATTTACATGGGGTAAATCTTTGTCGTTTTATTACTATTGTATCTTAATAATTTCTGTATATCACTTCAATCAATACCATTCTCTAAGAGAAGTGTGGCATAACTGTGCTATAGCCTTTGGTTTCATGTCTATATTATTTAATTCGATTGAAGATATATTTTTGCAAATTTTAAAATTCAATTTAAATTGATAGTTAAAGAAAGATAATTTTTAAACTCACTTTGTGCAGGAATAAGACGTTCACTTTCCTCGGAATACTCAACAAAACGAGAGTAAAATTGTTATTACTTCACTATCGTTATTGAATATTTCATTTGCACTTTTCTACAACACATTGTGTAGTATATTCTAAATAGAAAGAGAATTTACCAGAGATAGTAAAACAATAATACTTAAAAATAGTAATTGCTATTGATAGTTATAAAGATGATACAACAGTATCTACTAAAGAATAAAAACATATAAAAATGTTTGTTATTATGAACATAAAGACTATTTTTGTTCATAATAATGAACATTTAGTAAAATGAATAGAAAAAAACAAACCATTTTTCCTAAGCACCAAATGACATTAGAACAGATGGGAGAAAACATAAAGCTAGCTAGGAAAAGAAGAAAGCTAACTGCTATTCAAGTAGCCGAAAGAGCTGATATTGTTAGGACTACTTTATATCAAATAGAAAAAGGTAATCCTAGTGTTGCTATTGGAGCTTATTTTAATGTACTAAGAGTATTGGGGCTTCAAGATGATTTTCTTAAACTCGCTTCAGATGATGAACTAGGAAGAAAACTCCAAGATCTTGAACTACTGAAATAATATTGTTCATCCCGAACAAACTGTACAAATGCAAAATCTAACCATCCATAATGTCCACCAACAAAACTAACATATACGTTTACGCACATTGGAAAGAAATGACCGAACCAAAAATCATTGGAATCCTATCGGCACAACAAGCCAAAGGTAAAAAAGCATTCAGCTTTGAATATGATAATGAGTGGCTTAAATCAGAGCAAAAATTTATACTTGACCCTGATATTCAATTATACGGTGGTCCACAATACCCAAATAAAAAAGAAAACTTTGGCATATTCCTAGACAGTATGCCCGACACTTGGGGACGAACACTAATGAAGCGAAGAGCTGCACAATGGGCAAAAGAAAAAGGAGAAAAAACACCAACACTGTACGATATTGATTTCCTTTTAGGCGTTTATGATGAAAGCCGTATGGGAGCATTACGTTTTAAAATAAACCCCGAAGGAGATTTCCTAGACAACAATAAAACAGCTTCAACTCCACCATGGTCATCCATTCGCGAGTTGCAAAACGCAGCCGCTAATTTTGAAAATAACGACGATAATGATGAGGTAAAAAAAATGGTTATCCGTTTTAATGGCACTAGGTTCTTCATTAGGCGGAGCAAGACCAAAAGCTAATGTCTTAGATGCTGATAAAAGTCTTTGGATTGCCAAATTCCCATCTAAAACAGATACAACAGATAAAGCTGCGTGGGAATTCTTAGCCTATCAACTGGCAATAAATGCTGGAATAGAAATGGCACCATGCCGAATAGAAAAAATAATGGGTAATTACCATACTTTTTTCACAAAACGCTTTGACAGGGAAAACGGAAAAAGGATACATTTTGCTTCTGCAATGACAATGACAGCTAACAATGAAGATACAATTCGTGACAATCAGGCAAGTTACTTGGACATTGCTGAATTTATTAGCAATTATGGCACAAACATAGAAGCTAACTTACATCAGCTATGGCGCAGAATAATCTTCAATATTGCTATTTCCAATACAGACGACCATTTAAGAAATCACGGTTTCATACTAACAAAAGAAGGTTGGATACTATCACCGGCATATGACCTTAATCCATCTATTGACAAAGAGGGTTTAGCTTTAAACATAGATACCGATAACAATGACCTTGATTTTGAATTAGCAAAAAGCGTAGGCGAATATTTCCGCTTAAAAAAGCAACAAATGGAAGCTATTATGCAAGAAGTACTTCAAGTAACAAGCAACTGGAAAACTATAGCCAAAGAAATAGGAATTTCAAGAAGTGAACAGGAGTTGATGAATCGAGCGTTTAATCCTTAAAAATGGTTCTGTCGCAGCTGTCGATTATAAATCTACTTATTATTGCTTTCGGTGGGTTATGCTACCAATGAACAGAATGATTTAAACATAGTTATACTTGGATTAATCATCTGTTTCTTTCTTAACATATGTACAACTTCAATTCCACTTAACGTTCTTTTAGCTGATTCAAAATTTTTAAATCCTAATCCATTTAGAATTCTCCACTTGATAAAACGATGATCTTGTTCGACAATGTTGTTCAAGTATTTACATTGCCGGATCACTATTTTAGAAAACGAACGCTGATTATAAACTCTAATAGCGCCTATGTTTGATCCACTCTTGTCAATATTTATTATTCCTGGTTTACAATTATTACCAATTGCCTTAATTAAAAAAGATTGGGCACTCATCCTTTGCCTTCTCTTGGTTAATAGGAAATCAACTGTGTTACCTGATTTATCAACTGCTCTGTACAAATAACACCATTTACCCTTAACCTTTATATAGGTTTCATCCATTCTCCAACTTTTCCCAACTCTTAGTTTTCGTTTTTTCATTTGCGCCACGATAAAAGGACTAAACTTGTACACCCAACGCTGAATTGTAGCATGGTCAACCTGAACTCCCCTCATTTTCATTATTTCCTCAACATCTCTATAGCTTAAGGTAAATCTAAGTTTGAAATATACAGCTTGAAGAATAATAGATTTTGGATAGCAGTGACCTTTGATATTCATGGATCGAATGTTTTATATGCCCAAAGATAAAAAGTTATTGTCAGATGCGACCGAACCGAATTTCCATTACTTAATCGAAATTCTCATATTTCTGCTGTACTAGTTCTGTCAATGCACTTTCCGTTTTGGAATCCAATTGCTGTGACGCAAAATGTTTCCACATACTGTCGATGTAAATCAGCAGCAATTCAGCTTCCAGTGTTGGATTTTTGTATTGCAGCTTCGAAAAAGCTATGGTCAGCTTTTCATAGCAAGGCTTCATAAAAATGCTGTGATATTTTTGAGAAAGTGAATTTAATGCAATGATTTTATGCTGCATTTTCCAAAAATCAGGATTCGAATCTACTAATATTCGCGGCACCTGAACAATTTTTAAAATGTATTCTAATCCGCTTTGGTCGTTTAAATAATTGGAAATTATTTTTGTCGCATCTTGATAGCCATTTTTAATAATTTCCTCCAATAATTTTTCTTTAGTACCAAAATGCCTAAAAATCAATGCTTCTGAAGTTTCCGCCTCAGAAG
This sequence comes from Flavobacterium rhamnosi, assembly GCF_048286515.1. Classification (NCBI taxonomy): domain Bacteria; kingdom Pseudomonadati; phylum Bacteroidota; class Flavobacteriia; order Flavobacteriales; family Flavobacteriaceae; genus Flavobacterium; species Flavobacterium rhamnosi. The sequence goes on along the minus strand of NZ_JBLVPS010000021.1, from coordinate 54,895 downwards.
CTATTGATTTTGTAGAAGTCGCACGCTCTCCATTTTCTGTAAACAGTTTTAGCGCAGCGTCAAGTATATCCTTTTTTTTGCTCATCTGTAAATTATTTAGATTGCGAGCGTTTTATATTTTAAACTCTTTCAATGATTACTGCATACCCTTGTCCGACACCAATGCACATGGTCGCCAAAGCATACCGTTTTTGTAAACGTTGCAATGACAAAGCAGCACTGTAAACAATTCTGGTTCCCGACATTCCTAGTGGATGTCCTAAAGCAATTGCACCTCCATTCACATTAACTCTGGCATCATTATCTTGGAGTCCCATAGCTCTGGTACAGGCTAAACTCTGTGCTGCAAAGGCTTCGTTCAATTCAATAATATCAATATCATTCAACGTTAATCCCGCTTTCGCCAATGCTTTTTGCGTTGCCGAAACGGGACCAATTCCCATAATTCGAGGTTCAACACCTACAACGGCCGAACTTACTATTCGGGCTAATGGTTTCAATTTGTATTTTTTTACCGCATTCTCAGAGGCAATAAAAGTAGCCGCTGCACCGTCATTCAATCCTGAAGCATTTCCTGCAGTAACCGTTCCATCTGCTTTGAAAGCTGGTTTAAGTTTAGCCAATGTTTCTACAGTTGTATCAGCTCTTATGAATTCATCTTTAGAAAAAACAATTGCATCCCCTTTGCGCTGCGGAATGCTAACTGGCGTAATTTCCTGAGTCAACGTACCATTTTCTTGCGCTTTGGCCGCTTTCAGTTGTGAATTGTAAGAGAAAATATCCTGGTCTTCCCGAGTGATATCATATAAATCCACTAAATTTTCAGCTGTGATTCCCATAGGATCAACGCCATACATTTGCTTCATTTTTGGATTAACAAAACGCCATCCAAAACTGGAGTCTTCCATTTTAGAATCGGTTCCATATGCCTTTGATGCTTTTGAAATCACCATTGGACCATGGGTCATGTGCTCTACTCCTCCGGCAATAAAAATATCGCCATCTCCAGATTTAATAGCTCTTGCTGCAGCAATAATTGCAGACATCCCGGAAGCACATAATCTATTAACAGTTTCTCCCGGAACTGTAACTGGTAATCCCGCTAACAAAGATGCCATTCGGGCGACGTTGCGATTGTCCTCTCCTGCTTGATTGTGACAACCTAAGATTACATCATCAATCGCATCAGTCGGAATATTTGGATTCCTATTTACTAATTCTTTAATGACAATTGCCGCCAAATCATCTGCTCTTACAGCAGAAAGTGTTCCGCCAAAACTTCCTATAGGCGTTCTGATTCCATCAATTATATATGCTTCTGTATTCATTTTTAGTACTTTTAAATTATAATTCTTCTTGTGGAAGGTTTGCTTTTTTTCTCCAATAATTAATTATTGCCGATGTAATAATTGTTATTGACAATCCAATAAAACATCCAGTAGTGACCGATATAAACCGTTCCACTGCTCCTGTCCATGACATTTGTTCTTGCTCATGAATTAATACAATTATGAGCGCTACAATTGCTGTTCGCGCCACAGTCATTAGATTAAAAAAATAACAAGTGGCTATTGAAAGTATAATACCCAACACCAGCATATAAACATTTGGAGCATGAATAAAAAAGCAAAGCAGTCCTATTCCCGAACCAATTAAATTAGATTTAAAGCGTTCAATAGACAAACGACGCGCATCTTTCGCTTCGGGTGATATAACCAAAATAATAGATAGCATCGTCCAATACAATTCATATTCGGGAAAGCGCAGATACAATTGATAACCGATTAAAAAACCAATGATGCATTTGAAGCCATAAATAATTAAATCAGATCCGATACTGTAGCGTATTAATTTGCTTACCATTCGATTATTATTTGATTCATTGGAATTAAAAAACTAAAGATAATCCTATTCTAACAGTCTTTTTACGATAATTGTTCCACGAATTTTGCTTCCGTTTTTTCTCGAACCTCTTCCAATGTTGCACCTGGCATTAATTCTATTAAAGTGAGTTTGTTTGCAATATATTTGAAAACGGCCAATTCCGTAATCACCATATCAACAGAATTCAATGTTGTTAAAGGCAATGTACAAGTTGGTACAATTTTAGAACTTCCATCTCGGTTGTTGTGATTCATCGTGATAATAAGCGTTTTTGCACCTGATGCCAAATCCATTGCTCCGCCAACTCCTAATAAAGGCTGCCCTGGAACAGCCCAATTCGCAAGGTTGGCATGTTCATCCACTTCTAAACCTCCCATTACAGCAATATCAACATGTTTCCCACGTATCATTGCAAAAGATTCGGCACTGTCAAAATAACTACTTCCTGGTACTGCCGTTACTGGAATTTTTCCCGCGTTAACAGGGTAATTCATTGCCCCTCCACCGTCTACCGGTTCCGGACCAACGCCTAACATTCCATTTTCAGTGTGCAGAATAACACCGTGTTTTGGTGTAATTAAATCGGCAACTAAAGTTGGAATACCGATTCCTAAATTTACAACATCACCATTTTTCAATTCCTGTAAAGCGCGTTTAGCAATATTCATACGGTCTTCGCTCACTTTTTTTCCTTTATTCACCGATGCCGATGAACCTAAGTCTTCCAAAGAAAGTGTCGCCTGAACTAAGTAATCAATGTAACATCCAGGTGTGTGAATACAATTGGGATCTAAAGTGCCTTCCGGTACTATTTCTTCCACCTCAGCCACAACCAAATCAGCTGCTGTTGCCATAGCGCGATTAAAATTTTGCTCTGTCATACGATAGATTAAATTTCCAGCCGTATCCGCTTTCCACGCTCTGATAAAGGCTACGTTTCCACGAATTCCTTTGACAAAAACGTGTTCCACACCATCAATTATTTTAGTCTCTTTTCCTTCTGCAATAGGCGTTCCGGCAGCAGTTGGTGTATAAAAACCTCCTATTCCGGCTCCTCCGGCTCTTAAGGCTTCCGCCAACGTTCCCTGCGGTACCAATTCATATTCTACAATTCCGTCCTGAGCAGCTTTCACCGCTTCGGGATTACTTGTAAAAAAAGAGCCAATCATTTTTTTTAATTGTCCGTTTCGCAACAAACGTCCGCCCCCAATTCCCGCTTCTCCCACATTGTTTCCAATAAAAGTGATGTTTTTAGTCTCAGTTTTCGATAAAGCATCCATTAAATGAACTGGATTTCCCGTCATCCCAAAACCACCTTGCAATAAGGTATCGCCATCTTTTACAAATGCTGCGGCTTGTTCGGTCGTTATTTGTGGAACTGTTTTCATAGTTTAATTTTTAATAAATTCAATAAGTAGTTTTGTAAAATCATCTGCCTTTTCAATATTTGAAATATGAGCCGTTTTTAAGGCTGCTAATATCGAATTTGGGATTCTTTCCATAAGAAAATCACCATCTATTATTGTTGTTACGGCATCCTCAGTACCTGAAATAATTAAGGTTGGCACCAAAATTTTTGAAACTTCATCTGTAAAATCAGCATCCCGAACAGCGGCACAACAAGAAATATATCCTTCTAATGGCGTTTGCACAAACGTTGCTAAAACGGAAGCAACATTAGCTTTATTTTCGCTAACAAATTCAGGTGTGAACCAGCGTCCTTGCGTTCCTGAAACAATACTATCCAAACCCTTTTTTTGAACCGTTTCAATTCGGGTATTCCAGCCTTCATTATTTCCAATTTTTGCGGCAGTATTACAAAGTATAAGTTTGTTTAACCGCTCGGGTGCATGAATTCCCAGCCATTGTCCAATCAATCCGCCGATAGATAGTCCGCAGAAATTTACGCTTTCAATCTTCAGATGCTCCAGTAAATCCAACACATCGTTCCCCAGCAATTCGATCGAATATTCTCCTTCAGTAACTTCACTTTTTCCGTGCCCTCTTGTATCGTACCGAAGAATATTAAACTCTTGGCCTAGCAACTCTATCTGTCTATCCCACATAGAAAGATCAGTCCCTAATGAATTAGAAAAAACCAATGTTTGCTCCTTGTTGAAATCATCAAACAAGTAATTTAGTGCTGTGTTCTGCTTTTTCATTTTTGACATTATTCTATTTTTTATTAACCCAAATCACCGCCAGCAACGGGAATAGTAATTCCTGTGATATACGAAGCTTCATCAGATGCCAGAAAAAGTATTGCTGAAGTTTGTTCTTCAATTGTTCCGTATCGTTTCATTAAACTAGACGATGTAGTTTGATCAGCCACTTCTTGCTTCCAGACTTTTTCCTGTTCCGAATCTGGAGTCTCATTGCGGGGAATCAAGCGCTCCGGAGCAGCTGTACCTCCGGGAGCAACAGCATTCACGCGAATGTTTCGTTCAGCATATTCGAATGCCATGGCAGCAGTAAGTGCATTTACCCCCCCTTTTGCAGCAGCATACGGAACACGATTAATTCCTCTGGTGGCAACCGAAGAAACATTCACGATTACCCCTGCTTTTTGATCCAACATTACCGGAAGAACGGCTCTACATCCCCAAAGCGTTGGGAAAAGCGAACGACGAATTTCTTTTTCTATTTGATCTTCCTCATAGGTTGCAAAAGGTTTCATCCAAATTGTTCCTCCCACATTGTTAATCAAAATGTCTATTCTGCCAAACTTTGCAACGGCCTGTTTTACGACCGACTGAAAGCCTGAAAATTGCTCCAGATCAGCAACAATTGCAAGTGCTTTATTTTTTTGGTCTTTGCTCAATTGTGAAGCTATTTCATTTACTATTGGAGAACGATCGACCAGTACAACGGAACCGCCTTCCTCTAAAAGTTGCAATGCAACCGTTTTTCCTATTCCTTGGGCAGCACCTGTAACAATGGCCACTTTACCTGAAAATCTATTGGGGTGAAGCATTTTTCTGTTTAAAAAATTATAATTGTACATTTTCCTGACCCGTTGGAACAAATTTTTCCATGTAAAAATTAACATGTTGAATTGCCTCTTTGTCAAGCGTCGTTTTTACTGCTTCCACCATGGCATTTGGTCCACAGATATAAATATCATAGGCTTTATCGCCGAGAAGCTCTTTGTTAATCCATTGCGTAACAAACCCTTTGTCATGCCCTTCTGCTTGTTCATCAGAAGTGCAAGTAAATAGTTGCAATGGCATAATTTCACTAAACGCTTTCAAACGTTGTAACTCCACTACATTCTCCCCGGTCGTTGCTCCGTAAAACAAATGAATAGGTGTCGTATTATTCTCTGCTTTAAGTTGTTCAAGCATGGCCATAAAAGGTGCAATACCTGTACCGCCTGCAATAAAGATTAAATCACGTTTAGCCTCTCTTAAATAAAAACTTCCCAAAGGAGTTACAATGTTTAGTTCCCCACCTACCGTCGCCTGCTCTTTTAGATAACTACTCATCAATCCTCCGGGGACTAATTTGATTAAAAACTCCCCTTCACCGGCATCAGGTTGTGAACTGTACGAATACGACCTGGTTTGTGAGGTTCCCGGAACTTCAATATTTACATATTGTCCCGGAAGAAATTGAAAAGGGCTGCCGTCAGAAGCGCGCAATTTTAATTGGTAAATTTCTGAAGACAATCGGTTTAATTCCTTTATTTCTGTAGTGATAGCCGTAGATTTTACTTTACAGGCGGCAGAACTCGCCAAAATATCAACCACAAGGTCTGATTTTGGTCTCACTTGACAAGCAAGCGCAAAACCTGCGGCTGCTTCTTCATCTGATAAGGCTTCTTCGATGTAGTCCCCTGCATCAAAGTTACCTGATCTCATTTTACATTTACAAGTACCACAAGCGCCATCAGCGCAATCTAACGGAATATTTATCCCAACACGGTAAGCAGTTTCTGCTACAGTTTCATTGGGTAAACTGGTTATAAATCGGGTAACTCCATCCTCAAAGTTTAATGCTATTTTTGCCATTACTTTTGTATTTTAAATATGATATATGTCAAGAACTTGTCGAATGTAATCGTTTTTAAGTATGACTTTTTTAGTAGTGATTAAAAATGAGTCTTCCACTTTTTTCAAAGTGTAGAAAGAAGTACCAAAAAACTGATCCAATTTATTGTATCTAAAGCTTAATGTATTCCAGTTAAAACGTATTTTAATCTCGTCGTGGTTTTCCTCCAGAATTTCAAGATTTGTGCAATTATGGCTTGTTCTGGTATCTGGTAAAGTAGCACTGGAGCGTTCGGTTCTGATTCTAAAAACACGATCTTCCAAACCATTTTTATTGGGATAATAAATCAACGAAATCTCGGTTTCATGATTTGTTGTTAAATTATCCTCATCATCCCAGGACGGCATCCAAAAGGATACATTTTCATCGTATAGCTGAAGCCACTCGTCCCATTGTTTGTCGTCTAAGCGTCTCGCTTCCTGATAAACAAATGCCTGTATTTTATCGTAATTAGTCATTTTACAAATGGTTTTCTAGATTAATCAATTCCTCTTTTGCCAAAGCTTCTTTCAAAGTCTCTGCCCAATACTGGTGCTGCATAAGGAACAATCCTTCGTCTTCGGTTCTGATTCCGCTTAATTTTGGATTGATTCCCATAGCCGCTGCATGTTCATCCGGACCGTAGACCCAATGCTCTGCTCCACGACTAACATCGTTCCACGGCATTATTTTTGCTAAATAACTTTCCTGACAGGATCTGAATTCTTCCAAATCATCAGGAGTTCCCATTCCGGTCACATTGAAAAAATCTTCATACTGGCGAATACGTAATGCACGGTCTGCTGCAGGTTCATTTTTGGGTGCCATACAGTAAATAGTCACTTCGGATTTGTCGACAGAAATCGGTCGAACTACACGAATTTGAGTTGAAAACTGATCCATCAAATACACATTTGGATAAATAGCCAAGTTGCGGGTTTCGTTGACAATAAAGTTTGTTTTTTCGGCACCAAGTGTAGTATTCAATCTATCCAATTGACTATAAAGAGGGCGCACTTCCGGATTCAGCATTTTTGTCCAAAGAAGCATATGGCCATTTTCGAAACCATAAACACCACCTACACTTTTCGACCATCCGTTCGGATCTACGGCTTGCACGCCGTCTTCTTTACGGTTACCCATCGTAGCCACGTAATTCCAGTGCACGGAGCTTACATGGTATCCATCAGCACCATTTTCCATTTGCATTTTCCAGTTTGCATCATAAGTGTAAGAAGAGCTTCCTCGTACCACTTCCAATCCAAATTCAGCCTGATCCACCATCTGATCAATAATCTTTATTGTATCACCGAGATAGTCTTCCAATGAAGGAGAATCTGCATTTAAGCTACCAAATAAAAATCCTTTGTACGACTCAAATCGCGACACTTTTTTGAGATCATGTGAACCTTCTGTGTTGAACTGTTCCGGATATCCTGCACCTTTTACATCTTTTACTTTTAGTAATTTTCCAGAATTATTAAAAGTCCAACCGTGAAAAGGACAGGTATAAGTAGATTTATTCCCTTTTTTATAGCGACAAAGCTGTGCTCCCCTATGGCTGCATGCATTGATAAAGGCATTCAATTCCCCTTCTTTGTTGCGCGCTATAAAGATGGGTTGTCTGCCAATATGAGTAGTGAAATAATCGTTTGCTTCAGTTATTTGACTTTCATGAGCCAAGTACACCCAATTATTTTCGAAAATATATTTCATTTCCAATTCGAACAACTCCGGATTGGTAAAGGATTCTCTGTTATGACGATAAAGACCTTTAGAAACATTGTGTTCCAATAGGCTTTCTACATATTCTTTATTTAATTTTTCCATTAGTGTTGTTGTTTAGTAGTCATAGCCTACCCGCTCCGGAGTTATTTTGGGGTAAAACCACCATGAGAATAGTACAAAAATCGATTCCATACGGGGATTCTCACGGGGATTCTACAAGTCCAAAAAATATTTCGAAAAATGGCAATTGACTGTTTATTTTTTTATAAAACTCCCGATTCAGCTCTCAATCGTTCTACTTCTGCATCATGAATTCCTTCAATTTCACTATGCAATGTGAAGTCGAAATCGATTGAGGAAAAAGGCTTGTCTAATCCTTTTTCTTTAATTTTTTCCGCAGCAGTAATTACGGTAAGATCCGGAACCAGGCCTTCGCGCGTTGCGAAAGCGAAATCATCCCATAAGTATGGGTCACCCTCAAAGTTAATTTGTGTCGTTAATTTTCTGTAGCCTGGCGCTGAAACAAAGAAATGCACGTGGGATGGGCGATTTCCGTGACGACCAATGGCACTTAAAAGAGTTTCTGTTGATCCTCCTGGAGGAACGGCATAGCCAGAAGGGAGGATACTGCGGAATTGATAATTTCCATTTTCATCCGTTTCTATTGTTCCGCGCAAATTAAAATCGCTTTGTGATTGGTCAAAATAAGAATAATTCCCTTTTAAATTAGCATGCCAAACCTCTACAATCGCATTCGGAATTGGATTGTTAGTATCATCCAAAACTTTTCCCTGCATGAAAAAAACTTCTCCTTGCTCTACTTCAGTTCCGTCATCTAAACGTGCAAAACCTAATGATTTTGGCGCGCCTGCAACATAAAGCGGTCCTTCAATCGTTCTTGGTGTTCCACCAGTCATTCCTGCTTTTTCTTCTTCTTCATCCATGCGTAAGTCTAAGAAATGTTCTATTCCTAAACCCGCTGCAATTAATCCATACTCTCCATTTTGACCTGCTTGTGTCAGGTAATTCACTGCGGTCCAAACTTCATCCGGTTGAATATCTAAATCTTCGATAGTGTAAAACAAATCACGAAGAATTCTATTTACAATTGCTTTTACTCTGTCGCTTCCACCTTCTATTTTTTCGGTACTTTCTATTTTTTGAAGCAATCCGTCTATTTGTGCTCTAGTCATGATATTTTTTTTAAATTTATTATAGTTTTTTTGATTATTTAAAATGGTTTAAACTGCTCCTCCTTTAATTGAAGAATAGTGTTTGCATAGTGATTTTACTTCAATTTCCATAAAAGGGAAAAGTGGTAAATTGCTCAGAATCTCATGAAGTTCAGCTGGATTTTCTACATTAAAAATACTGATGTTGGAATACTTTCCTACGATTCTCCAAATGTCTACCCATTTTCCGCTGCGCTGCAGCTCTTGAGACATTGCCTTTTCTTTTGCTTTTAATTCATTTACAAAATTCACATCTGAATCATGTGGAATTTTTACGGTCATTTCTACGTGGAATAACATAGTTCTATTTTTATTTGCGTTTATATTGATTGAGTTTATCCAAATCTAATTCCAGGCCTAAACCCGGACCTTGCGGAATTTTCATCGAAGCATTTGAAAATTCTACTTTAGTTTTTACAATATCATCCGTTAATAGTAATGGCCCGAAAAGTTCCGTTCCCCACGACATTGTTTTCAAAGTACTAAAAGCATGAGCAGAAGCCACAGAGCCAATTGTTCCTTCCAGTAAGGTTCCGCCATACAAACTGATGTCGGCTGCTTCAGCAATAGTAGCCACTTTTAATACATTATGCAATCCTCCTGATTTTCCTATTTTTAATGCAAAAACATCTCCTCCTCTAATTTTGGCTAGTTTGTAAGCATCTGCACTATCGTTCAACGCTTCATCGGCCATGATTGGCACAGTAAACATTTTGGTCAAACGAGCCAAACCTTCAAAATTTTCTTTAACTATTGGTTGTTCGATAAGATCAATTCCTGCTTCTTGAAGTTTTGCAATACTTATTTTCGCGGTACTTTCATCCCAAGCCTGATTCACATCCACTGTTACTTTTGCTCTGTCTCCCATTGCTTTTTTGATAGCTGCAACGTGTGCGATTGAAATTTCCGGAGCTTGCCATCCAATTTTTAATTTGAACGTATTGTGTCTTCCAATAGCTAAAAGATGTTCGGCTTCTTCAATATCCTGTTGTGTATTTCCGCTGGCCAATGTCCATAAAACTGGTAAATTTTCAGTAATTGCTCCTCCTAATAACGTAGCGACAGAAACACCCAATCGTTTTCCATGAGCATCCAAAAGCGCTGTTTCAATTCCTGATTTTGCAATTCGGTTGCCTTTAATGTTTTTTTCAATCCAAAACATTGCTTTGTGAATATTGGTCGCATCCTGCCCCAGTAATAAAGGAGCAAAATACGTATCGATGTTGAGCTTCATACTCTCTGGAGATTCCTCTCCGTAACTCAATCCACCAATGGTTGTAGCTTCTCCAATTCCTTCAATTCCATCACTAGAGAACAAACGAATGATAACCATAGTTTGTTTTTTCATTACGGTCATCGAGAGATGATGCGGACGAATTGTTGGCAGATCAACTAGAATGGTTTCAATTTTTTCAATAATAGGACTATTCATTGCTTCGTATCTAAATTTATTTGATTGCTACAGAAGTAAGCACTTACTCGTAAATAATTGAGTACTCACTTACTGTTTTATTATCACAAATTTAGAGTGAAAATCAGAGTTAAAAATTGGATTAATTAGCTATTAATGAGACAAATCAAACAAATTAAAAATAAATAGTAATTAATTTGAATCCTTTTTAACTTCCAAAAAACATTGATAACAAGCACAATACATCCACTAAAGTGAAGTTTAGATTTTTTTATAGCAGTAGATTTTTATAAGAAATTGTAATAATCCCACAATTCAGAGGACTATCCTTTATTTGATGCGAAGATTACAAATACAAAAATTACCTTCTTCCCAATTGACTTCTGAATTCTTTAGGCGTAAGCTCGGTTCTTTTCTTAAATAAACGCGTAAAATAAGCGGGATCTTCGATATCCAACTCATACGAGATTTCAGCAATTGACATTTCAAAATTGCGCAGGTAAATTTTAGCTTCATCAATAAAAAAATTAATAACAACATCTTTGGGAGACAAACCAGAAACATCTTTACAAATTCGGTTGAGATGTCCGCTTGAGATGTTTAGTCGAGAAGCATATTCTTCAACGCTTATTTTAAAAGATTTCATTTCCTTTATCAATTGAACAAAGCGTCTGTAGTACATTTTATTTCTGTTATCTGAAAGATTAACAGCGGATGAAGTTACAAATATCCGATACAAACGCAACAGCATCATTCCAACCAAATACTGCAAAGCATGTTGTTTCCCAGGTAAGTCAGAGTAATATTCATCAATGCATTTATGAATAGTCGCAAGAGTATCAGTGATTAATTTATCATTTTGATCCAGTTTTGAAATATGAATTTCGTCTATCTTATTAATAATATCCGTATCAAGCTTTAACATGTTCTCCAATGACTTGTCATAAAGTGAGATTACCCATCCTTTGGTATCTGCATTCATGCGTAACCCATGACTAATATTTTTTGGAATAGAAAAAAAAGAAACGCTTTCCACAATTTGACTTTCTTCACTAAGTATTAATTCCAAAGAGCCGCTTTCTACCACAAAAATCTGAAAAAGGTCACTATGCACATGAGGTTTAATATACCATTCGTGGCGTTTTCCAGTCATCTCCATAGGAGTAATATGAATAATATCCCTAACCATATCAATAGAGTTATCACCATAAATCCCCTTAAAAAATAATTTACTTCTCATGTTTTACTTAGCTCAAGATAGTTTTTATGCCTATCAAAGATAGTAAAAATACAACTATATCGTTTGAGCACTATTTAACATTTTTTTAGATTAAAGAAAAAAACTTCATGCTATTCTAAGACGGATTGGTTGTATTCAATTTTGAAAGTCGGTATAAAAATAATGCCACAAAAACCAAATAAACAATTGCCATACTCATAGCGATGTTATAGCCTTCTAAATTTTGTTTTAAACAATAAAAAAAAACGCTCCCAATAATACTGATTCCAAAAGCAGATGAAAATTGTTGTACAGTCGAATACACACCTCCGGCCAATGCGGCATAATCTGCCGGAATTTTTTTAAGTGCATAATTTAAAATCGACGGTAAAAGTATCCCTTGTCCCAATCCATACAATAAAAGAAGCCCCGGAATGCAATCCACATTCGCTTGATCTCCTAGCATAAGAACCTGTAAAACCAAAGACATAATCATAAGAAAGCACCCTATAATCAACAATTTGATTCCATATTTATGCAATACGTTAAGAGCGATAAATGAAGAAATCAAAAAACCAATACCATTAAAAGTAAAATATTGGCTGGCAACATAAGGATCCAGATTCAATGTCTTTTGGAATTGAACCGCACATATTAATAAATAAGAATTATGCGCTCCGAAAAAAAACAAGGCTACCAGCAAAACCAAATTGAAACTTTTTATTTTAAAAAGATTGGTATCCAGTAAAGGACTGCTTCTATGTTGGGTTTTCCTTTTTTGGTTCTTCCAGAATATACATAATAGAATTCCGGATAAAAACAGCAAAAGCACTACTAAAACTGAAACTCCCTGCTCTGGTACTAAAGTAAGTCCATAAATTAAACTTCCTAAAGCAATGGTCAACAATACTACACCAAGCATGTCAAATTTACCTTCTTTATGCAGACTCGTTTCTTGCAAAAAGAAAAATGAAAGCATAACGGTTAGTAAACCAAATGGAACATTAATCAAGAAAATCAGCCGCCAGCTTTCTTCAATATAATGGTGCGCCACAAAATAGCCTCCTAAAAATTGACCCAAAATAGAAGCAATACCGAGCGTAATTCCGAAAAATCCAAATGCTGTGTTTCGCTCTTTGGCTTCTCGAAAAGTAACTTGTATTATCGTCAATGTTTGAGGAATCATAAAGGCCGCAGCCACACCCTGAAGAAATCTAAAAAGTATTAATTGTAAAATTGTTCCTGCACAACCACATAAAGCGGAGGTAATAGTGAAGCATAGCATCCCAATAATGAATATTTTCTTTCGTCCAAAAAAATCTCCCGCTCTTCCTCCGGTAATTAAAAAAACACAATATCCCAAAAGATAAGAACTGATGACCAATTCTGTATTACTGTCTGATGTTACATATTGTCTTTTTATCTCCGGCAAAGCCATATTCACAATATACACATCGATTACTGAAAGTAAGGGAGCAACCAGCACAATGATTAAAGACAGCCATTTATTGGTTTCTTTCATAATGATAGCAAAAAAAGTTGGATGCCATTCGTTTTGAATAGCACCCAACATAGTAAACAAATATTAAAATTTAAACACTGTGGCACATACTACTCTCCAAGTTCCTATCAAATTTAGATTGGATACGGCTCTTCCGCTACTATCAGCATTACCCCATTCGGCCGCTGAATACTCTACTTCCAAACCAAATTTTAAATTTTTGACAGGCACTTCAATTCGTGGTGCCAATCGATAAATATAATTGATAGTTCTGGTCGTTGTATTTCCGGATGCCGCAATACCTCCTATTGCGTTTGAAAATCCATACGCTACCGCTTTTCCGGAAATCGGATTAGTGGCGCCATCATTTTGGCTAAAGCCGGCAAAGAATCCAGGAATTATTTTTTTCGTTTTTCCCGTTAAATCAACCCAGAAAGATTGTGTAGCCATAGTCGAATAGGTTTCTAAACCTGAACCATTCGCTGGTGTATATCCCACATACCCTCCAAGCATAATGAATGAAGTTGCATTTTCGCCATACATCGCTTCGGCTTTTATAGTCATCGGCTTGGTTTCAAAACGTCCATAAGCCATAACCGAAACACTGTTGACTCTTTCGTTAGAGAAATCATTCGTTAATCCAGAACTTGTTTTAGGACGAATTTGCTCAAAATGTCCCGCTAAACCTACCAGCGCATTTTTACTTTTATAATTTACCTGAATGTTTCCCGAAGGAAGCGAACTGTTTCTGTACGGAGCGGTATTGGATGTAAAATCTCTTTGCGACACGACAGCTGCAATAAGATTAAAATTTGCATCTAACTTTCGGGTAAAACGAATTTGAGGATTTCTGTTGTAAGGCATATAAGGTGCCCCACCACTAAAATTAACTACGCCTGGAAACATTTCCGGTATGGTTAGCGGATGCCAAAATTGACCTATTCCCAACTGGCTATTTTTCCAGTCTAATGTAATATAGGCATGTCTCAAACGAAATTCATTAATTCCACCTTCTGCGTTACCAAAAAAATCACCTTCAAGAAATCCTGCCGTTTTTGCACCCAAAATATCCGGTGCGCCTACTCTGACTCCGGCTCTGGATAATACATTCAGCATTTGAAACTTGGAAGCGGAGTTTCTATCCTTCCCATTGGTATCAAAGTCAACATCTTTTCCCCAAAGTACAACTGCAGCTTCTCTTACATCAACAGTCTGACGCGAATCAAATACTGCATCATGTCGAATAAAACCTGAGAACCTGACATCAAAAAGCGGTTCTTTTTTCTCTGGTTTAATAACTGTAATACTATCTTTTGTTTTTATGGTTTCCTGAGCATTAAGTAGCACTGCTGTATGCAAAAAACCAATTACTACCACTATTTTTTTAAACTTCATTTTTCTATTTTTGTGTTCGATGAATCCTTAACTATTTAGCAATAATCAATAGCTCAAATTGTCTATTTTTTGTCAACAATAGGATTTAGTACAATCATTTCCTCTTGATGTGACTGGGCTTTATGGTCATGGCTGTGCTTAACATTAATGAAACAAACAGCCAAAGCACCTATGGCTCCCGGAATAGCAAATGCGACAAAATTCATTTGAAAAGGCAAGCCTAAACTCAGTAGAGCCCCTCCTAAAATTGGCCCTAAAATAGCTCCTGTTCTACCAACTCCGGATGCCCAGCCAATACCGGAAGATCTAATGTTTATAGGATAAAATTGCGCTACGTATGCATAGCAAAGTATTTGGGTTCCAATGGTTGTTGCTCCTGCAATTGCAATTAGAATGTATAATACCACTGTAGAATTTTTAAACCCAAGCAAGCTTAAAGAGATAGCGGCGACTGCAAAAAAGGAAGTCAAAACGGTCTTTAAATTAAATTTATCACCAAGCCACCCGCCACCTACTGCTCCTATCATCGCTCCAAAATTCAGCACTAACAAAAAAGTAAGACTGGATCCTAACTCATATCCGGCTTTGTTCATTAATTTTGGCAACCAAGAATTTAGACCGTAAACCATCAAAAGACAAGTAAAAAAAGCAACCCAAAACAGGATAGTACTAGTTGATCTGTTTTGTTTAAAAAGCTGCGAAACACTAGCCCCGGTAGCTTTTGCTTCTCCAGAATCTAAAACATCACCTGCTGCAGGAAGATACGTCGGTTCAATAAGAGAAAGTATTTTTTTCGCCTCATCTGTTCTTTTTTGTTTGGCCAAAAAGCCTACAGAATCAGGCAAAAATTTAATAATTAAAGGCAATAAAAGTATTGGCAATAGTCCAACATAAAAAACCGATTGCCATCCGAAATTTGGTATCAGGAAAATCCCCAATCCAGCCGAAAGCATTCCTCCTACCGAATAGCCGCTAAACATGAGTGTTACTAACGTGCTTCTGATTTTCTTAGGCGAATATTCAGTCATTAAAGCCACAACATTCGGCATCACTCCGCCAATTCCTAATCCGGCAAGAAAACGACAAATTCCAAATTGCAACGGAGTTTCGACAAATCCATTTATAAAAGTGAATCCACTGAAAATAGACACACACATAATGATTGCTTTTTTTCGTCCAATACGATCCGAAAGTGTTCCAAATAGCAAAGCGCCAAACATCATCCCAAAGAGTGCGTAACTCCCCAAAGTTCCTGCTTCAATGGGTGATAAATTCCACTTTTCCATAAGCAATGGTAACACTACGCCATAAATAACCAGGTCGTAACCATCAAAAATGATGATTAAGGAGCACCAGAACAAAACGTTCCAGTGAAATCGACTAAACTTGGCGTTATCAATTAAATTATGAATATCTATTTTTCGCATAATTTTTTTTTAGTTATTGGTTATTGGTTAATTAAGTCTAATAAACAACAGGCTGTTATTATGGCTGAGCCTGTTTTAACAAATTTCTCCATATAAAAATTTGTATGTTTTAGTTGGATTACGCCACTATTTTTGGATTCTTCCACGCTATTTGATGCATCATTTCTTGATGTTGTTTCTCATTTTTAGAACCGTCTAATGGTTAATCATCCAGAATTTATTGATTAAGCACTATACTTATTCCGCAATATATTTACAACGTATTTAATATATTATCAATAAAATCAATTATAAATTACACAAAGCATAATTATTAGCTGTTTTTTGTATCGATATGCAAATATTAAAATTATTCGAGGTGAAAAATTGTTCTTTTGCGTCAATAACAGGACAAATCAAATGTTTTATAGAAATTGATGATAAAAAATGTAAAAATAGAAGTTTGCAAATCAGACTTATAGGCATATCCTGATAGGTACGGCAGTAGCCAGGCAGTATTACCAACAATGGATATTCTTGTGCAGGTACATACATCGGGCACTATAGATGAAGAAGAATACGATAGTTTTATTAAAGAAGTAATAGACCAAATAAGTAGTCTTATTAATACTCTAGACAGCCTAGCAGTTTATGAAAATATAAAGCAAAAAAAGGACGGAAACTATTACAGAAAATTAAAAAGACAGGATATTATTGAATGCAGCAACTCTGAAAACTATTTGATAAATGTCAGCCTATTTTTCAAACCATAAAAAACCCTCGAAAATCAGATGACCTTGGAGGTTTGCAGTCTTTTGTTAGCGCTACCTATTACTATGGTAAAAGCAAGTATTAGTATACTTAAATTAGCTATTTTTAGAGATATAGTCCGAAGGAGACATTTGAAGTGTTTCTTAAAATTCCTTCCAAAACTAGTTTGCGATTTATAACCTACTATAGAATTAGAAGCAAAAAAAGGAAAGCTTTCGATTTTTAAAGAAAAATTAATGTTTAAAAAAACTTTAATCAATCGCTATTATTTTCCGAATAAGAACCTCGTTTAAAAGTACTTAAACGAGGTTGTATTTAAATTAGCTGATCTAGATAAAATCTATTTTATAGTAACTATTCTTGGAGTAAAGGAGACCATAACCCAAACCCAATTATTAGTATTTGCGGCATCGGTAACATTTTTTAATCTTTCCAAAGTTCCTGAACCAAACATTTGAGAGTACCCCGCTGAAGCAACGATATCCTTATCAATGTTACAACTTGCAGTAAAATCAAGTTCCGTTCCTAAATAGCTGTCCATTTTATTATTAGAAGCATCCAAAACGGTATTTGGTGCATTAAAAACATGTGGCATTACTGTAAATTGCCATTTAGTAGAAGTATAATTTAACTTCAGATAGGCATCTTGCAATCCCACACTATTTTGATGATTTCCTACATAAAAATAATCCATGAAACCATTAAAACCATGATTAGTCCCAAAAATTGGACTAAACGATTTTAGGGTAGAACTACTATCGTTTTGGTTTTTGCCTGAAAGATATTCATATCCTAATCCAGCTTTGAATGTACTCGTGACCGCATAACCAAGGAAACCTCCTGCATACCATGCGCTTACATTTTTACCATTGCTTTTTCCTGTTTGCCCATAAGCCCCAAAATTAGTCTCCCATTTTTTTTTCTTCAAGGAAAAATAGACACCAAAAGTTTGCTTGTAGTCTATTTCTAAATTACCACTGTTTTTTTCAAATTCATATCCGGTATTTAACACCAGCAAACTAAAATTCAATTTGTTAAGTTGGGTATGATACCAGGCGTATTGTAAGGATTTGTAGTTAGTCGCGTAGGCGGTTTTCGGCTCCAATAAATTTTCAGCATTGGCGTTTAACGCAAAACCTAAATCCAATTGATGATTTGTTTGATGAAACCTAATCACTGCGGCATCATGACTTTGCCCTTGTTGTGCCCAATCGATTTCTCCAAAAATACGTTGATTGTCATACGAAATCACTTGGCGGCCTATGCGGGCACTCCATTTGGCATTAAAGTCAAATTGCGCCCAAGCTTCAAATAAAGCGATTCCATTTTTATCAACCTGTGCTGTAGTTGCCACATCTCCCCAAGTGCGGATGTTCTGAAAAGTTAATTTTGCTTGTAATTTTTCTTGCTTGTAATTAAAATTCAAACGGGAACGTTGTGCTATAAATGAGGTGGCCTTTTCGCCATTTGGCATGAGGCTTTTGAAACCATTTCGGTATTCATAACGAGGTCTAAGTTGCAGATTTACATCCAACTCTTGACTGTAGGTACCCATGCTTAGCATTCCTAAAAATGATAAACCAATTATTTTAAGCAATTTCATGTTTAATTTATTTTTTGAGCTTCCTCAGTAATCTTTTCAATAGTTTGGTCTGAATTGACGCCCAAACCCTCTTGCTGATATGCTAATTCCCCATTAGCATTAAATACACTTATGATATTGGAATGGGAGAATTCCAAAGGCGCTATTTTTTTATAGTTTACTGCCAAAACTGCTGCAAATTCTCTTGTATTTTCTTCTGATGAACGCAAGAAAACCCATTGCGATCCTTCCATTTTATTTTCAATGGCAAATGCTTTTAAACGTTTGGGAGTATCTACAGCGGGGTCGATACTCACTAAAACCAATTTCACATTATCCTTTATGCTTTTCGGCAATCTTTGTTCTATATCTCGCATGTCAGCCACTAATCTCGGACAAGCAGATTTACAAGAAGTGTAAATCATCACCATAACCAATACTTTCCCTTTTAAGTCCTTCATTTCGAGATTTTCTCCCTTTTCATTGGTCCATTTTGACGGAAGATTGTAAATAGATAAATCTGAAATAGGTTTGTCTATTGTTTCTGCTTTTGATTTATTAACACAGGACTGGAGTGATAAAAGAATTAAAACTAATGCTAAAAGAAGCCGTTTACATTTGTATTTTTTACTTTTTACCTTTAGAGTATTCTCCTGTTCAGATATGCCGGAGTTGTAAATATTTGATTTCATTTCTGTTTTCATTTGAGTTGATTTTGATCACTGCTTTTTATCTTTTGCACATCTAAAACCGAGGTTTTTAGTAGTATATCGTGCTTTAAGGCTTCCTCGGAAAGCATAGCGCATAAAAGCCGCGTAATTCATTAAATCTGTTGCATTGACAGAACCGCTTCCGCAAAATAGATTCCGGTCTGTATCCTTGTCTTTTCTGGATTCCCCAGAAAGAAAAATACTATTGAAATCTGCTGTCCATTCCCAAACTAATCCATGCATATCATAAACGCCCCAATAATTTTTGAAGGTACGCCCTACTGGATTCCTATAGGTTTTTGGCTTTTCATACCAGGACAGGATGTAATTATTAAAGCTCTCTTTAGTACGTGCGTCCATTCGTTTCTCGTCAGCCATAGCGGCATACTCCCATTCGTCCATCGTAGGCAGTCTTTTTCCCTGGCATTCACAATATTTTTTGGCTGCAAACCAGGAAACATTCGTTACCGGTGCAGTACTTAAATTGGCATTACCATAATTAAAATCACTTTCCCATTGTGATAAATAACTTTTATCTGCAAAAATACCTTTCATTCGAGAACGGCTATTTTCTGGATATCTCTTTAAAAATTCCACAAACTGGGCATTCGTTACCGGATAAATATCAAGACTAAAAGCTTTAACTTCTACTGGTTTCTTACTTGTGGCACCATAAAGGGGAACAAAAGTCCCCCTTTCTATAGCAGCCATTTTTACAACTTGAGACCATAGCGATGCTGTAATAAGAAACAAAAATATTGGCAAAAATTTTTTCATATTTAACATGGCTAATTTCATCTAAGTTGTACAGTTTATTTTCTTTGGGCTTTTATCATAGCTGGAGTAACCAACGTTTTGTTATTTCCCCAACTGGCATAAACATAAGTCATCGCATCCGCTATTTGTTGATCGCTTAATGCTTGTGCAGGCATGGCACCACTGAATTTTTTACCATTTACAGTAATTGGCCCAGATAATCCTTTTACGACTCCTTTTATAGCCCGATTCACATCTTTATTCAAGTAATCTGATTTCGCCAGAGGTGGAAAAGCACCAGGAATCCCTTGTCCGGCAGCTTGGTGACAAGCTATACACGTTTTTCCATAAATTCCTTTTCCTTTATCAACGCTTTGACTGTATCCTTGTAAAGCCAATCCCATCATTCCGATGCACAAAATATACTTTTTCATTTTTATTATAATTAGTATTAAACATTTGTTTTAAACTTGCATTAAATCCTTTTTTATTCATGAATATCTTTTAGTTTTGGAGCCAATTTCCCTCTTAGTGTTTTAACCATTGCCGGCGTTACAACTGTTTTATTATTTCCCCAACTATCATACACATAAGTTAACACGCTGGCTACTTCATCGTCTGTCAAATTTTGACTTGTCATTACATTATTGAATTTTTTATTATTTACAGTAACCTCTCCACTCAATCCGTGCAAAACAGCATTTATTGCTCTTCCAGAATTAGCGTTTAAGAAATCTGATTTGGCTAATGGAGGGAATGCGTTAGGAATTCCTTGCCCTTCAGATTGGTGACAGGCAAGACACGTTCTTCCGTACAGTTCTTTCCCTGCTTTAACGTGTTGCGCTACAGTTTTTACCGCAATGCTTTGAGTTGTGCCTTTGACTTTAGGCATATTTTGTATTGTACCGCCTTCTGGCAAATAAATTCCTTCTTGCGTTGTTCCGGAATAGACTATCTTGTTATCATCCCCTTCTACTTTTAACATTCCTAATGCTCCTTTGTTGAAAGCTCTAAAAATAGAGTGATCTACTAATATAAAAGTACCGGGAACGTCCACTATAAATTCAACTATTGCAGCACCACCGGCTGGTATCAAAGTTGTTTGGACATTTTTGTTTATCAAATCGCCACCTTCTATATAAACTTTATCGAATATTTCTCCAATTGCATGGAAAGAAGATACCAAGTTTGGCCCACCATTACCCATATAAATACGTACCGTTTCTCCTTTTTTGGCTGTTAACGCTTTATCTCCTGTCAATGCCCCAACTTTTCCATTAAACACTACATAATCCGGTTGCTCTTTTATAGCTTTATTCATATCAAATGGTTGAGGCCCTTGTTCTCCATAATTTCCTTTGGTATAAAAATCTCCTTGCATAATGTAGTATTCTTTGTCAACTGGAGGCAAACCTCCCTCAGGTTCCACTAAAATCAAACCATACATACCGTTTGCAATGTGCATCCCAACGGGAGCCGTCGCACAATGGTATACATACAAGCCAGGATTTAAAGTTTTAAAATTGAATACTTTTTCATGTCCAGGAGCCACTAATGAAGAGGTTGCTCCACCCCCTGGTCCTGTTACCGCATGTAAATCTATATTGTGAGGCATTTTATTATCCGGGTGGTTTTTTAAATGAAATTCTATCTCATCACCTACGCGAGTTCTTATAAAACTTCCAGGAACTGATCCCCCAAAGGTCCAATAGGTATATTTAACGCCATCTACCATTTCACCCTCTTGCTCTTTAATCTCCATGTTCACAACCAATTTTGTGGCTGCACGATTGCCCACCGGTTTAGGAACAAAAGGTGGTGCAGTCAGTTCTGCTGTTTGCTGACCTTCTACCGTTATACTCTCATAATATTTTGCGCTTTTTTCTTCATCTTTTGAACAAGAAAAAAGACCAAGGGCTACAAAAAAAGCAATGGTTATTAACCTACTCTGTCTGTTACAATTTAATGTTATTTCCATAATAATCAGGTGTTAAATTAATCGTGATTTGTACTGTAAAAATAAAAGATGTTTTTATCCTTTATTATGATATTTGTCATGTTTTTAACTTTTATTTAAGACCTTCCTTTTTATAAAACTAATCCTAAAACTATCAATCCTAAAACCGAAATCAGGCTTACTTTCCAAAAAGAATTCGCTTTTTTAAGTTCCATAAATTCGAAAGAAACCAAGAGAAATTTCAGTACAGATAATCCCATAATTAAAATAATTACAAGTCGAGAAGCATCCATTACATTCGAAATCACTGCGGCACAAGCCGTCAATAAAATCAATAAACCATAAGTAATAAAAAGTGTTTTTTTCATTTTCTAAAAAATTAAATACAGAACAGGAAATAGTAGCAGCCAAATCAAATCACACATGTGCCAGAAAGCAGCGCAGGCTTCAACGTCGTCGATACCGGTATCTGAATTTTTCCTGCTCATTCCATAATTTGTCCAAATTAAAATAACCAGACCCATGATGACATGAATCAAATGAAATCCGGTTAACATCCAGTAAAAAGTAAAAAACATGTTAGTTTCCAGTGAAATTCCGGCGTCAATTTTATGATAATATTCAACCCCTTTTACTATTAAAAATAATGTCCCCCCAAGCATGGTTAATTTAAAATACAAGGCGGATCTTTTACGATCATTCTCTTTAAATTCATGTACCGCATTGGCCATAAAAAAACCACTAGTCAACAAGAAGATAGTATTTATTGCACCAAAAGTTGTATTGAGTTGCAATCGCGATTGATGAAACAATTCAGGCTGCACTTTTCCATAATAAACGAATGCTAACAGTGCCATTCCGAAAGTAATTAGCTCCAAGAAAATAATAATCCACATCAAAATACCTCCTGGCGGATAATAGATATTTTTATAATTGATTTTAATCGAATTCATTTTAATCTGTCTTTAAAAATATTTTATTCCCAATCCAATAATCGTTTTTCACCTTCTATTTTCTTAATGTCGGTGATGTCTTGTGACATCTCAATAACCCCCTTATAGTTTTTATCAGCATCTCTAACCGCAAAATATCGAATGTAAATCAGCCGTTCTTTGTAGTTAATCCAAAACGAAGATTCACTTTTAGTTCCTTTTCTAAATTCATCCAGGATTTTTAGAACAGTTCCCACACTTTTTGGCGGATGACAAAATTTTACTTCACGGCCAATAATCCCGGAACTTCTTGGAAATAAGCGTTCTTCGCCACGATTATAAAAAATAACTTTGTCGTTTTCATCTACATAAGTCAAATCTAACGGCATCGTTTTAAAAAGTAGGTTTACCTGCTCCACAGTCATATACCCCTCGTCAAAATGTGAGGTGTTTTCCAATGAAAAAGTTAATTCTCGATTCGTAAAATCCTCACTTGGATGGACATATTGGATGCTGGGATAAGGTGCTGGAGTTGTAGCCAACATCCAGCCAATTTCTTCTTCTCCTTTGCGCATTTCAATCCAGTTGGCTTCGGTAAGCAGGTCTAAAGCATTTGGAAAAAGAACCGCTTCTTCCATCTGCATCAATCTGTAAATTCCATTTACCAGAAAGGGAGTATTGCTATTGATATTCTCCGAATTTTTCATTTTAAGATAGTACTGAATTAAACGGAATTGCTCCCTTAAATTATCATGAAAAGACCACATGCCTTGTGAAGGACCAATCCATCCTTTTTTTTCTAAAAATGGAAAAAGCTGATTTTCTTTTCGTGAAAATCGTTTCTCAATAGTATGAAGCTGGTTGAAAATATTGATGTATTTTTGCAAATCATCTATAGGATTTACAGCGGAAAGTTCCTCTAAAAGAGCATGAATAATATCGCTTTCCTGAAGGTAAACACTAACCGGATGTCCTTTGGGAAGTACGGGGGTATTTGAAGTTTCTTTCATCTTATTTATTTATTACTGATGTTTAATTTTTTCATACAGTTGCACTAATGATTGCAACAATTCCACTGGTGTTGTTAAAATTTGATAGTGATTCTGCCCAAACATTTGTGGTAAATAGTATTTCGCCTGGGCTTCAATAGCAAGAGCGTAAGAATTGATATTTCGTAAGTTAAGTTCTCGAAGTGCTTGTTTTACGTCATTAATGCCATATTTTCCTTCGTATTTATCATAATCGTTGGGTTTTCCGTCAGAAATTAGGATTACCCATTTATTTTTTGTGTTTCTTTTGTCTATCCGTGCGCCGGCATGTCGCAAAGCTGCGCCAATTCGGGTGTAGCCACTGGGTTCTACAGCTCCAATTTTATGTTTGGCTGTAGTCCAGTTTTCATCAAAATCCTTGACCGTTAAATAAGTGGAAAAGTTGCGCGTTTTAGAGTAAAAACAATCAATGGAAAAATCAATCTTGAACTCGTTCAAGATTTCTCCAAAGAGAATCGAAACTTCTTTCTCCACATCAATCACACGATTTCCTGCGGCATATCCATCACTGGAAAGACTAATATCCAAGAGGATTAAAATAGATAAATCCTTCTCTTTTTTTCGATTTGAAATGTATATATTTTCCGAAGGGGTGCGCTTGGAATGTACATCTACGAATAAATCAGTGATGGCATCAATATCAAATTCATTGCCTTGTATCTGGCGTTTTTGCTGCTGCATTTTGTTATTAACACTGGTCAGCATCTTGCGCAAGCCTACTAAAGTGGAAGCGTTTTTTGCAATAGTCTTTTTGTAATAATTGCTGTCTGTTTTTTGCTGTGATTTTGGATATACTTTACAGAAATTCTCTTTGTATACCCGTTTGCTAAAATCCCATTCATTATAGGAAATGTGAAACCCTTTTGCATCTATTTCGGCACTTTCGGAGATGGAAGTGTTCTCAATAAAATCAGATTGATAAACAGAATGTGCTGTATCATCTACTCGAACAGTGTATTTCATATTCAAATCCTCCAATGCTTCCTGATGCTCTTCTAATTCGTCAGACCCATCAAAGTCACGCCATGTTCCATTGAATTCTTCAGCAGTTTCCACTTTTTCGAAATTATGAAGCAAGACATAATCTTCTTGTTGTTTTTTATCGACTTCAACAGTAATCACTTCTTCTACTGCTTTCGACTTTAAAGTAGTTAGAGCCTGATTTTCGTTTCCTTTTTTAGTTTTATCAGAGAAATTTTCGAGAACAGTATCGCTATTTTTTTCTATTGTATTTTGCATCCATTTACCATACAGCCAAGAAAAATCCGGGGTATTTTTCCCATTCTCTTTTTGAATGAAATACTGTTTTGCTTCGATATGAAATTTTTTGTCGATAGAAAATTCTTCAGACAAAACTGCTAGAATAGGATCTGATGTTTCAAATGCTTTCTGTTGTGAAAGTGCTAAAGAGGGGTCTTTTTCTTCCAAAGTCCAGTTCAAATTCAATCGCTGCTGTATGCTTAAGTACACAATTCTAAAAAGATAAAAAGTTAGATTGTCTTTTTTAGTAGGTAATTTTGAAATAGAAATGGGGAGGAAAAAATTATTATTTTTATATCCTCCTTCTCTTTCGGCAGGAAAAATTTCGATTGCTTTCCCTGTCAAGGCACGAGCCAAGATCGTCAATCGAGGTTTTATATCATTTAAATATACCGTTCTGTTAAGAATTTCAACATCAATTTTTTTAGACTTTTTAAAATGTCTGGCAAACTTTCCATATATGTATTCATCTATTTCGAAACCCATTTTTTTACTGTTTTTTTTATGCCATTGCGGGGAATTACCTCCCTCCCTTTTTCTATATCATCAAATCACATAAATCCTTCAATGCTTCCAAAGTTTGCAAATCATCGGTTAACGGCTCAACAACCGCCACATGGACAGACAATCTTTTTGGCAATCCGCTATGAATTATTTTAGCAGCATCAATTAAAAGTCGGGTAGAAACGGTTTCAGTTAAACCTAATTCGGTCAAGTTTCGAATTTTGTTTCCAATGGTCACCAACTTTTTTGCGGTATCCTGATCAATCTGAGTTTCATTTACCAATATTTCCATTTCAATTTTAGCCTCCGGATATTCAAAAGAAACAGCAATAAATCGTTGCCGTGTGGAAGGCTTTAGTTCTTTAAAGCCTCTTTGATAACCCGGATTAAAAGAGGCAACCAACATAAAATCATTGTGTGCTTTTACGGTTTCGCCTAATTTGTCTATGAAAAGCTCCCTTCTGTGATCCGTCAAAGAGTGAATGGCAACAATTACATCAGGACGCGCCTCAGCTACTTCATCCAAATAAATAATAGACCCTTCTTTTACCGCTGTGGTTAAAGGACCATCAAGCCAAACGGTTTCCGAACCTTTGATAATGAAACGACCAATCAAATCAGTAGAAGAAGTTTCTTCATGACAGCTAATAGTGATGATTTTTTTATCCAATTGATGAGCCATGTGCTCAATGAAACGGGATTTTCCAGTTCCTGTTGGTCCTTTTAGCAAAAAAGGGATTTTGTTTTTATAGGCATGTTCAAAGACTTCTTTTTCTTTGCCTACTGCGTGATAATAAGGACTATTTTGTACCATTAGTGTATGTGAAAAAAGAACGCAATAACAATTTTTTTTCTGGAAATGCAGGTTCTGAAAAAAGTTGATAAAGCGTTCTGATTAAAAAAAAAATGAATTAGTAAACTATTTAACCTCTAAAGCCTCGTCTGTAGGTCTTCCGTATTTGATAAAATCATAAATAAAGAGCCCTATTCCTGTGGTAAACATGGTGGCACAAATCAGAAGCACAACAAAGTGAATACTGATTTCATTTTGAACATCCATGAATTCCATTTTCATTTTACGTTCCATATATACTTGAGCAACACCAGCCACCCCAAAAGCAACTGTCATTCCTAAAATCCCAATATTGGATAACCAAAATGCCGCATTCCCTTGCGTACTATCATACCGCTTTCGTCCTGTTAGATTGGGTAGGGCGTAACTTATCATTGCTAAAACAATCATGGCGTAAGCACCCCAGAATGCATAATGTGCATGCATGGCAGTTACCAAAGTTCCATGTGTATACAAGTTTGTTTGGGGTAGTGTATGCGCAAAACCAAGTAATCCGGCTCCAACAAAAGAAACAATAGAAGACCCGATGGTCCAAAATAAAGCAATTTTGTTAGGATGGCTTTTTTCACCTTTTCTATACATATTCACAGCAAATAATGCCATCGCTAAGAATGCTAAAGGTTCCAGTGCAGAGAAAATTCCACCAACGATTAACCAAATTTTATTAACCCCAATGTAATAATAGTGATGTCCAGTTCCCAAAACTCCGGAAAGGAAGGTCAGACCAACGATCACGTACAACCATTTTTCGATAACTTCTCTGTCAACTCCCGTTAATTTGATCAATAGGAAAGACAAAATACCTCCCATAATTAATTCCCAAACACCTTCAACCCACAAGTGAACTACCCACCAGCGGAAAAAGGAATCCATTACCTGACTATCAAACCAGATCATTCCGGGTATATAAAGCAGGGTTGCAAATAACAAGCCCATCGTAAGCACCAAAGCTGTAGTTGTTTGGCGTTTTCCTTTAAAAAGTGTTCCTAAAATTAAACCTAAGAAAAGCAATACATTTACAACTACCAAATAGTCCAATTCCCTTGGGATTTCAAGGAACTTTCTACCTTCCCAATGGTTAAAGTGAAAGCCAACAATGGCAACAACACCAACAATCGCTAACGATATCAATTGAATATAAGCCCATTTTATACTTATTAATTCGCGTTGTGCTTCTTCAGGAATAATATAATAGGCGGCACCCATAAAACCAGTTAATAGCCACACCACTAATAAATTGGTATGTACTGCCCGTGCAGTGTTAAAGGGTATAATTTCATGTAATCCTTGAATTCCTATTCTGTCAAAGCCCATAATAAAGCCATAGATAATCTGCAGTGAGAACAAAAGCATGCACAAGGCAAAAAACCAGTAGGCTACTTTCTGTGATTTATATTTCATCTCTTTTATTTATTTTTTTTATTTGTCATCTCTAATTAGTACATCAGTACTTGCATCGTATTTTTGTTTTGTTTATTTCATTCTATTTGTACTATTTATTCTTCTTTAGCCAGAGGGGAAACTATTCTGTCAAAACCATTTAAATCAAGTTTACCAATCCATTCAAAATAAGCGACCATGGCGTTAGCATCAGCTTCACTCATCTTGTAAGCAACCATTTTTCGCCCTCTAGGCGCCCATGGAACGGGGGACATTAAAACGGCCTTGATGTACCCTTCACCCCTGCGTGCAACAACTTTTGTTAATTCTGGTGCATAATAGCCTCCTTCGCCCATTATACTGTGACAACCCATACAATTGTTGGATTCCCAAATTTCTTTTCCTCGTACAACATTTTTGTCAATCTTGCTGTAGTTGGTTTGATCGTTTCTGGGCATAAATGAATAAATGGTCAATGCAATAAAAATTAAAAAAGTGACCAGAGTTCCTCCCAAAAAAAATGCTCTTGCCTGTGATTTTGAAAGCATAATTATCAGTTTTTTGTTAGTTAATATTATTTGTTTTTTTAATAAAAGATAAAATTGTCTTTTATTAAACTGTTGCAAATTACGTATTCAAATAAAAGTTAAAACATGATAAAAATCATTTTTTGCTATTTCTTTTGGTGCCAATATATCTTTATAAAATAGAAATAAAAATGAGTTCTAAAGCATTGGTACTAACTTTTTTATCAAAATATTTAGGTTGATAAATATAATTCGGATAAAATTGTCCTTTATTAAAAAAAAGACTAAATTTGTAAAAGATATTTGAATCATTAAAAATGAAAATTATGGAAACTTTAGAAAAAACAACAATCGGAGAATACGTAGCAAAAGATTTTAGAACCGCGGCAATTTTTTCAAAATACGGCATTGATTTCTGCTGCAAGGGAAACCGAACAATTGAAGAAGCTTGTGCTAAAAAAGAGATCGATACTGATGCTTTATTGGAACAGTTAAATACCGTTTTAGCAACAAAAAATGACAATACCATCGATTTTAAATTATGGCCTTTGGATTTATTGGCAACTTATATTGAGAAAACCCATCACCGTTATGTAGAAGAAAAAACGCAGGTAATACTTCCATTTTTAGACAAATTATGTAAAGTACATGGTGCAAACCATCCTGAATTATTCGAAATCAATGAACTCTTCATTGGTTGTGCAGGCGAACTAGCGCAACACATGAAAAAAGAAGAACTGATTTTGTTTCCCTTTATCAAAAAAATGGCAACAGCAGCGCTTACGGAGCAGCAAATTGTGAAACCACACTTTGGAAGTGTACAAAATCCCATTGCAATGATGATGGAAGAGCATGAAGCTGAAGGAGACCGTTTTGTCAAAATCGCTTTATTAACTAATGATTATACAGCGCCGGCAGATGCTTGCAATACATTTCGTGTGACGTATGCCATGTTAGCTGATTTTGAACAGGATTTGCACAAACACATTCATTTAGAAAACAATATTTTGTTTCCAAGCGCCATGCTTTTAGAAAAGAAATTCTCCGAACAAGAATAGAAAACAAACCTCAATAATGCAACCTTAATCATCAAATGCTATGGAAAAATATGTTATCAAAAGAAACGGCGAATACAAACCTTTTGAGGGTTATAAAATAAAGGACGCGATTGAAAAAAGCTTTCAGAGTGTTTCCATAGCATTTGATGAAATCCTTTTTGAAAAGATTAATCAGGATTTGCAATACAAAGAAACCTGGGCCGTTGAGGAGATTCAGGATTTAATAGAGAAAAACCTTTTTGAAAAACAGTATTTTGAAGTCATGCGTTCCTTTATGTTGTATAGACATACGCGCAAATTGCAACGTGAACATATTGATGGCTTAAACGAAGACACTACTTATGTTGACAGCACTCAAACGATCGAGGAATACATCGAACAGACAGATTGGCGCATTAATGCAAATGCCAATACCTCCTATTCTAATGCAGGACTGGTCAACAATGTTGCCGGAAAAATTATAGCTAATTACTGGCTCGACAAAGTGTATACAAAGGAAGAAGGTTATGCGCATCGCAATGGCGATATCCACATTCATGATTTAGATTGTTTAACAGGATATTGTGCCGGCTGGAGTCTTCGGGTGTTGCTCAACGATGGCTTTAATGGTGTTCGCGGTCGAGTAGAAAGCAAAGCACCTTCACATTTTAGAGAAGCTTTGGGGCAAATGGCTAACTTTCTCGGAATTTTGCAAAGCGAATGGGCCGGAGCACAAGCATTCAGTTCATTTGACACCTACCTGGCTCCCTATGTTTTCAAAGATAATTTGTCTTTTGACGAGGTCCTGAAAGCGGTGCGTAGTTTTGTTTATAATTTGAATGTTCCTGCACGTTGGGGACAATCTCCTTTCACTAATATTACTTTGGACTGGGTCGCTCCCGATGATTTGAAAACTCAAATTCCAACTAAAAATGATCATCATTTTTTTGAGAACAATTTTGATTACGACCTCCAATTGCGAGCCAAAGAAAGAGGCGTTACAAAAGTAACCGAATTGCGTTACGAGCATTTTCAAACGGAGATGAATCTAATTAATAAAGCCTACTATACCGTTATGACCGAAGGCGATGCCAACGGGCAGCCGTTCACCTTCCCTATTCCAACAGTAAACATTACCGAAGAATTTGATTGGGATGGAGAAAACACCGATTTACTTTTTGAAAATACCGCTAAAATTGGTTCTTCTTATTTTCAGAATTTTATTGGAAGTCAATATATTTTGGATGAAAATGGCACTAAAAGAGAAAATGAGAATGCTTATAAACCCAATGCGGTTCGCAGTATGTGTTGCCGTTTACAATTGGATTTAAGAGAACTATTAAAACGGGGGAACGGACTTTTTGGAAGTGCAGAAATGACAGGAAGCATTGGTGTAGTAACCATTAATATGGCGCGTTTGGGGTATTTATTCAGCGGAAATAAAGCAGAATTATTTAAACAATTAGATCGATTATTGTATATTTCTAAATCTACTTTAGAGAAAAAAAGAGTGTTTATCCAAGAGATGTACGACCGAGGTTTGTATCCGTACACCAAACGGTATCTGCAACATTTCAGAAATCACTTTTCGACCATTGGGGTAAACGGAATGAACGAAATGATCATTAATTTTACCGGTAATCAAGACACTATTACCTCTTCCTCAGGAATCGAATTTGCATCTGAAATCTTGGAGCATATTCGAAATCGCATGAAAGAATTCCAGGAAGAAACAGGGAACTTATACAATCTGGAAGCCACACCAGCCGAAGGAACAACTTATCGTTTTGCTAAAGAAGACAAAAAACGTTTCCCAAGTATTTTACAAGCTGGACAGGAAGAAAATATTTATTACACAAACAGTTCCCAGATTCCGGTGAATCACACCGAAGACCCTTTTGAAGCTTTGTTTTTGCAAGACGAATTACAATGTAAATATACCGGAGGAACGGTTTTGCACTTGTATATGAGTGAAAAAATCAGTTCACCAGAAGCCTGTAAACAGTTTGTAAAGAAAGTAATATCCAATTTCAAATTGCCTTATATTACCGTTACGCCAGTGTTTAGTGTATGTCCCGTGCATGGTTATTTGAATGGCGAACACGAATTTTGCCCAAAATGCGATGAAATTCTAATTGAAGAAAAAAGTTTAAAGTTGACCAACTAGCTTTCTGACTTTAGTCCTATTATAGTGGTAACTGATTTTGTCATTTTTCTTTTACTCGTCCCAAACTTTATAACTCATAAACATTCAAACTTTAAACATTTTTACATATGACAACCACCAACCCGATTTTAGAGCAAAACCAACATTTGAGAACCAAATGTTTAGTGTACACAAGAGTAATGGGCTATCACAGACCCGTAGAAAGTTTCAATATTGGAAAAAAAGGAGAACACAAACAGCGAACTCACTTCCATGAAGGAAAATGTTAGTAATCCCATTTACAGCATAACTCCTTTTACTTTATTAGATTATGCGCATAAATCGGCTTGCATACTTTGGTTTGCAGGCTGTAATATGCGTTGTTTGTATTGCTACAATCCTGAAATTGTACTTGGAAAAGGAACTATTTCTTTCGAAAAAGCGCTTACTTTTCTTCATTCCAGAAAAAATTTATTGGATGCGGTGGTTTTTAGCGGAGGCGAATGCCTGCTTCATAAAAACAGTATTGAATTCATAACCAAAGTCAAAAAACTAGGGTTTTTGGTAAAAATTGATACCAATGGTTCACGACCTGATGTTTTGCGACAGTTGCTGGAAAATCAATTGATCGATTATGTTGCCTTGGATTTTAAAGCCATGCCTGCTCATTTTGAAAAGATAACACAGTCCAAACTTTTTCCATCATTTAAAAAGTCGTTGCGTTTATTAATAGATAGTGCCCTCCTGTTTGAAGTTCGCACCACGGTACATTCTGATTTAATTGATGTGAAGCATATGCAAAGCATGATACAGTATTTAGAGCAACAAAACTATAGGGGGAATTATTACATTCAGCATTTTATGAATGGAGCAACTACATTAGAAAAGTTGGGTTATTCAATTAAGGAACTGGAAAAGGAGTCCCTTTCTACCGCAAGTATTAGAATACATTTTAGAGGTTGATGGTAAAGAAGAGTTGCGAAGAAAGCGTATCTTTAAAAACAAATTAAAATTTCACATGAACCATCATTTTTTGTTAATTATACATCTTTTAAGTGCCACAATTTGGATAGGCGGACATTTACTATTGACCTTCGGTCATTTGCCTCAGGCTCTTAAAGAAAAAGACCCTAGCATCATTTTAAATTATGAAAAGAAGTACGAGCCTATAGGAATGACCGCTTTGGTATTACTGGTTATTTCGGGTGTTTTAATGGCTTACAAATACGGCGTTAGCATGGAATATTGGTTCCAGTTTGCTACTCCTATAGAGAAAGTGGTTTCTACAAAATTACTTTTATTGGTTTTGACCGTACTCTTTGCATTGAGTGCACAATTTAGAGTATTGCCCAAACTTAAAAATAATCCAGGCAAGTTGCCTGAAATGACTTTTCATATAGTTTCCGTCACGCTAATTGGTGTATTAATGCTCCTTTTTGGTTCTTTCATCCGTTTTGGCGGATTTTAAATTTTTATACTATGATTACAAATAAACCATTAAAAAGAGCTCCGGAATTACAGTCTTTAAGCCACGATCATCATTATGCTTTGCAATTGTGTTGGAAAATACGAACCGGTTTTTCGAAGCAAATTGAACCCGATCGCATCAAAAAATATTCGGACTGGTTTTTTAAAACCCAATTGAAATCCCATTTCGATTTGGAAGAAAAATGGGTCTTTCCAATTTTAGATACAGAAAATGAACTTATAAAAAGAGCTTTGACAGAACATCTTCGATTGAAACGCTTATTCAAACAAACTACCAATGTAGAAAAATATTTACGCCTAATTCAAGAAGAATTGGAAGCACACA
The DNA here is from genome assembly GCF_048286515.1 of Flavobacterium rhamnosi. Lineage (NCBI taxonomy): Bacteria > Pseudomonadati > Bacteroidota > Flavobacteriia > Flavobacteriales > Flavobacteriaceae > Flavobacterium > Flavobacterium rhamnosi. The sequence goes on along the minus strand of NZ_JBLVPS010000021.1, from coordinate 21,813 downwards.
TTCGTTTTGAGGAACGTATTTTATTTGTTGAAATTCAAAAAATAGCCACTGAAGAACAATTAGCTAAAATAAAAGAAATTCATACCGAAGAATCTTTTGCAGAAAAGGATGATGATGTTTTTTGGAAATAAAAACGGTCGTGACCCAAAGAATTAAGAATATTCAAAAGGAATAGAACTTTTTCTATAAATTTGTAAAAAAACAACTATGTTTTCTAAAACCTGTGAATACGGAATCCGAGCCACCATTTTTATAGCATCAGAATCCTATCAAAATAATAGAGTTGGGCTTAGAGATATTGCTAAAAAAATAGATTCTCCCGAGGCTTTTACTGCCAAAATTTTACAAATACTATCCAAGGATAATATTATCCATTCTATTAAAGGCGTAGGAGGAGGATTTGAAATTCCAAAAGAAACCATGAGCCAAATAAAACTGTCGCAAATTGTAACTGCACTGGATGGAGATCGCGTTTTTACCGGTTGCGGTCTGGGATTAAGTTACTGTTCCGAAGATCACCCTTGTCCGGTTCACGATAAATTCAAGACCATCAGAAATGAATTAGCATTCATGCTCGAAAATACCAATCTGGAAGAGTTAGCAAAGGGAATAAAATCAGGCGATACTTTCTTGAGATATTAATTTTCTTGACAAAACACTCTTTTTTTAAATGAGGAAGGGGTTTCTCCAACTAACGATTTAAAAAGTTTATTAAAGTAAGAGATACTTTCAAATCCAACAGCATAGACAACTTCTGATACATTATGGTGTTTTAGCAGTAACGTTTTAGCTTGTGTAATTCTGTATTGATTTACAAATTCAGTAAATGTCATGTTTGTCTGCTTTTTAAAATAACGACAAAAAGCAGCTGTGCTCAAATGAACATTAGATGCAATGGCATTAACATCCGGTTTTTTGTCGTAGTTCTCATGAATATAATCATATATGGTTCCCATTCTGATTTTATCATTCATAAACATCTTAATTCTTGTATCCTCTGTGTTCAATTGATTCACTTCAGACGATGTAGCCATTATGTTTAATATCTCAAAAAGCTCTAATAAAGAATTGAAATTATTCTTATGCTGTATTTCTTTTAGTTTGATGACAACTTGCTCTTTTGTTTTGCCATAAAAAGACAAACCCAAATAGGCTTTATCAAACAGGGTACGAATGTCCGCGAATTCTGCAGTGGGCGCAATCGTACTGAAAAAAAAATCTTCTTTGAACTGCACTACAATTTGTTTATACTCCGTTTGCAATCCATAGTCGAAGTTTAAATGGGGAACATTAGAACCTATTAGTACAAGGTCACTTTCTATAAAACTTGAAATGTTTTTACCAACATGACGAATTCCTGCAATCGCTTCTACATAGACTAATTCGAATTCAGGATGATAATGCCAAAAAAAATAATTCCGCAAACTAGGTGTGAAAATACGAAATGATTTCCCAGGCTGTATGGTGATTTCTTCTTTTTTTATTTTCATTATAGCTTTATTTTTACGATTATTAAGCACAAAATTAATAAAAATAGTCAATACAGAGCATATATATGTCATTTTAGAATTTATAAACTGGTGCTATTAATCAGAACTTTGCTATATCAATTTTAAAGATTTATAAAAATGAAAACAATGACAACCAACAACGGATTAAATAAGGGACACAAAGAAATTCCCGGAAATCCATCAGTAGCAACTAGCAGTAAAATAAAATTAAGCAACCGACCTAATGGTGAAAAGTTGCGCGTATTGACCGAAGATGAATGGGCTTTTTGGATCAACAATGGGTATGTGGTGGTAAAAAATGCAGTACCGAGAGAACAAGCAGACAAGCTTGCCAACTATCTATGGGAATATGAAGATAAAAAACAAAATGATCCTGAAACATGGTACAAGCCGACACTTTCTATGAAAATGTCGGAACTGAACAACACCGGAATGGTAGAAATATACAACCATCAATATTTATGGGATAACCGTCAATACCCGAAAGTACACCAAGCTTTTGCCGACATTTGGGGAACTGAAAAACTGTGGGTTACTATCGACCGTGCTAACCTTAACTTCCCTATTCGACCAGGACATGAATACAAAGGTTTTATTCATTGGGATTATGATCCTGAAACGAAACCTCAAAATGTTCAGGGTGTATTGGCATTGGCGGACCAAAATGATGAAAACATGGGTGGTTTTCAATGTATCCCCGAACTTTTCAGAACCTACGATACTTGGAAACTTACACAACCAGAAGACCGCGATCGTTTCAAACCTGACACTACTGGTTTTGAACTTGTAAAAGTTAAAATGGACGCAGGAGATCTTTTGATTTTTAACAGCTCACAACCCCACGGCATCAGACCAAATAATAGCAAAGATAAAGTCCGAATGGCACAGTATATCGCTATGATTCCGGCAGATGAAGAAAATGAAGACATGCGTCAATGGAGAGTAGATGCTTGGAAAAACAAACATGTCCCTGAAGGACATGCTTTTCCCGGAGACCCTTTGAGGCGTGAAAGTAAACAGCCTGTTGCTGCGCTCTCAGATTTAGGTAAAAAACTTCTTGGAATTGAAAACTGGTAACTGCAATTGTGGCGGTGAACCCATCGCCACATATTTTTTTCAAGTTAAAAAATGAAAAAAAAAGCAATAATTTTAGATTTAAACAACACACTATTTTCAACCCCTCCTATTGGTGACAAACTATTTACTGCCTTTATAATCCTAGAAACCAATTTAACGAGTTTGAAAGAAATTTAGAAGCACGCTATTTCACAATCATAATATCCTAACACATACTACAGCAAAAAAACTAACGCTACATCAAAGCATTATTATATTTTGTTTTCATAAAAACATTTGTATTGTAAGTAAAAATACTTATTTTCGCGAAACGCATCTAAGTACTTTAGTTAAAAACTAAATCTTATGAAGTCAATTGCTTTTCACTATACTTTTTAAAACATACTGATGGAAGAAAATAAAAAATACACCATAGCGGTCAGAATCTGGATTGAAGAAGCTGATGGTCCTTTTTTAGGCATTGGTAAGATATGGCTGCTGGAGAATATCGCTAAAACGGGGTCTATTACAAATGCGGCCAAAGAAATGAAAATGGCGTACCGACAAGCATGGCAATTAGTTGAAGAAATGAACAAACATGCCGAGAAACCATTGGTCGAGAAACTCCTTGGAGGTAAAGGTGGTGGTGGCGCCAGATTGACCGAAGCCGGCGAAAAAGCCATTCAGACTTTCTATGCATTAGAAAAGAAAATTCAAGATTTTGCTAAAAAAGAAACTATGAATTTGAAATTTTAAAAAATTTAAACAGCAGTATTCTTTTCAAAACATACTGAAAAAACCACCCTTCTATGAAATCCAAAATATATTTGACCCTAGTACTACTGAGCTTCAAAAGCTTTGCCCAATCGCAAAACGAAAATTCAAAAACAAGTCAAGACAGCATTAAAAAAAAATTTCTTAAAGAAGTCGTTGTTACTGCTTCCCGAACTCAGGAAACATTTTTACGCTCCCCCATAAGTCTTGAACAATTAAAATCGGCTGATGCAAGAAACATGGGCTCCCCATCCACTTTTGATGCACTTGAAAACTTAAAAGGCGTACAAATTATCACTCCAAGTATAGGTTTTAAAGTAATAAACACAAGAGGATTTTCCAACACTACTAATGTCCGGTTTGCCCAATTAGTAGATGGTATAGACAACCAGGCACCACACCTGGGTACGCCAATTGCAAATGCACTTGGAGCCAATGATCTTGACATCGATAAAATCGAAATAATTCCAGGAACGACTTCCGCTTTATACGGAATGAATGCCATAAACGGATTGGCCAATATCCAAACCAGAAATCCGTTTGAATACCAGGGATTGAGTATTCAGCAGTTAACAGGCCTCAATCATGTTGGACATGCAGACCGTTTCTCCACACAGCTTTTCATCCAAACAAATTTACGTTATGCAAAAGCAATTAGTTCCAAAATAGCTTTTAAAATAAACGGTTCCACTACCGCAGGAAAAGATTGGGTTGCCGATGACAGAACCGAGTTGGCTCCATACATTAATACTTCAACTAATTTATACGGCGTTAACAATCCTGCCTTTGACGAAGTGAATGGCTATGGTAACGAATCGGCGAACCGAAGAACCTTAACCCTGGACGGTAAAAAATATGTAGTTTCCCGAACAGGTTACAGAGAAACCGACATTGCAGATTACAACATCCAAAACTATAAAGGCGACGTTGGCGTGTATTTCCGTCCAAAGAAAGGACAGGAATTGGCCATAACTTATAAAGGTGCTTTAATTAATACGGTCTACCAACGTTCGAATCGTTTTAAATTAGAGGATTATACGTTACATCAATATAGTATCGATTATCAGTCAGATATTTTTCAGGTACGTACCTATTTAACCCAAGAAAATACAGGTAAATCATACAACATGCGTTCTCTGGCAGAAAACATGGATCGAGCTTTTAAATCGGACGATCAATGGTTTTCCAATTATACTACAGCCTATAGCGATGCGGTAACCACTGGGTCAGCCGTTGCAGACGCTCATAGAATGGCTAGAGCAACATCCGATCAAGGAAGATTTATTCCCGGCACTGACGCTTATAATCAAAAGAAAGAGGAATTAAACGACATCAATAATTGGGATTTTGGTGCTGCTTTACGCGTAAAATCTTCTTTAGTGCATGCGGAAGGTTTGCTTAATTGGGATAAAGCTTTTGGTAACTTTTTCAAAAAAATCGACACACAACTCTTAAGTGGTTTTGATTATAGAACTTACATAATTGTTCCCGACGGAAATTACTTTATAAATCCATTCGATGACGGCAAAAATCTGATCTATGGAAAAACAGGAGGATTTACCCAGTTAAGCAAGAATCTATTTGATAAAAAATTACGTCTGAGTGCAACCCTTCGCGCAGACAAAGCAGATTATTTCGATTTGAAATTTACCCCTCGATTTACCGCTGTGTTTTCTCCAAAAGAGGAAATTAACTTTAGAGCTTCTTACCAAAGCGGCTATCGATTCCCGAGTATTTTCGAGGGATTTTCTAATGTTAACAGCGGTGGTGTAAAACGCGTTGGAGGATTACGCATAATGTCTGACGGGATTTTCGAAAATTCGTACACGAAGGTATCTATCGATAAATTCCAGGCAAAGGTAACTAGCGATATCAATACCCTGGGACTCACACAGGCAGCAGCAATTGATAAAAATAAAGCTATAATCCAGAAAAATCCATACACTTATTTAGAACCTGAATTCGTCCGTTCTTTTGAATTTGGATTTAGGGGAGTTGCTCTAAATAAGAGTCTGTTTATCGATACTGATTTTTATTATAATTCTTATGAGAATTTTATTGCGCAAGTGGAAGCAAGCGTACCTAACACAACTGATCCTGCCCTTATTCCTACGGCTCTTTATTCTAAGGGTACGCAAAGTAGATATCGTTTATGGACCAATTCAAAAAGTAAAATTTACAATTATGGTGGTAGTCTAGGATTAAAATACAAATACAACGCTATTTTTTCACTTTTAGGGAATGTAACCTATACAAAATTAGACCGAACAGATGACAAAGATGGACTGGAAGATGGTTTTAACACACCTAAATTTATAGTGAATGGAACAGTAATAACGGAAAATTTATGGAAGAACCTTGGCGCAAGCGTTACCTATCGCTATCAAAATAAATATGATTATGTTTCTTTTCTAGTTAGTGGCGAAGTGCCTGCCTATTGGTCAATGGACGCACAAGTAAATTATAATTTCAAAAAAACAGCTGTGACTGCTAAACTGGGAGGGACTAATTTTCTTAACAAAACGTATTATTCTATTTTAGGCGGTCCTTCCATCGGAGGATTGTATTATTTATCGCTGACTTGGAATGTTGGTAAAATCTAAAAAAAGCTTCGTATTTGAAAATTTAAATTTTCTTCTCCTGCCGCCCTTTTTAGGTATGGGCCAACAGAAAATTCGACAACAATTAGTCCTGTAAAAACAATAAATATTTCAAATTGGGTGAAGTTATTTTAATCAACAATAAAAAAGTAATTCTCAATAGCGATCATCAAAAACAATGGAGTGGCAAAATAAATCTTTTTCCTTATTTTTTTGTAATTTTAACAGCAGCCATTATTGAAGTTGAGCCGTCATAATCTCCAACTTCTTAAAGTTATTGGACTGAAATTTTGTTAACCCTTAAAATGTCAACAAAATGATTGCAAAACAAAAAGTGTTTTTTTTCGTTACTATTTCATTAATTCAATAGTGTTTATCAATCAATTGGCTAGAGATATCGACACTCATCGAGCAAGTTTAGAGATAATTTAAAAATAAATTTATGCGAGTTCCTATCACCCGAAAAAATATCATATTTGCCCCTGATAGCAGAAGAGTTGTCGCCAGATATTTTATGAATGGTGATCAACGGACCCAAAAAATGGTAAGCCATATAATGGTGCTGGATGAGAAACAAGTCATAGACACTTTGGAACATACGCTTCGTGAGTTCGCCAGACGACATCGTAATATTTCAAACATATTTTTTAGGCATTGTGAAAAAATTAGAGGCATAATTGAGGGGATGCAAATTAACTATGACAGCCTTTCACAGGAACGAAAAATGCTAATCGGTTCCTACTGTACAATGGAGTACGCCATAGAATCCGCTGCTATTTTTAACCCCTCTATAGTGGAAGATTTCGATCAGTCGGGTCTCGAATATGGAGAGAAGCGTGTCATTATTTCTTTCCGTGCCACTGGCGAAGGCCATATTTCATCAATTGTTTTCAGAAGGGGAATTCTGGATAAGAATAACAATCTCCAGGTAATGAAAATAGGCAATAACATTGATAAGGCAGAGATTGTACACAAAACACTTTACAACAAAGAACGATTTCTAATGAAATTGGCAGAAATGCATGCTTCAGACAAATACTCAACGCGTATTATGCAGGACCTGCCGGACGAATTTGAATATGCTGTATTAAAAAACCTGGTAAATAAACTCCTAAGTGATCCAATGATCCGTCAGGAAAGGAGAACTGCACTCGAAGAAGTGATCTGGTTGGCGGATTCATTTTATGATTTACAATTCAAACATGATTCCGATATCACCGAACGTGTTATATTTCCGATATCAGATTCTGAAAGCCGTGGTATTGAAGATGCCCGTTTTGTGCGCTTTGTGGATGATGATGGATCTGATAGAGTAATGGCTACCTACACTGCTTATAATGGCCATGTAATTCTTCCAAAATTTATTTCTACTGAAGACTTTTATACCTTCCGTGTAATGCCTTTGTACGGAGCTGGTGCTCAAAATAAAAACCTTGCATTGTTCCCTCGAAAAATCAAGGGCAAGTATGCTATGCTATCCAGAATTGATGGTGTTAATAATTACCTTATGTATTCCGACAGGGCTACACAATGGAATGATCCCTTTATCCTCCAAGAGCCACGTTATACTTGGGAATTCACACAAATTGGAAATTGTGGATCGCCACTTTGGACCGAGGAAGGCTGGTTGGTTATTACCCATGGTGTAGGTGCTATGAGACGCTATTGCATAGGTGCTTCATTGTTTGATCTTGATGATCCTTCGAAGGAAATTGGAAGACTTAAAGAGCCCCTGCTCTCACCACTGGAGGATGAACGGGAAGGTTATGTCCCAAATGTAGTGTATTCATGTGGTTCGATTATTCACAACAACAGCCTTATATTACCTTATGCCATATCAGACTATTCATCTACATATGGCGTTGTCGATTTGGCAGAATTGATCGACGCTTTGAAAAAAAGTAAATGACGGCTTACGGTGTTGATGTTTTTGCTGATTGCATAGAAGAACGTTAAATTCTAAACGTTGTCTCAATACCTAAAAGTCAATAGTTCTAATTTTTGAAAAAAAGCACAAAAGACATCTCCAGTAATACCCCAATGACCGTATTAAAAAAGAGAAAATTAAAGCTCTTAATGCATAGTTCTACTATTTCTATAGAATTTATAAAATAATTCGATTTTTCCTTGGTAGAATAAAAAATAGTTTGCAAATTTGCCTAACCAAAATAAAGAAAAAATGAAAACAACCTTGTGTACTATGTGTAAAATGATGTCGGAATCTTCCGCAGCGTTTCTATTATAATTATTTTTTAAAAAGATAAATAGAACCTCTGCAAACGCAGGGGTTTTTTTATATCCAAAATAAAACATGAAAAACAACCATTAAATAAACTTTTAAAACATAACAATCATGAGCACACAAAAATTTGAAACAAATGCATTACATGTAGGTCACGATGTAACAAAAAATGGAGCAACCAGAGCTGTACCCATCTACCAAACCAGTTCTTATGTTTTCAAAAATTCAGAGCATGCTGCCAATTTATTTGGACTAGCCGAAGCTGGATTTATCTACACCCGATTAAACAATCCTACCAATGCTATTTTAGAGGAGCGACTGGCCATTTTAGAAGGAGGAATTGGAGCTGTGGTTACTGCCTCAGGTACCGCAGCCATTGCAACAACCTTTTTGGTTTTACTCAAGGCCGGAGATCATATTGTCGCCTCGAATAGTCTCTATGGCGGAACATACAATTTATTAAAAGTGACTTTGCCAAGATTAGGCATCACCACCACCTTTATAGACCCAACTGACCCATCTAATTTTACAAATGCTGCAAAGGAAAATACAAAAGCCTTTTTTGTCGAATCATTGGGCAATCCAAAATTAGACGTTTTAGATTTGAAAGCAATTTCGTCAGAAGCTAAGGCTTTCAAGGTTCCTTTCATCGTTGACAATACTGTTGCCTCTCCCTATTTATTGAATCCAATTCAATATGGAGCAGATATTGTCATTCATTCCCTGACCAAATACATTTCCGGAAATGGAACCTCACTTGGAGGTGTTATTATTGACGCTGGAAAATTTGATTGGACTAATGGAAAATTTCCTGAATTTACGGAACCTTCAGCTGGTTATCACGGATTGGTGTATCATGAAGAATTAGGCAACGCCTCTTTTATTGCAAAAGTGAGGATAGAGGGCCTGCGTGATTTTGGTGCAGCATTGAGTCCTTTCAATGCCTTTCAGATTATTCAGGGATTAGAAACCCTACCCTTGCGAATTAACAGGCACAGTCAAAACGCATTGGCACTGGCCCAATGGTTAGAACGTCAAGAAGAAGTAGCTTGGGTTCATTATCCAGGTCTGAAAACAAGTAAATATTATAATTTAGTTCAAAAATATTTGCCAAAAGGACAAAGTGGCGTTCTAACTTTCGGATTAAAAGGGGGATTTCAAGCAGCAAAAAAAGTGGTCGACAGCACTAAATTATTTTCGCTTTTGGCCAATATTGGTGATACCAAATCGCTCATTATTCATCCAGCCAGTACAACGCATCAACAACTAACAGAAAAAGAGCAATTGGCTACCGGTGTAAGCAATGACCTAATCCGTCTTTCTGTTGGTCTGGAAGACATTGAAGATTTAAAAGCAGACTTAAAAGCTGCTTTTGTAAGTATTAAAAACGAACAATTAGTATAAAAATTAGTTGCATTGGTTGGGAAACTGTCCTGGATGTTCACATTTAGCCTAAGGTAGTTTTTAAAGCTATTCAACATTAAAATTATTTCAAATGGATAATATAAAAAAAATAGATCTCTTTAACTTTGATCTAGAAATAGGAAAACAGAAATCATATCTTTCTTTATCCTATCAGGTTTTTGGTTTTCCCATTGGTTATGCACCAATAGTGGTTGTGAATCATTCTTTAACAGGAAATTCAGCTGTTTCGGGAGAAAATGGATGGTGGAACGGAATTGTTGGAGAAAACAAATCCATTGACACCAATTACTTTACCGTAATTGTTTTTAATATTCCTGGAAACGGATACGATGATCAGGCGGAAAATTTAATAGATAACTACCGTGATTATACCGTTCGCGATATCGCCAGAATTTTTTGGGAAGGTTTATTTTATTTAAAAATAAAAAATGTTTTTACCGTTATTGGCGGAAGTTTAGGCGGAGCAATTGCATGGGAAATGGCAGTACTACAACCGGAAAGAATTGAAAATCTAATTCCCATTGCAACAGACTGGAAAGCAACAGATTGGGTAATTGCGAATGTTTTGATTCAAGATCAAATTCTCAATAACTCGGATGACCCAATTGTTGATGCCCGATTGCATGCTACTTTATTATACAGAACTCCTGAATATGTAAATCAAAGATTTCAAAGAAATAAACTGGACAGCTCTTCCATTCTTCAAATCGAGAATTGGCTGCTTGATCATGGGTTTAAATTAAAAAACAGATACCGATTGGCAGCTTATAAATTGATGAATCATTTACTAAAGACAAATGATATAACTCGAAATAGAAAAGATTTTTTGAGTGTAGCGAAACCTATTCAATCCAACATCCATCTCATTACGATTGACTCGGATTATTTATTCATAGCTGATGAAAGCAGGAAAACCTATAGTGGATTGAAAAACATAAAACAAAATGTGTTTTATCATCAAATCCAATCTATTCACGGACACGATGCTTTCTTGATAGAATTCAACCAATTATCAGATATCTTAAGACCTATTTTTTTCAATTATAAAACACAAAATTATGTCATCTCTCAGAATTAACATCGTTCTTTTTGGAATAGGAAATGTAGGAGGCAGTTTAATAAAGCAGGTACTGGAAAGTCAGCATTTTTTTTTGGAAAAGTATAATATCGAATTGCGTTTCCCAATTATAACCAATTCCAGTTTAGCTTTTTTTGAAAAAGACGGTTTAGTAAATACTTGGGAAGCTAATTTTGCACAATCAGCTATTCCTTTCAGAATAGAAGATATTATAGAATACACTACAAATCAGGGATTAGAAAATCTAATTGCCGTTGACGCGACCAGTAGTCCAGCATTAGTAACCTCCTATATTGCACTAATACAAAATGGTTTTAATATTGTAGCAGCCAATAAAACGGCTAACATATTACACCATGATTTTTATAATGAGATTCGCAGAAATCTAAAAAAATTCGATAAAGAATATTTATATGAAACAAGCATCAGTGCCGGATTTCCGATCGTAAATACCCTTAAAGAGTTGCATTTTTCAAATGAAAAAATCACAAAAATAAGAGGTGTATTCTCCAGTTCACTAAGCTATATCTTTAATAGATTTGGGAATGAAAATATACCATTTTCAAAAATCCTTGAAGATGCTGAAAAATTAGGATATACTAAAACTGATTCTCGCGAAGATCTTTCTGGAAATGAGGTAGCAGAAAAACTATTGGTTCTGGCTAGAGAAATGGAGCAAAAAGTGGAATTGAAAGATGTAAAAATTACTTCTTTATTATTGCCTATTCTAAATAAATCCAACACAAGGTCAGCTTACAACAGCCACAAAAATTTATTCGACAAACCCTATAAAATTGCTAAACTGACTCAGAATGAGAATAAGGTCTTACGATACATAGGGGAATTTGATATTGAAAACAAAACACTTGAAACCAGATTAATTTCTGTACCTACCAACTCCCCCCTGGGTCAGCTAAAAGGGACTGAAAATTTAATCGAAATTTATACAAAAGCAAATGGAGAAAACCCAATCCTAATTCAAGGTACCGGAATAGGAAAAGAAACAGCCGCCAGAGCCCTACTCAAAGACATTTTGAAAATATCAAATCATATTAAACAAAAAGAAGCTCTTGGGTCGTATTGCTGATTATTGTTTTTCAATCAAAGAAGCAATAGTAATTTGTTGCATTGATTTTAATGTTTCATCTCTTACTGATATCAATCCATGTCTTAACAAACATTCAGATTCATTAGTACAATCGGAACAACGTTCGTAAAAATTTAAGGAAGCACAAGGCAATAAAGCGATTGCACCGTCAAATAATCTATGCACATCTGCCAAAGTAATTGTATTTTTAGATTTTAGGAGGTAGTATCCTCCAAGCTTACCTTGCTTACTGCCCACAAAATGAGCTCTTTTTAAATCTAACAAAATTTGTTCTAAAAATTTTTTAGGGATATTAGATCCTTCAGAAATTTCAATAGTTTTTGCTATATGTCCTTCTTCTTTTTGGGCTAAATAGAGAAGTGCTTTAAGAGCATATTTTGTTTTATGTGATAACATTTTATATTTTTTTAGCTAAATTACTAAAAAAACATAAAAGAGGGATTGTATATTAATCAACCTAACAGTAAACAGCTGTACCACAAAAGCAATCCTAATACATTATTAAAGAAAAATTAGAACTAGTGAAGCAAAAAAAAACAAAATAGTTCTAGTTTTAAACTTTGATTTTTGGAAATTAAATAAAATACTAACATTAATTGATATAGTATACAAATGAAATGGATAACTAGAGAAAGGCCTAAAATTGACCGATTAGCCTGTCCTTGGCTGATAAAAACTTTTATTGACAAGGAAGCTGAGTTTATGTACGTTCCATTTAGTGAAGTTAATGAAAAAGCAAAAGAATTAAATGCCATTCCATTTGATATTCCTAATGTGGAATTTACTCATTATAAGGAACAAAGTACTTTTGACTATATTATAAAAAAGTATAAAATAGATGATCCTGCCATTTTGATTATGGCAGAAATTATTCGTGGCGCAGACACAGACAGACACGATCTTGCAAGAGAATCAGCGGGACTTTGGGCAATTTCAGCGGGACTTTCCTATAATATTACTGATGACTATAAACTATTGGAAACCGGAATGGTTATTTACAATGCGTTATACAGCTGGGCAACTCATTTATACAAGCAAAATCACTTACAGAACAGTCCTTTTGAAAATTTGTTGCACGAGGTCTACACTACATTTTTAAAAGAAAAGAAAAGCAACAAAAAGAAAACTCCTGCTTGGGTTAATGACTTAAAAGAAATGATTCAGGATCAAATTGACACCCAATTTACTTTCGACCTAAAAAAAATTTCCAATGATTTAGAACTTAACCCGTCCTACTTATCAAGAGAGTTCTCTAAGTATTTTGAAGACCTTAATTTTGGCGATTATGTTCGGAAATTACGAATTGAAAAAGCAATTACGCTTATTCAAAATTCAACTTATTCGCTAACAGAAATAGCTTATATGACCGGTTTTTCAGACCAAAGTCATTTTACCAGAATTTTCAAACAGAGTACTGGAAAAAATCCATCTTCCTTTCGAAAAAGCACACTAAAAAGTAATCCAGATACAAAAGGTAAATAGCATTCTATTTATAGTTCTCGAACATCAATATTTTTGTTTTCAATTAATAGAAAACAGTATGACAAAGTTCAGATATACTATCCTTTTTACTTTACTGGCTTTTAGTATGACAGTTTTTTCTCAAACAACCTATCCGAAAATTACGGCTTATGTTGGTGTGGTTCATCCCATACTATCATTCAGTAAAGAACAGACTACTTTAAATATTAGGGACTACTATACTGTTGGTTTCCCAACAGGAATTAATATTTGGAAAAACTCAAAAATAGGATTCTCTTTTGAAATAGTTCCTACCATAAAAGCGGACGATGGAAGCAGCAAAATGAGCAGTTTGTTATTTCATCCGGGCGTATTGGTAGCATTAGGAAACGGATATACATTTGCCGGTAGAGCTGCATTTGAAACTAACGGCAGGTATGGTATAACTCCGGTATTCAACAAAACAATAAAGAAAAATGAAAATTGCAGCTATTACGTAGCGGTCCCACTACCTGTGCGATTTGGCAATGAGCATCCCTCAACAATAACTTTGGGTTTTCAATTCGGAATCGCCTTTTAAAAACACCTTATCATGAACGAAAATCCAACATATACTTTAAAAGAATTGATCCTTTATTTCTTAAAATTAGGAACAATAGGTTTTGGTGGTCCGGTAGCATTGGTCGGCCATATGCACCTGGATTTAGTCGAAGATCGGAAATGGATTTCAGAAGAAGAGTACAAACAAGGTTTAGCTCTAGCGCAATTAGCTCCTGGGCCATTAGCGGCTCAACTAGGCATTTATATTGGATTTGTGCATTATCAAATTTTAGGCGCAACTTTGATAGGATTTGCATTTGTTTTACCTTCTTTGATAATGGTAGTGTTGTTAGGAATAGTGTATCAATTATATGGTGGGCTTCCTTGGATACAGGCCGTGTTTTATGGTGTCGGTGCAGCAGTTATAGGTATCATTGCAATGAGTTCATACAAACTTACCCTAAAATCAATCGGTAAATTCAATTTAGAATCTTTTAAAACAAATTGGCTGTTGTGGTTGTTTTTTGTTGCTGCGGCAATCATAACTTTTGGCACACAGCAGGAATATGTTTCATTATTTATAGCAGCAGGACTTCTCTACATGATTGTCAAAGCTCCTCCAAAATGGTGGAATACTAAAGCTGCCAGTTCTATAGTACTTCTGCAAATTGGTTTTTGGAATTATGAAAACAATACGCTTGTAAAAATTGCTGTTTTCTTTGCCGAAGCCGGAGCCTTTGTCTTTGGCAGTGGACTGGCTATTGTGCCTTTTTTACACGCGGGAGTTGTAACCGAAAATCAATGGTTAACAGAGCATCAATTTATAGATGCGGTCGCAGTAGCAATGATTACTCCAGGCCCTGTTGTTATTACTGTTGGTTTTATAGGCTATCTAATTGCAGGCATTCCCGGAGCATTAATAGCTGCTTTTGCAACCTTTTTACCTTGTTATTTATTTACCATCATTTTGGCTCCATCCTTCAAGAAAATTGCACAAAACCAATCAATCAAGGCATTTGTAGTGGGCATTACAGCAGCTGTTGTTGGAGCATTGGTTGGTGCCGTTGGAGTCATTACATCAAGAAGCATTATAGATATTCCTACAGCACTGATAGCTATCACAACAATTTTTGCTTTGCTTTATGTCAAGAAAATTCAAGAACCCTATATTATCGTTGTTGCAGCAGTAGTAGGTATTTTTATAAAATTAATAATATGAATAGAAAAGAGATTTTAAAATCGGGTAACTTTACTTGACAAAGTAGTATTATTGCCTCCCAATACGAGCCCTTTTCACTTAGCTAATCCTATTGATTTGTCCGATATGCTACATTGATGAAGGGCAAATAATAGTTCTTACAAACGGATTCCAAAAAAAAACGCAGAAGACTCCGAAAAAGGAGATTGAAAAAGCAATTAAAATCAAAAATGAATATGAAAACGGAAAATAATAATATCAGTACACTTGACCAATTTAAGGACAAACATTACGGAAAAATTGGCACTGCAAAACGTAACGAACTTGATGCAGGTCACGAAAACTTTAAAATTGGCGCAATGATCCATGATGCGAGGATTCAAAAAGGGCTAACACAAGAAGAACTTGCTGAAAAAGCTGGAACTACAAAATCATATATTTCAAAAATTGAGAACAATGTAAAAGAAGCAAGAATTTCGACACTTCAAAAAATTGTTGAACTAGGTTTAGGTGGACATTTGGAATTGTCTATTAAGATATAATAATCAAACGTTTGTTCCCTAATTAATCCGTGTAATTAAATATGATAACTAAAAATTTCCTAAGATTTTAGTGGGCGGTACCACTTAATAATAGTTTTAAAAAAAAATATTGTTTCGGTACCCTAAAAATCAATATATTTGCAACTTAAGCAACAAAAATGAAACACTTGATTAACATCATCATTGTCATTATTATAATTATCATTCGATAATTATGACGAGGTGTTATATAAATAAGTAAGTAATATACAATTTATGAAACCTCCCAATCGGGAGGTTTTTTATTTTAAATAAACATGAAAAATTTAACAACAATTATCATCATAGTAATTATCATTATTCGTTTCACATGACGAGTCAGGATTCTATTTTCTAATAAAGCCTTTCTCAGTTCAAATTGAGAGAGGCTTTTTTTTAGAACAAAAAAATGATAATTATAAAAAACAAAAAAAAAGATGGAGAGTCTGAAGCAACCAAAAGTCAAAAAAACAAAAGTCAAAACCGTAAACACAACAGGCAGCCTTGCTGTAATAGATGCGTTACTATCTGAGAAAGTAGGTACTATTTTCGGATATCCAGGAGGTGCTATTATGCCTATTTATGATGCCTTATATGATTTTACAGCCAAACTGAATCACATTCTCGTTCGTCACGAACAAGGTGCTATTCATGCCGCACAAGGCTATGCACGTGTAAGCGGAAAAACGGGTGTTGTTTTTGCAACGAGCGGTCCGGGAGCAACTAATTTAGTAACCGGCCTGGCCGATGCCATGATCGACTCTACCCCATTGGTTTGCATCACAGGCCAAGTTTTTGCCCATTTGTTAGGTACAGATGCTTTTCAGGAGACTGACATCATCAATATCACGACACCCATTACAAAATGGAATTACCAAGTAACCGATGCTTCTGAAATTCCAGAGGCCATTGCCAAAGCTTTTTTTATAGCCAAAACAGGTCGGCCTGGCCCAGTATTAATTGATATTACTAAAAATGCGCAATTGCAATTGTTCGATTACAAAGGCTACCGACCTTGCATTCATGTGCGAAGTTACCGAGCCAAACCAATTGTAAGAAATGAATACATAGAAAAAGCTGCTGTATTAATCAACCAAGCCAAAAAGCCTTTTGTGATCTTTGGACAGGGCGTCCTACTAGGCAATGCTGAAAAAGAATTTCTTGCCTTTATAGAAAAAGCAGGAATACCCACCGCTTGGACTATTATGGGAATGAGCGCCATTCCGACAGACCATCCGTTGGCAGTTGGTATGTTAGGCATGCACGGAAATTACGGTCCAAATTTCATGACCAATCAATGTGATGTCCTGATTGCTATAGGTATGCGTTTTGATGACAGGGTTACCGGAAGATTAGACAAATATGCCAAGCAAGCACAAATCATTCATCTCGATATTGATCCTGCCGAAATTGACAAAAATGTACTCACCACTCTTTCTGTTTGGGGAGATTGCAAAGAAACACTACCCTTACTCACCACTTTACTAGACAAAAACACACATCCGGAATGGCTTCTTCAATTTAAAATAAAAAACGAAAAAGAAAATAAAATGGTCATCCAAAAAGAATTAAACCCAACTCAAGGCGGATTGACTATGGGAGAAGTAATTAATGTTCTTAACGAACTGACAGGTGGCGATGCCGTAATTGTAACCGATGTGGGGCAACATCAAATGATAGCCTGCCGCTATACCAAACAAAACCATACCCGAAGTAATATTACTAGTGGCGGATTGGGAACAATGGGGTATGCACTGCCTGCTGCTATTGGAGCTAAATTTGGAGCTCCACATAGACAGGTTGTCGCCATTATGGGCGATGGCGGAGCCCAGATGAACTTACAGGAATTAGGTACCATTATGCAGTTTCAGCCCAACGTAAAAATCTTAATCCTCAATAATAGCTTTTTAGGTATGGTACGCCAATGGCAAGAGCTATTTCACGAAAAAAGATATTCGTTTACCGATATTCAAAGTCCTGATTTTGTGCAAGTCGCCAAAGCATATCGCATTGACGGCAGACAGGTCTCTAAAAGAGAAGAATTAAGAGATAGTCTAAAGCAAATGCTGGACCATCCCAGTGCATTCTTACTGGAAGTAGCTGTAATTCAAGAAGACAATGTTTTCCCTATGGTCATGCAGGGAACAAGTGTAGCTGAAATCATATTGAGTAAAGAAGAAATGCAACGTTAAATAATCAACAACAAACAAAACATGAAAAAGGAATATACATTAACCATCTACACTGAAAATCAAGTAGGGTTGATCAACAAAATAGCGATTATGTTTTCCAGAAGGAAAATTAGCTTGGAAAGCTTAAATTCTTCTCCAAGCGAAATCGAGAAAATATACCGATTTACTATCGTAGTCAAAGAAACCGAAGCGGTGGTAAAAAACCTAGTGCGTCAAATAGAGAAAATTGTGGATGTTTTTAAATGTTACTGTAACACAAACGAGGAGATTATCTGGCAACAAATCGCACTGTACAAAGTCCCTACTTCCGTTATTATGAAAGAGGTGAAAGTAGAACGTTTATTAAGACAGTACGGTGCAAGAGCTGTAGTTATCCAAGAAGATTATACCGTATTTGAAGCCACGGGACAAGACGAGGAAATAAATAACTTACTCGAAAAATTAGATCGATACGGGCTCATCGAGTTTGTAAAAAGTTCCCGAATTGCCATTATCAAATCAAGTGAAGGGATTCACAAGAAAGTACTGCATATGGAAAAAAATGACCCCGCAAAAAAACCTATAAATAACGAATTCTTGAGTCATAAAAGTATGATTTTCGAAATGTAACAGACAAAAAAATGGACTTATTCAAAACCGTGCAACAAGCACAAAAACAACTTCAAAACGTAGTCTTACCTACTCCCTTACTTGAAAACTTGAATCTATCGGATGAGTTTGGGGCAACTATATTGCTAAAACGTGAAGACTTGCAAGTGGTTCGTTCTTACAAAATAAGAGGCGCTTATAATAAAATGTGCACACTTACCCCTTCCGAAAAAGAACACGGAATCATATGCGCAAGTGCTGGAAATCATGCACAAGGTGTCGCTTTCTCTTGTCATATTTTGAAAATAATGGGTAAAATTTATATGCCCAAAACCACACCTAAACAGAAAGTCAAACAGGTTCAATTATTTGGAAAAAACTACGTCGAAATTGTTTTGACAGGCGACACTTTTGATGATGCTTATAAAGAAGCGGTAGCCGATGCCAAACAAAACAATAAAGCCTTTATCCATCCCTTTGATGATCTAAAAGTCATTGCAGGTCAAGGAACCGTCGGGTTAGAAATTCTGGATAGCCACAAAAAGGCTATCGATTATGTATTTGTACCCATTGGTGGAGGCGGACTGGCTTCCGGGCTTTCAACCGTATTCAAACAATTAAGTCCCAAAACCAAAATCATTGGAGTGGAACCTCAGGGGGCTCCTTCAATGAAAACTTCCATTGCAAATCACATAAACACAGCTTTAGAGACTATCGATAAGTTTGTTGATGGAGCAGCCGTAAAACAAGTGGGCGATCTGACTTTTGCCATTTGCCAAAAAAACCTAGACGATATTATACTGGTTCCCGAAGGAAAAGTATGCACCACCATATTGCGATTGTACAATGAAGAAGCTATGGTAGTAGAACCTGCCGGAGCATTGACAATAGCTGCGCTAGATTTTTACGCAGCCGAAATAAAAGGAAAAACGGTAGTTTGCATCGTAAGCGGCAGCAACAACGATATCGAAAGAACTGCAGAAATTAAAGAGCGCTCCTTACTCTACGAAGGATTAATGCACTATTTCATGATTCAATTTCCACAACGTCCCGGAGCATTAAAAGAATTTGTAAACGATATATTAGGCCCTGATGATGACATTACCTATTTTCAGTTTGCTAAAAAAAATAGTCGTGAAGTAGGATCAGTAGTTGTTGGCATAGAATTGAAGAATCCAAATGACGTACAGTCTATCAAAACCAATATGAATACCAAAGGATTTGAATACCAATACCTCAATGAAAGACATGATCTGTTCACCCAATTAATAGGATAAGCTGTAACGTCAGAATTTTCATTCGAGACTCCAAGTATCTATTTTTTCTTCTGTGGTATTGATCAACACAGGTAATAGATGTATTTATACCCCATGTACAATCCTGTAGATACTGGTATTTACAGGATTTTTTGTTTGTATTATTATCACAATCTCAAAAAAATTTACATTTTATTTCCGACAAAACGACAAGGGAATCAAAATATTCACCTACTTCAACTCTTAAATAAATCCTAAATACTTTCTATTAAATTGATATATCGGGAAAAGTCGATACATTTGCACTATGGATCATATAGAACTTTTTAAGGCATTATCGAACAAGTCCAGATTACAAATGCTGGAATGGTTAAAAGAACCTGAAATAAATTTCCCAGAACAACTGGCTGCTGGTTTTGAGCACGGTGTTTGTGTGGGACAAATTCAGGCCAAAGCGGGGCTTACCCAATCAACTGTTTCAGAATATTTATCAATTCTCCAACGCGCCGGGTTCATTGAATCTAAACGGGTGGGACAATGGACTTATTACAAGCGCAACGAAAAAGCATTTACGGCACTGAGCAAAATAATCGAATCTAATCTATAAAACAATATGAATACAAATAGTTTGTTTACGCCCTTCAGCTTGAAGACGCTTAATCTTAAAAATAGAATTGTAATGGCGCCTATGACGCGTTCTTTTTCTCCAAATGGAATACCGACAGATGAGGTAGCAGTTTATTATCAAAAAAGAGCCGAAGGCGAAGTAGGTCTAATATTATCCGAAGGAACAGTTATTAATAGACCTTCTTCATCAAATGATGCTAATGTACCTCACTTTTATGGTGACAAATCTTTGGCAGGATGGAAACACGTAATTGATGGTGTTCATGCTGCTGGTGGACAGATGGGACCGCAGATATGGCACATGGGCATCATGGATAATCATCATTCAGGCTGGTTACCAACAGTACCTTTTGAAGGTCCGTCAGGATTAAACAGACCTGGTTTTAGTAACGGAACCACGATGACCGCAACTGATATTGAAAATACCATTATAGCTTTTGGAAAAGCTGCTGCTGATGCCAAAAGGTTAGGTTTTGACTGTATAGAAATACATGGCGCTCACGATTATCTGATCGATCAGTTTTTCTGGGATGCCACAAATCAGCGTACAGATAATTATGGTGGCAAAACGCTAAGAGAGCGTACCCGTTTTGCCGTGGATGTCATTAAAGAAATTAGAAAACAAGTAGGAGAAGATTTTGCAGTGATTATGAGACTCTCTCAGTTCAAACCATCTGACTACTCCTTCAAACTAGCAAAAACACCTCAAGAAATGGAAGCTTGGCTTAGTCCCTTGATTGATGCAGGTGTTGATATTTTACATTGTTCTCAGCGCCGTTTTTGGGAACCAGAATTCGAAGACAATGATCTTAATTTTGCAGGATGGGCTAAAAAATTGACTGGTAAACCAACTATTACAGTAGGTTCGGTTGGACTTTCTGGAGATTTCTTTGGAGCTTTTGCGGGCGAAAGTTCTCAGCCTACATCTTTGGATGAATTAACGAGACGCTTAGACAGAGGTGATTTTGACCTTGTAGCTGTCGGAAGACCAATTTTAGCAGACCCAAACTGGGTTACAAAAATAAAAGTGGGAAAAAACGATCAGCTAAAAGGCTTTAGTAAAGAAGCTTTGAGCGAATTAATATTAGAATAAAATTAAAACGTAAATACCATTTACAAGAAAGTCATCCGGTAATTTCGCTTTCTCAATACATTTCCAATGTGAAGTCCCAAATGATAATTTTTTAAAAAAATATACAATTCGTTTTATCACTTGTCTAGTAAAAACTATACTGAAAAAGAGAGAAATTTTAAAAATTTCTCTCTTTTTTTTATCCTCTTTCACACTACTAATGCTGCTTAACCTTCTTATAAAACTTAAAGAGACTTTCAAAAAGAAGCCTCTTTACTATAATTTCAACAATCCCTTTTTTCGTATTGGTCCCACTAAAAGCATCTTTGATTCATAAATCATCTAGTTTAAATTTGCTGATTCAAAATTTTAGACATGAATCAACAAGAACAGATGTACACATTGGCCGAGCAATGGCGAGAGTCAGGATTGCCAAAAAGCAAATTTTGCAGGGAGCAGGATATCTCATTGCACCAATTCAATTATTGGCTAAAAAAGTTCAATAAGATTACTGAGGCCAAACAA